>NZ_CATKQD010000093.1:0-331928 GCF_949768175.1 Pseudomonas sp. IT-P74 | reverse complement strand
TGGCCTATTTACACCTCGAACACTGTGCCCTGTAGGAGCGAGCCTGCTCGCGAAGGTCGTCAATGATGACGCTAACTGCCTGGGGCCACGCGGTGTCCTGGCGTTCTTCGCGAGCGAGCTCGCTCCTACAAATGTTAAAGTCGTCCTTCGATTTTGCATTTCCAGGGACGCCACTATGCCGGACGCAACACCTCTCAGTGCTGGTTTTATGGTGGTTCACGGCAACCGCCTGGACGAATTGCGCAGCCTGGTGGTCAGCTGGATGCGGCGCTACCCGCTCGCTCCCCTGGAGAATGAAATCGCCTTGGTGCAAAGCAATGGCATTGCCCAATGGCTGAAGCTTGCACTGGCGGAAGATTCTGAAGAAGACGACATGGGAGGCTGCGGCATCGCTGCCGCCATCGATGTGCAGTTGCCCGGCAGCTTCATGTGGCAGCTCTATCGCATGGTCCTTGGCCGCGACGAAATTCCGGTCAAGTCCCTGCTCGATAAAGCCCCGCTGACCTGGCGCCTGATGCGCCTGCTGCCGCAACTGATCAATCAGCCGTACTTCGAGCCTCTGCAACGTTTCCTGACCCATGACACCGATCTGCGCAAACGCTATCAACTGGCTGAGCGTCTGGCGGATCTGTTCGACCAATATCAGGTGTATCGAGCTGACTGGCTCGAAGACTGGGCGCAAGGTCGCCATCAAACCAGAACCGCCAGGGGCGAAGCCAAACCCCTGACCCCGGCCAATTGCTGGCAGGCAGAGTTATGGCGCGCACTCTTGCTGGATGTGGGAGAAGAAGGCATGGCGCAAAGTCGTGCCGGCGTCCATCAGCGATTTGTCGAGCGCATCAATAACCTCGAAACAGCTCCCAAGGGATTACCCTCGCGAGTGATCGTTTTCGGGATTTCTTCCCTGCCTGCCCAAGCCCTGGAAGCACTGGCGGGACTGGCACGGTTCAGCCAGGTCCTGCTGTGTGTACACAACCCGTGTCGTCACCATTGGGCGGACATCGTCGCCGATAAAGACCTGTTGCGGCATCAATACAAGCGTCAGGCCCGCAAGAGCGGCACGCCGGTAGTGATCGATCCGCAAACCCTGCACCAGCATGCCCACCCGCTGCTGGCTGCCTGGGGCAAGCAGGGGCGGGACTACATCAACCTGCTCGACAGTTATGACGATCCCAGCAGCTATCGTTCGGCATTCCGCGACGGGCGCATCGACCTGTTCAGTGACGGTCAGCCGCTGAACGTGCTCAACCAGTTGCAGGACGACATCCTCGAACTGCGGCCCCTCAACGAGACTCGGGAGCGTTGGCCGGCTATCGATCTGCACAAGGACGAATCGATCCGTTTTCACATCGCCCATAGCGCCCAGCGAGAAGTCGAGATCCTCCACGATCAACTGCTCGCGCGCTTCAGTGCCGATCCGACACTGCGACCCAGGGACATCATCGTGATGGTCCCGGACATCGATAGCTACGCACCGCATATTCGTGCCGTTTTTGGCCAGCTTGACCGCCAGGACCCGCGCTTCATTCCGTTTACCCTGGCTGACCAGGGCCAGCGTGGTCGTGATCCATTGCTGATTGCGGTCGAGCACCTGCTCAAGCTGCCTGACAGCCGATTCCCCGTCAGTGAGATTCTCGATCTGCTGGACGTCCCCGCACTGCGCGCCCGTTTTGCTGTCGAGGAGCGTGACCTGCCGACGCTGCACCGCTGGATCGAAGGTGCCGGCATTCGCTGGGGCATGAATGCCGAGCAACGTGCCGGGCTCGGGCTGCCCAAAGAGCTGGAGCAAAACAGCTGGCGTTTCGGCTTGCGACGGATGTTGCTCGGTTATGCCGTTGGCAGCGCCGATGCTTATGAGGGCATCGAACCCTACGACGAGATCGGTGGTCTGGACGCTGCGCTCATCGGTCCGCTGGTTGCCTTGCTCGACGCGCTGGAAGTGGCTCATCACGAACTCTCTCAGCCTGCATCGCCGGGGCAATGGGGCTTGCGCTTGCAGGCGTTGGTGCAGTTGTTCTTCCTTGCCGGTAACGAACACGATGACTACTTGCTGGCCCAGCTCGAAGAGCTGCGTGAGACCTGGCTCGAGACCTGCGAATCCGTCGGGTTGCAGGACGAGTTGCCGCTGACCGTCGTCCGTGAAGCCTGGCTTGCAGGTCTGGATCAGGGCCGTCTCTCCCAGCGTTTTCTGGCCGGAGCGGTCAACTTCTGCACCTTGATGCCCATGCGCGCCATCCCGTTCAAACTGGTGTGCCTGTTGGGCATGAATGACGGCGATTATCCGCGCGCGCAGCCGCCGCTGGATTTCGACCTGATGGGCAGTGATTACCGTCCGGGTGACCGCTCCCGGCGCGAAGACGATCGCTACCTGCTACTGGAAGCCTTGCTGTCGGCAAGGGACCAGCTCTACATCAGTTGGGTGGGCCGCAGCATCCGCGATAACAGCGAGCGGCCTGCCTCGGTGCTGATTGGCCAGTTGCGTGATCACCTGGCCAGTGGTTGGCGATTGCTGCAAGGCGACGAGGATCTGCTGGAAGCCATGACCCGGGAACATCCGTTGCAACCCTTCAGCGCTCGCTACTTTCACGACGGGGATGAATCGTTCAGCTACGCCAGCGAATGGCAGGTGCTTCATCAGGCGGCAGAGCAGCAGCCAAGCACCGAAGTGCTCGCGCCCCACGTTCAGGACGAACCACTGAGTCTCGGTCAGGTGCAGGATTTCCTGCGCAATCCGGTACGGCACTTTTTCAGCCAGCGACTGAAGGTCTTCTTCGAGGCGGCTGAAGTGCCGTTGGCCGATGAAGAGCCCTTTGTCCTGGATGCGTTGCAGCGTTACAGCCTCAGCGACCGTTTGCTCGAAGCGGCGTTGGCGGCTCCGGCAAATACCGGACAGGCACTGGAAGATCAGGCGAAACGGTTGCAGAACAGCGGGCTGCTGCCCATGGCCGGATTCGGTGAGTGCCTGCAACGGGAGTTGATCGAGCCATTGCCTGACTTGCTGCAACGCCACCAACAGCTCCTGGCGTTGTGGCCAACACCGCTCAGCAGCGCGTTGCCCATCAGTATCGAGTTGCAGGGCCTGCACATCGAGGGCTGGCTCAGCGGCCTGCATCAGCGTGCTGATGGTGGTTTGTTGTCTGTCACAACGATCCCCAACAGTATCGGCTCGATCAAGTCGCGCAAATGGCATCGTCTGACACGCCCGTGGGTCAATCATCTGATGGCTTGTGCCAGTGGCATGGCGCTGACCACCGCATTGGTGGCCAGCGACGACAGCCTGTTGCTCGGTCCGCTGGAGCAGTCCACGGCGCGGAAAATTCTCGCTGACCTGTTGATGGCCTGGCAGTCGGGGATGCGCCAGCCTCTGCCGATCGCGGTCAAGACAGCCTTCGCGTGGCTGGGGCAAACCGACCCGGTCAAAGCCGAAGCCGCTGCGCGCAAGGCCTATGAAGGGGATGGGCAGACGACGGACGGAGAGCGTCGCGAAAGCCCGGCATTGGCGCGCCAATTCGCCGATTACGATGCCTTGATCGCCGATGAGACGTTCCCCCAATGGTGTGACGCACTCTATCGCCCGCTTCTCGAAGCACCCTGGCGTTCACTGTCCAGCGAGGAGTCGCGCTGATGAGCACGAAGACACCTCTGGCCCTGGCATTCCCGCTGCGCGGCAGTCAACTGATCGAAGCCAGCGCCGGGACCGGCAAGACGTTCACCATTTCCGCGTTGTACCTGCGTCTGGTGCTTGGCAACGGCGGGGAGGACAGTGGCTTCGGACGTGAGCTGTTGCCGCCGCAGATCCTCGTCGTGACGTTCACCGACGCCGCGACCAAAGAGCTGCGCGAACGCATCCGCACACGGCTCGCCGAGGCCGCACGCTATTTCCGCGATGAAACCCCGGCCCCCGACAGCCTGATTGCCGAGTTGCGTGGTCAGTACTTGCCCGAGCAATGGCCCGGCTGCGCAAACCGCCTGGACATCGCCGCCCAGTGGATGGACGAGGCGGCGGTGTCGACCATCCACAGTTGGTGCCAGCGCATGTTGCGCGAGCACGCGTTCGACAGCGGCAGCCTGTTTACCCAGACCCTGGAAACCGACCACAGCGACTTGCTGGGGGAGGTTCTGCGCGATTACTGGCGGCTGTTCTGTTACCCGATGCAAGGTGACGCCTTGAATTGGGTGCGCAGCAATTGGGGCGGGCCGGCGGCGCTGCTGCCGCGGATTCGTGCGCTGTTCGCCAGCGAGCGGGATGCGCATGAAGGGAAAGATCCCGCCGAAGTGATTGCGCAATGCCTGCAAGAACGAAGGGTTGCCCTGATCGAAATGAAGAAACCCTGGCTGCAGTGGGCGGACGAGTTGCTCGCGATCTGTCACCAGGGCGTTGCCGACAAGGCTGTCGACGGTCGCAAGATGCAGGCACGCTATTTCGAGCCCTGGTTTGAAAAGATCAAAGCCTGGGCCGAGGACGAATCCCTTGAGCAACTGGATATCGGCACCGGCTTCACTCGCCTGACCCCGGATGGCATGGCTGAAGCCTGGAAAGGTGAGGCGCCTCGACATCCGGGGCTCGATGCGATGGCCGGCCTCAAGGCCTGTCTCGATGGGTTGCCAACGCCTGATGCCGCCGTACTGCAACATGCGGCCCGTTGGGTCGGGGCGCGATTCGAGGAAGAGAAACGCCGCCGCGCGGAAATGGGTTTCGACGACATGTTGCTGCGCCTTGATGCGGCCTTGCAGTCCGATGGCGGCGAACGATTGGCAACTCTGATTCGTGAACAGTTTCCGGTCGCCCTGATCGATGAGTTCCAGGACACCGACCCGGTGCAATACCGGATCTTCGAGAGCATCTACCGCATTGAAGAGAACGGCCCCGAGTGCGGTCTGTTCCTGATCGGCGACCCGAAGCAGGCGATCTATGCTTTTCGCGGTGCCGACATCCATACCTACCTGCGCGCCCGCCAGGCCACCACCGGCCGCTTGCACACCCTGGGCACCAACTTCCGCTCGAGCCACGGCATGGTCAACGCAGTGAACCATATGTTCGAGCGCGCCGAAGCCCGGGAGTCAGGGCGCGGCGCTTTCCTCTTTCGGCAGAAGAATGGCGACAATCCGGTGCCGTTCACGCCAGTGGCCTCCCAGGGTCGCAAAGAAGTCTTGCGCATCAATGACCAGGCAATCCCGGCCTTGAACATCTGGCACTTGCCGGCCGAACAAGCGTTGTCCGGTGCGGTGTACCGGCAACATCTGGCGGCTGCCTGCGCCAGTGAAATCACGGCATTGCTCAATGGCGGGCAGCAGGGGCAAGCGGGGTTCACCCAGGACGGCAAAGCCTTCAGAGGCCTGCTGCCGGCGGACATCGCCATCCTGGTACGCGACGGCAAGGAGGCGCAAGCGGTTCGTGCGCAATTGGCCGCCCGTGGCGTGCGCAGTGTTTACCTGTCGGACAAGGACTCGGTGTTCGCCGCCCAGGAGGCGCATGACGTACTGACCTGGCTCAAGGCCTGCGCCGAGCCGGATGTCGAGCGTCCGTTGCGGGCCGCGTTGGCCAGCATCACGTTGAACCTGTCATTGACGGAACTTGAGCGTCTGAATCAGGACGAGTTGGCCTGGGAATCCCGGGTCATGCAGTTCCGTGGCTATCGCGAAGTCTGGCGCAAACAGGGCGTACTGCCGATGCTGCGCCGCCTGCTGCACGACTTCCGTTTGCCCCAGGCGTTGATCGCCCGCAGTGACGGCGAGCGCGTCTTGACCAACCTTCTGCACCTTTTCGAACTGCTGCAACAAGCCGCCGCCGAACTTGATGGCGAACAAGCCCTGATCCGGCATTTGTCGGAGCATCTGGCGTTGTCCGGGCAGGCTGGCGAAGAGCAGATCCTGCGTCTGGAAAGTGATGAGCAATTGGTCAAGGTCGTGACCATTCACAAGTCCAAGGGCCTTGAATATCCCTTGGTGTTCCTGCCGTTCATATGCTCGGCGAAACCGGTGGATGGCAGCCGCCTGCCGCTGCACTACCACGATGAATCCGGCAATGCCCAGGTCACCTTGAAGCCGACGGCAGAGTTGATTGCCCTGGCTGACGATGAGCGTCTGGCCGAGGATCTGCGCTTGCTCTATGTCGCCCTGACCCGGGCGCAACACGCCTGCTGGCTGGGAGTGGCCGACCTCAAGCGCGGCAACAACAATGGCTCGGTGCTGCATCTGTCGGCATTGGGTTATCTGCTGGGCGGCGGTGCGCCATTGGCCGACTCCCCGGCGTTGCAGCTTTGGTTGCGGGACCTGCAACAGGACTGCCCGGCGCTGGCCTGTGCCGAGATGCCTGAAGCGACAACAGTGCATTACCAGCCACCGCAAAACGACGCGACGCTGTTGGTTCCGCTGGTTCCGAAACGCAAGGCCAGTGAAAACTGGTGGATCGCTTCCTACAGCGCGCTGCGCATTGGCGACACCCTGAGTGTCGGCACGGATGAGGCGCCGGAGAGCCCGCAGGCGCAAAAACTGTTCGACGACGAACGCCTCGACCCGCAGGCCCCTAGGGAAGTGGTGGCCGGTGGCGGCGATATCCATCGCTTTCCGCGCGGCCCGAACCCCGGCACCTTCCTCCATGGCTTGCTCGAATGGGCGGGGGACGAGGGTTTTGCTGCGGCACCACAAGAGGTGATCGACGCCATTGCCCGTCGCTGCAACCGTCGAGGCTGGGAGGGTTGGATCAGCACCTTGAGTGACTGGTTGCAGCATCTGCTCAAGTCGCCGCTGCAACTGGGCAGCGGTCAGGCACCGGTGGTATTCGGCCAGTTGACGCAGTATCAGGTCGAGATGGAGTTCTGGTTCGCCAGCCATAAGGTCGATGTGCTCAAGCTCGATGCGCTGGTGTGCCAATACACTCACAACGGCGTGGCACGGGTCGCCGCCGAACCGGTGTTGCTCAACGGCATGTTCAAGGGTTTCATCGACCTGACGTTCGAACATGACGGCCGCTATTACGTGGCTGACTACAAATCCAACTGGCTCGGCGTCGATGATGCGGCCTACACCGCGCAGGCCATGGAACAATCGATTCTCGACAACCGTTACGACCTGCAATACGTGTTGTACCTGTTGGCCCTGCATCGCCAGCTCAAGGCACGGCTCGCCGATTACGACTACGACCGGCATGTCGGCGGTGCGTTGTACCTGTTTTTGCGCGGCACGCGTGCGGCCAGCCAGGGTGTGTTTTTCGCCCGGCCGCCAAGAGAACTGATCGAGCGTCTGGACAGGCTGTTCCAGGGCAAGCCAGAGCCCAAGGCCGAGCCCGCCTGGGAACAGGGAGTACTGTTATGAGTCGCACATTCGCCGATTTGCTGCCCACATCGCTGGCCGCCGAAAGCCTGGCCGATCTGGCACCACTGAGTCGTGCCGACGACTTGCTGTTGTTGCTCTCGCGTTGGGTCGAGCGTGGCTGGTTGCGCGCGCTGGACAAAGCTTTTGTGGCGTTTCTGCATGAACTGGCACCGGAAGACGATCCACTGGTGTTGCTGGCGGCTGCGCTGACCAGCCACCAGTTGGGCCATGGGCATGTCTGCCTCGACCTGTTCGAGACGCTGAAAGAACCGGACTTCGCCCTGTCGCTGCCACCCGAAGGTGACGTGCAGGGCGGCGCGATGCTGTTGCCCTCGCAGCTGCTGGGATCGCTGGACGGCGCTCATTGGTGCAAGGTGCTGGCCGCCAGCAATCTGGTCGCACTGGCCGCTGACAGTCGTGACAACGTGCGCGACCGGCCTTTGGTTCTATCGGGCAAACGCTTGTACCTGCGTCGCTATTGGGCGTACGAGCGGCGGATCGACCTCTCGCTACGCGAGCGCCTGACGGAACACGAATCCACGCCGAATGACTTGCTCCAGCGCCTCACCGGGTTGTTTGGCCCTGCCCGGCCGGGTGAAGTGATCGACTGGCAGAAGCTGGCCTGCGCCCTGGCGACGCGCAGCGCCTTCAGCATCGTCACGGGGGGACCGGGAACCGGCAAGACCACCACCGTCGTGCGCTTGCTGGCATTGCTCCAGGCGCCAGCGGTCGATGCCGGCATGCCCCTGCGCATTCGCCTCGCCGCACCGACCGGCAAGGCCGCGGCGCGTCTGACAGAATCCATCAGCCAGCAAGTCCAGACCTTGAAGGTCACAGAGGGCGTTCGGGAAAAGATCCCCTCCGACGTCACCACCGTTCACCGCCTGCTCGGCAGCCGGCCCGGGACTCGTCATTTCCGCCACCACGCCGGCAATCGCTTGCCGCTGGATGTGTTGGTGGTGGACGAGGCCTCGATGATCGACCTGGAAATGATGGCCAACCTGCTCGATGCCTTGCCGGCCCATGCGCGCCTCGTGCTGTTGGGGGACAAGGACCAATTGGCGTCGGTAGAAGCAGGTGCGGTTTTGGGGGACCTGTGTCGCGATGCGGAGGCTGGCTGGTACAGCCCGCAGACCCGCCAGTGGCTGGAAACCGTCAGTGGCGAAAGCCTGCAGGCCAGCGGGTTGCAGGAGGACGCCCAGGGCACTCATCCATTGGCTCAACAGGTCGTGATGTTGCGTCATTCCCGGCGATTCGGTGAAGGCAGCGGCATTGGCCAACTGGCTCGCTGGGTCAACCAGCAGCAACCCGAAGAAGCCCGCAAGTTGTTGTCGGCGCGAAGCCATGACGATGTGTATTGCCTGGCCCTCAAGGGGGAGCAGGATCGGGCCCTGGAGCGCTTGCTTCTAGATGGCCATGGTGAGGGGCCGCAGGGTTATCGACATTACCTGAGCGTGCTGCGCAATCAGCGGCCGCCACTGGACAGCCCGCTGGAAGATTCGCGCTGGATTGATTGGGCTCGACAAGTGTTGCAGGCCTTCGACGCGTTCCAGTTGTTATGTGCCGTGCGCAAGGGGCCGTGGGGTGTCGAGGGCTTGAACCAGCGGGTGACGGAGGCGTTGCTCAGGGCGCGCCTGATCGACAGCGACCAGCAGTGGTACGAAGGTCGCCCTGTGCTGATGACCCGCAACGATTACGGGCTGGGTTTGATGAACGGCGATATCGGCATTGCCCTCAAGCTCCCGGAACAGGAAGGCCACGGAAAACAGGTTTTGCGCGTGGCATTCCCACGCAATGATGGCCAGGGTGGCGTGCGATTTGTCCTGCCCAGTCGCCTGAATGATGTCGAAACCGTGTACGCCATGACCGTGCATAAATCCCAGGGCTCGGAATTCGCGCATACCGCGTTGATTCTTCCCGATGCCTTGAATCCGGTACTCACCAAGGAACTGATCTACACCGGCATTACCCGGGCCAAGGACTGGTTCACCTTGATCGAGTCTCGTGCGGGCGTGTTTGAAGAGGCGGTGAAACGCCGGGTCAAACGCTTGAGCGGGCTGATGCTGGAGCTAAAGGACGGCAGCGAGCCGGCAGGCTGAAAGGTCAGTAACAGTTGTAGGAAATTGCCCGAGGCTACGTAGTACGTGGCCTCGCTGGCATTTCGTTGCTGTGCTATCGTTGCGGCATCATTTCGCTACGATCCAAGAGTATCCCTGCATGAAGGTGGCTGTCAGGACGACAGAGCGCGTCGTTGGCTGTAGAAAAGCGCTGCTGGCCATCCTTCTCTGTCTGCTGGCCAGCGTCGCTTTCGCTCAATCGCAAGCCCCGGTGGGCATGGCGGACCAACGCGCCAAAGCAGTTACCCAGGTGGTTCTTGGAATCCTCAGCTATGCCCGCTGGCCCGTCGAGCCTTTGCTGCTGCGCTTGTGCCTGGTTGGCCCCACCGAATACACCGACGACCTGGTCAAGGGCACGACCCAGGCAACGGGTCGACCTGTCACGGTACAACGTTTGTTGGCCGACAACCCATCGATTGTCAGTGACTGCGATGCGGTTTATATCGGCAAGCTGACTGGCGTAGAACGCAGCCGATTGTTTGCCGCACTGATCGGGCATCCGGTGTTGAGCATCAGCGAGAGCGATGAGCAATGCACCGTCGGCAGCCTGTTTTGCTTGCGGGTCAGCGACGAGCAGGTGTCGTTCGAGGTCAATCTCGACTCTGTCGCCCGCAGCGGCGTACGCATTCATCCGAGCGTGTTGCAACTCTCCCGTCGCAAGCCGGCGGCGCCATGAAGCTACTGACACCGGGAAGCCGCCCGACTTTGCATTCGGTCATCGGTCGCGGCAATTTGCTCGTTGCGCTGGTGGGCGTTGCCATGGCCAGTGTTTCACTGACGTTGCTCGGCGTGCTGGCCTTGCGCGTGTACGCCGATCACAACCTGCACCTGATCGCGCGCTCGATCAGCTACACCGTGGAAGCCGCGGTGGTGTTCAACGACAAACCCGCCACCACCGAAGCGCTGGCGTTGATTGCCGCCAACGAAGAGGTGGCCGACGCCCAGGTGTTTGACCAGCAGGGCCAGTTGCTGGCCCGCTGGCAACGACCGGAAACCGGTTGGGTGTCCGATCTCGAATTGCACATCGCCAAAGCGTTTCTGGAAGAACCCATGAGCATGCCGATCACCCACCAAGGGCGGGAAGTCGGCAGCATCAGGCTCACCGGTCACGGCGCCAACCTGATGCGCTTTTTGCTCAGCGGTCTGGTGGGCATCCTGGTGTGCACGGCCATCAGTGCCTGGGTTGCGCTCTTCTTGGCGCGCCGACAACTTCGCGGGATCATCAAGCCCCTGCGCAACCTGGCCACCGTCGCCCACGCCGCGCGCAGTGATCGGGCCTTCGACAAACGCGTACCGCCTGCCGACATTACCGAGCTCGATGACTTCGGCAACGACTTCAATGCCCTGCTCGATGAACTCGAAGCCTGGCACTCGCACCTGCAAAGCGAAAACGAATCCCTGGCTCACCAGGCCAGCCACGACAGCCTCACCGGGTTGCCCAATCGGGCGTTTTTCGAAGGTCGCCTGATGCGCGCCCTGCGCAGCGCCAACAAACTCGGCGAGCGAGTGGCGGTGCTGTTTCTCGACAGCGATCGCTTCAAGGAGATCAACGACAGTTTCGGCCATGCGGCGGGTGATGCGGTGCTGGTGGCCGTGGCCAATCGGGTTCGGGCGCAACTGCGCGAAGGCGACCTGGTGGCGCGCTTGGGTGGCGATGAATTTGCCGTGCTGCTGACGCCGCTGCACAAGACCGAAGACGCCGAACGGATTGCCGACAAGATTCTGGCCAGCATGGACATACCGATTCCATTGCCGGGCAGTACCCAGGTACTGACCTCCCTCAGCATCGGCGTCGCGGTGTACCCGGATCATGGCGCAACGCCGGGTGCCCTGCTCAACGCCGCCGATGGTGCGATGTACCAGGCCAAGCGCCTGTCCCGAGGCGCACAGTACACGGCAGGGTCGGAGCACCCTGCCGCCGATGTTCAAAACAGGAGCTGATTTACGTGTTCACTTTCAACCCGCGTTCCCTGCGTTTTTTCACCATGACACTGTTCGTGGCCTTGCTGAGCCTGACCGGTTGCCAGACCGCCCCGCCAAAAGGCCTGACCCCGGCGCAGATTGCCGTGCTGAAACAGCAGGGTTTCGAGCTGACCGACGATGGCTGGGCCTTCGGGTTGTCCGGCAAGGTGTTGTTCGGCAGCGACGATGACAGCCTGAACAAACAGAGCACCGAAATCGTCGAGCGCATCGGCAAGGCGCTGCTCGGTGTAGGAATCGATCGAGTGCGGGTCGATGGCCACACCGACGCATCGGGCAAAGAGGCCTACAACGAGCAACTGTCCGTGCGCCGGGCGAAAAGCGTGGCCAAAGTGCTCAACACCGTCGGCATGAAACAGGAAAACATCCAGCTGCGTGGCCTGGGCAGCAGCGTGCCGGTGGCCAGCAACAGCACATCCAGTGGCCGCACCGAAAATCGCCGGGTGGCGATTGTGGTCAGCTCCGACTAATCGGCAAACAACATCTCCCGACTTTCCCCCATCAACAGCCCCTGATTCTGCTCGGTGACCTGGCGGATGTAATCCCACAACAGGGTGATCCGCTTGAGCTTGCGCAGATCCTCCCGGCAGTACATCCAGAACTGTCGGGTGATGTTGATTTCCTGCGGCAACACCGGCAGCAGGCGCGGGTCTTGAGTGGCTAGGAAGCACGGCAGGATCGCCAGTGAGCGTCCTTGCTGCGCCGCCACGAACTGCGCGATCACGCTGGTGCTGCGCAGGTTGGCGCTGGCGCCGGGCAGTACGTTGGCCAGGTACAACAGCTCCGAGCTGAACGCCAGGTCGTCGACGTAACTGATAAACGAATGTTTGGCCAAATCGGCTGGTTTGCGGATCGGCGGGTGGTTGTCCAGATAATCCTGGGTCGCGTACAGCTGCAATCGGTAGTCGCACAGTTTGCAGCAGACGTACGGGCCATGCTCCGGGCGCTCCAGGGCGATGACGATGTCGGCCTCGCGCTTGGACAGGCTGATGAAGTGCGGCAGCGGCAGGATATCCACCGAGATCGCCGGGTAGGTGTCGACGAAGTGGCTCAGCTGTGGCGTGATGAAAAAGCTGCCGAAGCCTTCGGTGCAGCCCATGCGCACATGCCCGGACAGTGCCACGCCAGACCCGGAAACCTGCTCGCACGCCATGTGCAAGGTACTTTCGATCGACTCGGCATACCCCATCAACCGCTGGCCTTCGGCGGTCAGGACAAAGCCGTTGGTCCGGGACTTTTCGAACAGCAATGTGCCTAACGCCGTTTCCAGGGAACTGATGCGTCGCGACACCGTGGTGTAGTCGACCGCCAGGCGCTTGGCCGCGGTGCTTGCCTTGCGGGTGCGGGCAACTTCAAGGAAAAACTTGAGGTCATCCCAGTTCAGCGAACCGAGGGAGGTGATGTTTTTTTGCATGTTGGACCGGTTTTTATGTGCGTTCTTATCAGATGTTTGCACATCTATACTCCAAAAACAGTCCGACAACCAATTCGTGACACATGGCTCATCTCAGGGCGACTATCTCGCCCCGGCTCCCAAGATAGCTCTCAATAAAAAAAGCAAAGATCCGGAGACCCACATGAACGTATCGCTCACGTCCAACGACACCACCGTACAAAAGGTCAAACTGTTGATCGACGGCGAGTGGGTCGAATCCAAGACCACCGAATGGCACGACATCATCAACCCGGCGACCCAGCAAGTACTGGCCAAAGTGCCGTTTGCCACTTCTGAAGAAGTCGACGCTGCCATCAGCGCTGCTCATCGTGCTTTCCAGACCTGGAAGCTGACCCCGATCGGCGCCCGCATGCGCATCATGCTCAAGCTGCAGGCGCTGATTCGCGAACACTCCAAGCGCATCGCCGCAGTCCTCAGCGCCGAGCAGGGCAAGACCATTGCCGACGCTGAAGGCGACATTTTCCGTGGCCTGGAAGTGGTCGAGCACGCCTGCTCCATTGGCAGCCTGCAAATGGGCGAGTTCGCTGAAAACGTCGCCGGTGGCGTCGACACCTATACCCTGCGTCAGCCCATCGGCGTGTGCGCCGGCATTACCCCGTTCAACTTCCCGGCGATGATTCCGCTGTGGATGTTCCCGATGGCCATCGCCTGCGGCAACACCTTCGTGCTCAAGCCGTCCGAACAGGACCCGATGTCGACCATGCTGCTGGTGGAACTGGCGATTGAGGCGGGCATTCCGGCCGGTGTGCTCAACGTCGTGCATGGCGGCAAGGACGTGGTGGACGGGCTTTGCACCCACAAGGACATCAAGGCGGTTTCCTTCGTCGGTTCAACCGCCGTCGGTACTCATGTCTACGACCTGGCCGGTAAACACGGCAAGCGCGTGCAATCGATGATGGGTGCGAAGAACCACGCCGTGGTGCTGCCGGACGCCAATCGCGAACAAGCGCTGAATGCGCTGGTGGGTGCCGGTTTCGGCGCTGCCGGTCAACGCTGCATGGCCACCTCTGTGGTGGTGCTGGTGGGCGCGGCCAAGCAGTGGCTGCCGGATCTCAAGGCGCTGGCGCAGAAGCTCAAGGTCAATGCCGGCAGCGAGCCGGGCACCGACGTCGGCCCGGTGATCTCGAAAAAGGCCAAGGCACGGATTCTCGATCTGATCGAGAGCGGCATCAAGGAAGGCGCGAAACTGGAGCTGGACGGTCGCGAGATCACGGTTCCGGGTTACGAGAAGGGCAACTTTGTCGGCCCGACCCTGTTCTCCGGCGTGACCACCGACATGCAGATCTACACCCAGGAAATCTTCGGTCCGGTGCTGGTGGTGCTGGAAGTCAACACGCTCGACGAGGCCATTGCCCTGGTCAACGCCAACCCGTTCGGCAACGGCACGGGCCTGTTCACCCAGAGCGGCGCGGCGGCGCGTAAATTCCAGAACGAAATCGACGTCGGCCAGGTCGGCATCAACATCCCGATTCCGGTGCCGGTCCCGTTCTTCAGCTTCACCGGTTCGCGCGGTTCCAAGCTCGGCGACCTCGGCCCGTACGGCAAGCAAGTGGTGCAGTTCTACACTCAGACCAAGACCGTCACCAGCCGCTGGTTCGATGACAACAGCGTCAACGACGGTGTGAACACCACCATCAACCTGCGTTAAGGAGCCGGACATGAAAATCGCTTTTATCGGTCTGGGCAACATGGGCGCGCCGATGGCGCGCAACCTGATCAAGGCCGGCCATGCATTGCGCCTGGTGGACCTGAACAAAGCCGTGCTGGCGGAGCTGGAGCAACTGGGCGGCAGCATCAGCGCATCGGCCCGTGAAGCGGCAGAGGGTGCCGAACTGGTGATCACCATGCTGCCTGCCGCAGTGCATGTACGCAGTGTGTGGCTGGGTGAAGACGGCGTGCTCGCCGGCATCGGCAAAGGTGTGCCGGCCGTGGATTGCAGCACCATCGATCCGCAGACCGCGCGGGACGTAGCCGCCGCCGCCGCCAAACAGGGCGTGGCCATGGCCGATGCGCCGGTCTCTGGCGGCACCGGTGGTGCAGCCGCCGGGACGCTGACCTTCATGGTCGGCGCCACCCCCGAGCTGTTCGCCACTCTGCAACCGGTACTGGCGCAAATGGGTCGTAACATCGTCCATTGTGGTGAGGTCGGCACCGGGCAAATCGCTAAAATCTGCAACAACCTGTTGTTGGGAATTTCCATGGTCGGCGTCAGCGAAGCCATGGCGCTGGGCGATGCCCTGGGCATCGACACCAAGGTGCTGGCGGGCATCATCAACAGTTCAACCGGGCGTTGCTGGAGCTCGGAGATGTACAACCCATGG
This sequence comes from Pseudomonas sp. IT-P74, assembly GCF_949768175.1. Lineage (NCBI taxonomy): Bacteria > Pseudomonadati > Pseudomonadota > Gammaproteobacteria > Pseudomonadales > Pseudomonadaceae > Pseudomonas > Pseudomonas sp. IT-P74. The sequence continues at coordinate 316,740 of NZ_CATKQD010000093.1, read as the reverse complement.
CCGGGCATCGTCGAAACGGCGCCAGCGTCGCGCGGTTATACCGGCGGCTTCGGGGCCGAACTGATGCTCAAGGATCTGGGGCTGGCGACCGAAGCGGCACGTCAGGCGCACCAGCCGGTGGTACTCGGCGCGGTGGCCCAGCAGTTGTATCAGGCGATGAGTTTGCGTGGGGAGGGGGGGCAGGACTTCTCGGCGATCATCAACGGCTATCGCAAGCCGCAATAAAACTGTGGGAGCGAGCCTGCTCGCGATAGCGGTGGGTCAGACAACATCAATGTTGCCTGATACATCGCCATCGCGAGCAGGCTCGCTCCCACAGGGTTCTGCGTGTGGCAGAGAACTATTTACCGGGAGATCACGTCGGGTGATCCCCCGGTTTTTTTGTATCAGGCAAACACGAAATATTTGCGCACGGTTTCCACCACTTCCCAGGTGCCTTTCATCCCCGGCTCGATGACGAAAATGTCGCCGGCGCGCAGGTGGATCGGCGCCATGCCTTCCGGGGTGATGATGCAGTAGCCTTCCTGGAAGTGGCAGTACTCCCACTTCACGTATTCCACGTACCACTTGCCCGGCGTGCAGATCCAGGTGCCCATGATCTTGCTGCCGTCTTCACTGGTGTAGGCATTGAGGTTGACGGTGTGCGGGTCGCCTTCGAGTTTTTCCCATTTGCAGGCGTCGAGCACGGGCAGCGGGTGGGTGTCGCGAAGAACGGTAATCGGTGCGGTCATGATGACTCCGGGCAGTGGGCTCAAGAACTGAGGTCGCACCCTATAGCGCTTGTCCAATCATCAGTTGTCTGTGCTCGACACTGAGCTGTCCAGAAACGCACGGCCCTCAAAGACTGTTCAGGGGGCAGTCGCGCCTGGAGTGTTCGAGGCTGTTCTCGAATTCGACCAATTGCGAGTGCTGTTGCGACAGCGCCGCAATCCGCTCGGCGATTTCCTGTTTTTTGCTGGCGATGACTTGATGTGCCTGTTCCCAAGGCAACTGCGGGCCCTGATGTCCGGCGAAGACCGACTGCAGTTCCTTGAGCCTGAACCCCAACTGCTGGGCACATTTGATGAACGTCAGCAGGTCGACGCTGTGCTGGTCATAGATGCGGTACTTGCCCTGGCGGCGAGCGGCGGGCAGCAGGCCAATCGACTCGTAGTGCCGGATGCTTTTGACCGTGGTACCGGAACGTTGCGCGGCTTGGCCGATGTACATGGGAAGGTCCTTTTCTCCGAGGATAAAGCTCGGCGCATTATCGACCGACTCAAGCGCTGGCGATAGCTTCGGCTTGGCGTAACCAGGCCGCCTGCCGGTCTGCGCTGGCGCCGAGAGTTGGCCCGAAGGTGAGGGTTGGCTTGATGCCACAGAATTCCAGGGTGGTTTTGCGGACCTGATGCAAACCGGGCATGCGGTAGATCCATCGGTAGTACCAGGGCGGTGTGTCCATGGTCACCAGCAGGTGGGCGGTTCGGCCGCGCAGGAGTTTGTCGGGGAAGGCTTTGCCCTGGCGATACTTGAAGGCAAAACCCGGCAAGAACACCCGGTCGAAAAAGCCCTTGAGCAAGGCCGGTACGCCACCCCACCAGATCGGATAGACCAGCGTCAGTTGTTCGGCCCACAGGATGTCGGTCTGGGCGTTACGCAAATCGGCCTCCAGCGGCTGGACCTGCCGATAACCTTCACGCAGCACCGGATCAAAATCCATGGCGCCCAGAAACAGCTGACGCACTTCATGCCCGGCGCGCAATGCCGACTGTGTATAACGCTCGGCGAGGGCGGCGCAGAAGCTGTTGCTGGACGGATGCCCGAGGATCACCAGTATTCGTTTGCCCATCGTCGCTGTCCTTGAGGCTCAAACCTCAAGGATAAAGTCTGCCCCTCAGGGGAGAGTCAAGGCGTGCAGCAGAGCCTTGGCATAGCCGGGCAATGCGGCGAAGTCCCGGGCACAAAGCAACAGTCTGCGTTGGCCCCAGGGTTCTTGCAGGGCGAGGCTTTTGAAGGACAGTCCGCCTGACCCGCGTTCGACCGCGGCCAACGGTACGATTGCCAGCCCCGCTCCTCGGGCGACCATGCGCATCACGCCATCGAAGCTATCGGCGCGGATGCGAATCTGCATGCGCAGGCCGGCGTGCAGTGCCTGCTCTTCCAGGTACACCGCCAAGGCGCTGTTGGCATTCAGGCCGACGTAGTCGTGATGCAGCGTGTCGGTGAAGCTCACTGAGGTCGCCTGCGCCAAGGGATGTTCCCGAGGCATGATCAGCACCAGCGGGTCATCGCGGAACGCTTGGGTCTGCAAGTCATCGGTGTCCACCGCGTCGGAAACGATGCCCAGGTCCGCCGCGCCCTGGCGCAAGGCGTGGGTGATGCGGGTGCTGGGCAGTTCCTGCAGGTCGATGTCGAGGTTGGGGTGGCTGTGCAGGAAGTCCGCGAGCAGCTCCGGCAGGTACTCGGTGATCGCCGTGGTGTTGCACAGCAGCCGCACCTGACCTTTGACGCCCTGGGCGTATTCGGCCAGTTCCTGTTGCAGGCGTTCGGCCTGTTGCAGCAGGACCCGGGCGTGTCGGGCCAGGGCATTGCCGGCCGGCGTCGGGCTGACCCCGCGACGATTGCGCTGAAGAAACTCGACGCCCAGCGACGACTCCATGGCACGGATGCGTGCGCTGGCTGCCGCGAGGGACAAATGACTGCGTGCGGCGCCGGCGGTGATGTTGCCGGTGTCGAGGATGTTCAGGTACAGGCGCAGGTCGGTCAGGTCGAAGTGCATTGCGGCAACCTCTGGATGTTTACTGTCTGGATGGACGCCATCGCGAGCAGGCTCGCTCCTACAGTGGGTATGCGTTGTTCACAAATCCCCTGTAGGAGCGAGCCTGCTCGCGAAGAGGCCAGTAGCCTCAATCCATTTCTCAGCCTCTTGTATTGGGAGAGGCAGCCTCAGTATATGGCAGATTTTCAATCAGCCCTCGGGGGCCCACCATGGCCCCATGAATACACTCTCTGCGTTTTATCAGAATCTCGGGTTGGCCCTTTCGTTGTTGGTTATCGGCACCTTTGTGCTGGCCGGCATGATCAAGGGCGTGATCGGCCTCGGCCTGCCGACCGTTGCCATGGGCCTGCTCGGTCTGGCTATGGCACCGACGCAGGCTGCGGCGCTGTTGATCATTCCGGCGACACTCACCAACGTCTGGCAACTGGCGTTCGGCGGGCATCTGTCGGGGCTGGTCAAACGGCTGTGGCCGATGCTGCTGGCGATTTTCATCGGCACCGGGGCGGGCACGCTGTGGATCGGCATGAGCGGTGGCCATTGGGTGGTGCGGGGGTTGGGGGCGGCATTGTTGCTGTATGCACTGAGCGGTTTGTTCCTGCCGACTGTGCGCGTGGGACGGTGCAGCGAACGCTGGCTCGGTCCACTGTGTGGCGTGCTGACCGGCGTCATCACGTCGGCCACCGGCGTGTTCGTGATTCCAGCGGTGCCCTATCTGCAAGCGCTGGGCTTTAGCAAGGATGAACTGGTGCAGGCGCTGGGCCTGTCGTTCACCGTCTCGACCCTGGCCCTGGCCGGTGGATTGCTATGGCGCGGCGCGCTCGGCGGGGGCGAGTTGAGCGCATCGCTGCTGGCGCTGATCCCGGCCATGCTCGGCATGTGGCTGGGGCAATCGCTGCGCCAGCGGATCAGCGCCCTGTGGTTCAAGCGCGTGTTTTTCGTTGGCCTGGGTGTGCTCGGCGGCCATTTGCTGATCAGCGGCTAGCGGACGACGGGCTGATCATCTCGATGGCGCGGATCTCGAAGTCTCGTTCCAGGTATTCATCACGCTGTTCGAGAAACTGCTTCATGTGCGGCAGGTTCGAGTGCACGTCGAGGTGGGCCCGGGATTGCCAGATCTCGTAGAAGATGAACAGGGTCGGGTCCTGTTTGTCGCGCAACATGTGGTATTCGATGCAACCGGGTTCGGCTCGGCTCGCTTGCACGTAGCCGCTGAAAAACGCTTCGAAGGCGTCGGATTTTTCCGGACGGGTCTTGGCGTGCAGGATGAAGCCCTGGATTTCACTCATCTACATCTCTCCTCAAGTCAGAATTGGCGCCAGTCTAAGGCAACAATCGCCTGTCGATTCGTGCTTGTAGGTCAAATGAATTTTGCCAAATCGACGCTTACTCCGCGCGAGGTCGATCGGTACTCTGCCGCCATTGAATTCCCGACCCTTCCCGAGATCTCTCATGAAAAAAGTCCTGTTGCTCAATGGCGGCAAAAAATTTGCGCACTCCGACGGCCGCTACAACGCCACCCTGCATGAAGCCGCATTGAGCGTGCTGGATCGCGGCGGTATGGATGTGAAAACCACCTTCATCGACGAGGGCTACGACGTCGCCGAAGAAGTGGCCAAGTTCCTCTGGGCCGACGTGATCATCTACCAGATGCCCGGCTGGTGGATGGGCGCGCCGTGGACCGTGAAAAAGTACATCGACGAAGTCTTCACCGAAGGCCATGGCAGCCTCTATGCCAGCGACGGTCGCACCCGTTCGGACGCGTCGCAGAAGTACGGCAGCGGCGGTCTGATTCACGGCAAGCAGTACATGCTGTCGCTGACCTGGAACGCCCCGCAGCAAGCCTTCGACGACCCGACCGATTTCTTCGAAGCCAAAGGTGTGGACGCGGTGTACTTTCCGTTCCACAAGGCCAACGAGTTCCTGGGCATGACCGGCTTGCCGACGTTCCTGTGCGTGGACGTGATGAAGCGCCCGAACATCGAAGGCGACGTGGCGCGTTATGAGCAGCATTTGGCTGAGGTGTTTGGCCTCAAGGCTTAACGCTCGGCTACTATCCGATGCAACGGCCAGGAAGATCGCAGCGCCGATTCGCAAACGAGGACACACGTGAAAGCCAGATCCGATGAATTGCAGGTTTTCGTCTGTGTGATTGAATGCGGGTCGATTTCCGCGGCGGCCGAGCAGGTCGGGCAAACGCCTTCGGCGGTCAGCCGTACGCTGTCGCGGCTGGAGGCCAAGCTCGACACCACGTTGATCAATCGCACCACGCGGCGCATGGACCTGACCGAAGAGGGCAAGTACTTCTTCGAGCACGCCAAGCGGATTCTCGATCAGATGGACGAGCTCGAAGAACGCCTGTCCTCACGCCAGCAAACACCGTCCGGGCGGCTGCGGATCAACGCGGCATCACCTTTCATGCTGCATGCCATCGTGCCCTACATCGATGAATTCCGCAGGCTTTACCCGGACATTCAGCTCGAACTCAACAGCAACGATTTGATCATCGACCTGCTGGAGCAAAGCACCGACATCGCCATTCGCATCGGCACCCTGACCGACTCGACGCTGCATGCCCGCTCCCTGGGTTGCAGCCCGCTGCACATCGTCGCCAGTCCGGCCTACCTGGAAAAGCACGGCGCACCGCAAGCCGTGGCTGACCTGGTCCACCATACGCTGCTGGGGTTCACCCAGAACGAAGGCCTCAACCAGTGGCCGCTGCGTTATGTGCATGGCGATCGCTGGCCGATCCAGGCGTCGATCAGCGCCTCCAGCGGCGAAACCATCCGCCATCTCGCACTGGACGGCCAGGGCATCGCCAGCCTGTCGCATTTCATGACTATCGAAGACATTCGTGCCGGACGCTTGAAAGTGTTGTTGGCCGAATTCAACAGCGGCTATCGCCAGCCGATCAACGCGGTGTACTACCGCAACTCGCAACTGGCCCTGCGGATTCAATGCTTCCTGGACTTTATCCAGGGCAAGCTGGCGGATTATGCGAGCGCGGATTTCAAGGGTTGATTCGTGATTCCTGCGCAAAAGTGAATTGGGCCGGCAGGGATTTTTCCTCCGGGATCGCTGCCGGATACTCCTTGCATCACTTATCCACGCAGGGAGTTTCTCCATGAATGTATTCGTTACCGGCGCCGCCGGATTTATCGGCGGTTCCATCGCCACGGGCCTGGTCCAGGCCGGTCACAACGTCACCGGTCTGGTGCGCAGCGCCGAACAAGCCGATGAACTGCGCGCACTGGGCATCACCCCGGTGATCGGCACCCTCGACGACTGCGCCCTGCTGGCCGATCAGGCGCTTGCCGCGGACGCTGTGATCAACGCCGCCAGCAGCGATCATCGTGGAGCGGTGCAAGCCTTGCTCGATGCCTTGCGCGGTTCCGGCAAAGTGTTCCTGCACACCAGCGGTTCGAGCATTGTCGGCGATGCCTCGGGCGGTAAATCCAGTGATGTCATCTACGTCGAAGACAACCTGCCGGAGCCGACGGTCGACAAGGCTGCACGCGTGGCCATCGATAATCTGGTCCTGGCGGCGGCCATGGACGGGGTGAACTCGGCAGTGATTTGTAACACCCTGATCTACGGCCACAGCCTGGGCGTCCATCGCGACAGCGTGCAACTGCCGCGCCTGCTCAAACAGGCACGCAAAAGCGGTGTGGTGCGTCATGTCGGCCCCGGCCAGAACATCTGGTCCAATGTGCACATCGAGGACGTGGTGGCGCTGTACCTGCTGGCGTTGACTGAAAACGTGCCTGGCACCTTCTACTTCGTCGAAAGCGGTGAAGCGTCGTTCATCGACATGACCACCGCCATGGCCCAGGCGCTGAACCTGGGCGAGCCGCAGGACTGGGCGCTCAAGGATGCCGAAGCCGAGTGGGGCTATGAAATGGCCAACTATGGTTTGGGCTCCAACAGTCGGGTGCGTGGCAAGCATGCTCGGGAGTTGTTGGGCTGGGTGCCGAAGCGCACGTCGGTAGTGGAGTGGATTCGCGACGAGATGGTGTGAGTTCGCTTTAGACCGCGTCATCGTTCATCGCGAGCAGGCTCACTCCTACATTTGATTGCATTCCTTCTGATGGAACGCGGTTAAATGTAGGAGTGAGCCTGCTCGCGATTGCGTTTCCATTGGCCCATCTGCTGGCCGGGCTGCCTCTGATTCCGTAACATCCGCACACTCTTTTCCTGCTTCCCCTGCATGCGGTCCTCCATGAAACCAAAACGTCTACGCGCCGATGTCCTGGCCGGACTTACCACTTCCTTCGCCCTGCTGCCCGAGTGCATCGCCTTCGCGCTGGTGGCTCATCTCAATCCGCTGATGGGGCTTTACGGCGCGTTCATCATCTGCACCCTGACCGCGCTGTTCGGTGGGCGACCGGGCATGGTGTCCGGCGCGGCCGGGTCGATGGCCGTGGTGATCGTCGCGCTGGTGGTGCAGCACGGCGTGCAGTATCTGCTGGCCACGGTGTTGCTGGGCGGGCTGATCATGATGGCGTTCGGGTTGCTCAAGCTCGGCAAGCTGGTGCGCATGGTGCCGTATCCGGTGATGCTCGGCTTCGTCAACGGCCTGGCGATCGTCATTGCCCTGGCACAACTGGAGCACTTCAAGAGCGGGGAGGCCTGGTTGAGCGGTACGCCGCTGTACATGATGATCGGGCTGGTCGCGGTGACCATGACGGTTGTCTATGTGATGCCGCGCCTGACCCGTACGGTGCCGCCGGCGCTGGTGGCGATTCTCGGCGTGGGCGTGGCGGTGTATCTGCTGGGCCTGCCGACCCGCACTCTGGGCGACATGGCGCACATTGCCGGTGGCTTGCCGACGCTGGCGCTGCCGGACATTGCGTGGAACCTGGACACCCTGGGCATCATCGCGCCCTACGCGATCCTGATGGCGCTGGTCGGGTTGCTGGAAACCCTGTTGACCCTCAACCTCACCGACGAAATCACCGAGAGCCGTGGCTACCCGGATCGCGAGTGCGTAGCGCTGGGGGCGGCGAATGTGGTGTCCGGTGTGTTCGGCGGCATGGGCGGTTGCGCCATGATCGGTCAGACCGTGATCAATCTCAGTTCCGGCGGGCGCGGGCGCTTGTCCGGGGTGGTGGCCGGGGTGATGATCCTGTTGTTCATCCTGTTTCTGTCGCCACTGATCGAGCGCATTCCGCTGGCCGCGCTGGTGGGGGTGATGTTCGTGGTGTCGCAACAGACCTTCGCCTGGGCCTCGTTGCGGGTGCTGAACAAGGTGCCGCTCAACGACGTGCTGGTGATCATCGCGGTGACCGTGATTACCGTTTTCACCGACCTGGCCATGGCGGTGCTTTGCGGGATCATCATCGCGGCGCTGAACTTTGCCTGGCAACAGGCCCGACAGTTGTATGCCGACAGCCACCTGGAGAACGACGGCAGCAAGCTGTACCGGGTGCATGGCACGCTGTTTTTTGCCTCGACCACACCCTTCCTCAATCAGTTCGATCCGGCCAATGACCCGGCGCAAGTGACACTTGATTGCCAGCACCTGAGTTTTGTCGACTACTCGGCCATCGCCGCGCTGGGCACCCTGCGCGAGCGCTACACCAGGGCCGGCAAGCACCTGCGGGTGCTGCATTTGTCTGAGCGTTGCAAGAAATTGCTCAAGCGCGCCCGGATGCAGCACGACTGAAATCAAACAGGCAGGTGCGATGAAAATCCGCCTGCCTGATTTTCATTATTTGCGACAACTCATACCTCTGCGCGACACGCCTTACCTCTGCACGAAAATGACTTTCACCTCGTTTGAAAATCACCTTCCGAAATGTTTTAAGAGTTTCACAAATATTTCGACGTGACCCTCTCGAGGAGTACCGCATGACCCTGTCCTTCGGTTATTGGCTGCTGGTGTATGCTGCCATCGCCATCATTGCACTGATCGTTCTGATCGCCCGTTACCGGCTCAACCCGTTCATTGTCATCACCCTGATTTCCATCGGCCTGGCGCTGGTGGCTGGCATGCCGCCATCGGGTGTGGTGGGGGCGTACGAGGCGGGTGTCGGCAAGACCCTGGGGCACATCGCACTGGTGGTGGCGCTGGGCACCATGCTCGGCAAGATGATGGCCGAGTCCGGGGGCGCCGAGCAGGTGGCGCGGACCTTGGTCGACCGTTTCGGCGAGAAGAACGCGCACTGGGCGATGGTTTGCATCGCGTTTCTGGTGGGGCTGCCGCTGTTCTTCGAGGTCGGTTTCGTCTTGCTGGTGCCGATTGCCTTTACCGTGGCGCGGCGCGTGGGCGTGTCGATCCTGATGGTCGGCTTGCCGATGGTCGCCGGGCTTTCGGTGGTGCATGCGCTGGTACCGCCGCACCCGGCGGCGATGCTGGCGGTGCAGGTGTATCAGGCGTCGGTGGGGCAGACCTTGATGTACGCGATCCTGATCGGCATTCCGACCGCGATCATTGCCGGTCCTCTGTACGCCAAATTCATTGTGCCGCGCATTCAGTTGCCGGCGGAAAACCCGCTGGAACGCCAGTTCCTTGAGCGTGAACCGCGCGACAGTCTGCCGGGTTTCGGCATCACCATGGCAACCATCCTGTTGCCGGTGGTGCTAATGCTGATCGGCGGCTGGGCCAACCTGATTTCCACACCGGGCACAGGTTTCAACCAGTTCTTGCTGTTCATCGGCAACTCGGTGATCGCGCTGTTGCTGGCGACATTGCTGAGCTTCTGGACCCTCGGCCTGGCCCAGGGCTTCAACCGCGAATCGATCCTCAAATTCACCAACGAATGCCTGGCGCCGACCGCGAGCATCACGCTGCTGGTGGGCGCCGGCGGTGGCCTGAACCGGATTCTGGTGGATGCCGGCGTCACCGACCAGATCGTCGGCCTGGCCCACGAATTTCATTTGTCGCCGCTGTTGATGGGCTGGCTGTTCGCCGCGCTGATGCGCATCGCCACCGGTTCTGCCACTGTGGCCATGACCACCGCTTCAGGCGTGGTCGCACCCGTAGCCATTGGTCTGGGTTATCCCCATCCCGAGTTGCTGGTGCTGGCGACTGGCGCCGGGTCGGTTATCTTTTCCCACGTTAACGACGGCGGTTTCTGGTTGATCAAGGAATACTTCAACATGACCGTTACCCAGACCTTCAAGACCTGGACCGTGCTCGAGACGTTGATCTCGGTCGTTGCTTTCGCGTTGACCGTTGGTCTTTCTTACCTGATTTAGCCGGAGCCACTTGCATGGACATCCTCTACCAGATCCGCGCCCGTCAGGACTCCTTCAGCGCCGGTGAAGGACGCATCGCTCGCCTGATGCTCGACGACGTAGGATTTGCTGCCTCCGCCAGCCTCGAGGAGCTGGCGCTGCGGGCGGAGGTCAGCAGCGCCACACTGTCGCGCTTCGCCCGCACGGTCGGCTGTAAGGACCTGCGTGACTTGCGCTTGCAACTGGCCCAGGCCAGCGGCGTCGGCAGCCGGTTTCTCGATCCGGCGGGCACGCCCGAGCAGTCAGCGTTCTACGGGCAGATCGTGGGCGACATCGAGTCGACCTTGCGCCAGCACCTGGCGGCGTTCGATGAGTCGCGTTTCGCCGATGCGGTGAAACTGCTGGGCAAGGCGCGGATGATTCATGCTTTCGGCATGGGCGGCTGCTCGACCCTGTGCAGCGATGAACTACAAGTGCGCCTGGTACGCCTCGGCTATCCGATTGCGGTGTGCCACGATGCGGTGATGATGCGCGTCACCGCCGCCAGCCTCAGCGCCGAACAGGTGGTGATTGTCTGCTCGCTGACCGGCATCACCCCGGAACTGGTCGAAACAGTGGAACTGGCGCGCAACTACGGCGCACGCATTCTGGCCATCACCCGGGCCGATTCGCCGCTGGCGCAACTGGCCGACGTCGTCCTGCCCCTGCAAAGCGCCGAAACCTCGTTCATCTACAAACCCACGGCAGCGCGCTACGGCATGCTGCTGGCCATCGACGTGCTCGCCACCGAGCTGGCGTTGGCCAATCCTGAAGACAATCAAGAACGTCTGCGGCGGATCAAACTCGCCCTCGACGAATACCGCGGCGGCGACGATCACTTGCCGCTGGGAGACTGACATGCAGTACGACACGCTGATTCGCAACGCCCTGATCATCGACGGCAGCAACCGCCCCGGTTACCCCGCCGACGTGGCCATTCTCAACGGGCGCATCGAGCGTATCGGCGACTTGCGCGATGCCCGCGCCAGCGAAGAAATCGACGCGCAGGGCCATGTGCTGGCGCCGGGTTTCATCGACGTGCACACCCATGACGACACCGTGGTGATTCGTCAGCCACAGATGCTGCCCAAACTCAGCCAGGGCGTGACCACGGTCATCGTCGGCAACTGTGGGATCAGCGCGTCGCCAGTGAGCTTGCGCGGCGATCCACCGGACCCGATGAATCTGCTGGGCACGGCCGCTGCGTTCGTATATCCGACCTTCCGTGACTACCGCGCGGCGGTCGAAGCGGCGAACACCACGCTGAACGTTGCCGCGCTGGTCGGCCATACGGCGTTGCGCAGCAATCATCTGGATGACCTGTTGCGCACCGCCACGGCGGAAGAAATCAGTGCGATGCGCGAGCAACTGCGCGAAAGCCTCGAGGCTGGCGCCTTGGGCCTGTCCACCGGCCTTGCCTATGCCAGCGCCTTCTCGGCATCCACCGATGAAGTGATGCAACTGACCGAAGAATTGACCGCGTTCGGGGCGGTCTACACCACCCATTTACGCAGCGAATTCGAACCGGTGCTGGAGGCCATGGACGAGGCATTCCAGATCGGTCGCCATGCGCAAAGTCCGGTGATCATTTCCCACCTCAAATGCGCCGGTGCTGGCAACTGGGGGCGCAGTCCGCAGCTACTGGCATCCCTCGAAGAGGCGGCGAAAACCCACCCGGTGGGTTGCGATTGTTATCCGTATGCAGCGAGCTCTTCGACTCTGGATTTGAAGCAGGTGACCGATGCCCACCGCATCACCATCACCTGGTCGACCCCGCACCCGGAAATGGGCGGTCGCGACCTGATGGACATCGCCGCCGAATGGAATGTGCCGTTGCTGGAGGCCGCTCGCCAACTGCAACCGGCCGGTGCGGTGTACTACGGAATGGATGAGGCGGATGTCCGCAGAATCCTTGCGCATCCGCTGTCGATGGTCGGCTCCGACGGCTTGCCGGAAGACCCGTTTCCACACCCACGCTTGTGGGGCGCATTCCCCCGGGTGCTCGGACATTTCAGCCGTGACGTAGGACTGTTCCCGCTGCACACCGCCGTACACAAAATGACCGGGCTGTCGGCGGCACGCTTCGGTTTGAAGGGGCGAGGTGAGATCCGCGAAGGCCATTGGGCCGACCTGGTGTTGTTCGATCCGGCGACCATCCGCGATGTCGCCGATTTCAACGATCCGCAGCGGGCGGCGCAAGGCATCGAGGGCGTATGGGTCAACGGTGTGTTGAGTTACCGCGACGGCCAGGCCAACGGGCGCAGGCAAGGGCGGTTCCTGGCCCGGGAAGGGGATTTGCGCACGGGTTTTCAGTGAGTTTCGAGCACTGCGTCATAATGATGGCACTTTGAGGCTGGAGTATGGCATTTCCGCGCCGACTACCCTTGCTGGTCGGTACGTATTTTGTAGGAGCGAGCTTGCTCGCGATGGACAAAAAGGCACCGCGTTTATCCTGTAGAAACGCGTCATCGTTAACGTCCATCGCGAGCAGGCTCGCTCCCACCAGCCTCTGATCTTCAACCTTCGTTCGGCACCCGGTGGGTTTGGCGAAACTCGCCCGGCGGCATCCCGCGCCGGCTTTTGAACGTGCGGTGAAACGAGCGGGGTTCGGTGAAGCCCAGGTACTGGGCGATGTCCTGGATCGGCAGGGTGCTGTTGAGCAGGTAATGCTCGGCCAGTTCCTGGCGCAGGTCATCGAGGATCTGCTGGTACGACGTTCCGGCCAGATGCAGCTGGCGTTGCAGCGTGCGCACGGACACCGCGAGATGCTCGGCCACCTGCTCCTTGCGTGGCAGACCTTCCTTGAGCAACTTTCGCAGGATACTTTTGACCCGCTGCTCCAGCGACGCGTCCTCCAGTGTGGCCATCAATCCCTGGGCATGTTCTTCCAGTGTGCGCAGCAATTGCGCATCGGCCTGGCGCAATGGCAACTGCAAATACGGCAACGGGACAATCAGCGCCGAATAAGGCTGGTCGAACAGCACCGGACAGTCGAAGAACTGCTCGTATTCTGCCAGCGTCGTGTCGGCCGGGCAGGCATGTTCCAGCCAGACGGCGGCCGGCGACATTTGCGTGTCGGCGATCCAGCGCGCGTATTGCAGCCAGGAACCGAGCACGTTTTCCACCAGGTGCCGGCGAATTCGCGGGCGCTGATGGCGGCATGTCCAGATCAGGTGCACCTCGCTGCCTTGCACTTCGGCGCGGCTGACGCCCATGTCTCCCACCAGCTTCTCGAACGGCATGATGCGGCTCATGGCGTCGCCCAGTGTCGCGCAGTTCATGGTGATGTAGCCCAGCACGCTCCAGGAGTTGGGTAACACAAAACGCGCGGCGTTGAGACCGAACAACGCATCGCCCGAGTGTTCGCAGAAATAATCGAGCAGCCGTTCATGGGCTTCACCCGGCAACCGCAGGCTGTTGTCACTCAACTGCTGTGCCTGCAACCCGGCAGCCGCCAACGCCGGCTCGATGGCCATGCCCAGTTGTTCGGCATGTCGCAGGTATTTGAGCAGCGGCGGAACTGAAGTGAAGCCCAGGGATTGCATGACCGTATTCCTTTGATCAAGGCCCGCGTGCGCGGATGAATGCCCTGAAAGGTAATTTGAAACCACGGCTAAAGTAAATGGCTGACGCCTGCGCGACGTTTGACTCAATTGGCTACTCGAACTGGCCCGATGCGACCGTGACACTTTCGGGCGGCTGACTAGTATGGGGGCCTGAAATATCACTGATCAGAACCGCAAAAGGACACAGGCATGCGACGCTGGAACGGCTGGGGAGATGCAACCACGGTGGTCGAACTGCCGGCCCAGGGCGCGGGTTTTCTCGCCCGGCGGGTGGGTGACGGTCGAGCGCTGCCCGACGCGACGCTTGAGACGGCGTTGGCCCGCGTACCCCCATCGCGGTTGCAGCAACACTTCTTGTACAGCGTGGATGCCCATGATCGTTTGCTGCATGCTCGCGGCCAGAGCCTGCCGGACTGGCTGGCGTTGCGTGAGGGCGCGCTGGGAAATTATCCCGACGCCGTGGCCTATCCCGTGAGCGCTGAACAGATTCGCCGGTTACTGCTGCTCGCCCATGAACAGGACCTGTGTCTGATTCCTTATGGAGGGGGCACCTCGGTGGCCGGCCACATCAATCCGCCGGTTTCCGCGCGGCCGGTGGTGACGGTTTCCCTGTCCCGCATGAATCGCCTGCTGGAGCTCGACGAAGAGAGCCTGCTGGCCACCTTCGGCCCCGGTACCAGTGGGCCGCAGGTGGAAAGTCAGTTGCGCGCCCGGGGTTACACTCTGGGGCATTTCCCGCAGTCGTGGGAGCTGTCAACTCTGGGTGGTTGGGTCGCCAGCCGCTCCAGTGGCCAGCAGTCATTGCGCTATGGGCGGATCGAGCAACTGTTCGCCGGCGGGACCCTGGAAACCTTTGCCGGACCTCTGGAAATTCCCTCCTTTCCGGCCTCGGCGGCCGGGCCCGATTTGCGTGAGGTGGTGTTGGGCTGTGAGGGCCGTTTCGGAATCATTTCCGAGGTGAAGGTGCGGGTCAGCGCATTACCTGCCGATGAGCGTTTCTACGGGGTGTTTCTGCCCGATTGGCCCAAGGCGCTGCAAGCCATCCGCCAGTTGGCCCAGGCGCGGGTGCCGCTGTCGATGCTGCGCCTGTCCAACGCGGTGGAAACCGAAACCCAGCTGGCGCTGGCCGGTCACCCGCAGCAGATCGCCTGGCTGGAAAAGTACCTGGCCCTGCGCGGCGCCGGTGCGGGCAAATGCCTGCTGACGTTCGGCGTGACCGGTAACCGTCGGCAAAATGCGCTGTCCCTGCGTCAGGCCCGGCAGCACCTCAAGGCGTTCGGCGGGGTGTTTACCGGCACCTTGCTCGGCAAGAAGTGGGCGCAGAACCGTTTTCGTTTTCCCTACCTGCGCGAGAACCTGTGGAACGCAGGTTACGTGGTCGACACCCTGGAAACGGCCACCGACTGGAGCAACGTCGATAACCTCCTCACGCTGATCGAAAACAGCCTGCGCGACGCCCTGGCTGCCGAAGGCGAGCGGGTGCATGTCTTCACCCACCTTTCCCATGTCTACGGCGAGGGGTCGAGCATCTACACCACCTATGTGTTTCGCCCGGCGGCGGACTACCCCGCCACCCTGGCGCGCTGGCAGGCACTCAAACAGGCGGCCAGCCAGACCATCGTCGACAACCAAGGCACCATCAGCCACCAGCATGGCGTGGGCAAGGATCACGCGCCGTACCTGCGGCGGGAAAAGGGCGCGCTGGCGATGGACACCCTGCAGGCACTGAGTCGGCATTTCGATCCGGCCGGGCGACTGAACCCTGGCACGCTGTTGCAGGAGTGACGGCCATGAGCCTGGACTGGAACGCGGCGTGGCGACAGCGGGTGCTGCCGACGCTGGCGGATGAAACCTGGGATTTGATCGTCATCGGCGGCGGCATCAGCGGCGCCGGCATCCTGCGCGAAGCCGCGCGCCGTGGCTGGCGCTGCCTGCTACTGGAGCAGCGCGATTTCGCCTGGGGTACCTCCAGCCGCTCCTCGAAAATGGTCCATGGCGGCTTGCGCTACATCGCCAAGGGCCAGTGGCGCCTGACCCGCGATTCGGTCCGCGAGCGCCAGCGCCTGCTCGACGAAGCGCCGGGGCTGGTGGAGCCGATGAGTTTCATGATGCCGCATTACCGTGGCGGTTTTCCCGGACCTCGGGTGCTGGGTGGTTTGCTGTCCATCTATGACGCCTTGGCCGGGCGGCGCAGCCATCACTTCCATGACGCGCAACAACTGCGTTATCTGGCGCCCGGGGTGAAGGAAGATGACCTGCTGGGCGGCACCTGTTTTATCGATGCGCTGACCGATGATGCCCGCCTGGTGATGCGCGTATTGGGCGAGGCCCGGGCCGACGGCGCCGTGGTGCTCAACGGCGTGCGCGTGCAGCGATTGCTACGTGAAGAGGGGCGTGTTTGCGGGGTTCAGGTCGAAGACTGCGAGGGCGGCGGATCACTGACATTGCGTTGTGCTGTGCTGGCCGTGGCTACCGGCGCGTGGGCCGAGCGCTTGCGCCTGCCCGAAGCCCCTCGCCAGTTGCGCCCGTTGCGTGGCAGTCATCTGTTGTTGCCGGGTTGGCGTCTGCCAGTGGCGCAAGCCTTCACCTTCCTGCACGAGCGCGACCGTCGACCGGTGTTCGTTTTCCCGTGGGAGGGGGCCACGGTGGTCGGCACCACGGACCTCGATCATCACGGCGATCTGGACCAGAGCGCGAGCATCAGTCCTGAGGAACTCGACTATCTGCTGGCGGCCTGTAGTCAGCAATTCCCCGGCGCTGAAGTGGTCGCTGCCGACGTGCTGTCGACCTGGTCGGGTGTGCGCCCGGTAGTGGGCAGTGCGGCGGGTGAGCATCAAGGCAAACCGTCGAATGAAACCCGCGAGCATGTGCTGTGGCAGGAGCCGGGTTGCGTGACCCTGGCCGGCGGCAAGCTGACCACCTTTCGCCCGCAGGCGATCGAAGTGCTCAAGGCCTGCGCGACCATGCTCGACCGGCCCTTCAATGATGACGCCGCGCCGGTGTTCGCCATCGTGCCGCCGCTGGCTATACCGGGACTCAGCGCCAACCGCTGGCGGCGCCTGGCCGGGCGGCATGGCCGTGACCTGCCGAGGCTGGCGAAGCTGCTCGGCGAACTGGGCCACGACACCGTCGGCGGCACCGACACCTTGTGGGCGGAGCTGGCCGTTGCCTGCGATGCGGAAATGGTCCTGCACCTGGATGACCTGCTGCTGCGCCGAACCCGCCTGGGCCTGTTGCTGCCACGCGGTGGCGAGGATTATTTCGCTGCCATTGGCCAACTCTGCCAACCGCGACTGGGCTGGGACGATGAGCATTGGCAGCAGGAATTACAGCGTTATCAGGCGTTGTGGCAACGCCATCATGGTTTGCCGGATGCCGCGCATTGATGCCCCTTGAAGAGAGCTACATGGATAACCACCCGAACAAGCGTTACCTGTTGGCCATCGACAATGGCACCCAGAGCGTGCGCGCGCTGCTCTTCGACCTGCAGGGCAATCTGCTGGGCAAAGGCAAGGTCGAGTTGCAGGCCTATTACTCGACTCAACCTGGCTGGGCCGAGCAGGACCCGGAATATTACTGGGCAAAACTGGGTGAGGCCTGCCAGCAGTTGTGGCAGCAAACCGGCGTCGATCGTTCACAGATTGCCGGTGTATCCCTGACCACCCAGCGCGGCACAGTGATCAATGTCGATGCCCAGGGCAAGGCGCTGCGCCCGGCGATCCTGTGGCTCGATCAACGCCAGGACGAAGTCAAAGGCGGCATCAAGGGACCCTGGGGCTGGCTGTTCAAACTGGTCGGCGCGCAAGCCACGGTGGACTACTTTCGCGCCCAGGCCGAGGCCAACTGGATCGCCCGCAATCAGCCTGAAGTGTGGGCGGCGACCGACAAGTTTTTGCTGCTTTCGGGGTTTCTCACCCATCGCCTTTGCGGGCGCTTTGTCGATTCGGTGGGCTGTTGCGTCGGTTATCTGCCGTTCGACTTCAAACGCCTGAAATGGGCCGCCCCCACCGACTGGAAATGGCAGGCGCTGGCGGTGCGTCCCGAGCAACTGCCGAGCCTGCACAAACCCGGTGAAACCCTGGGCTACATCAGCGCCGAGGCCAGCTGCCACACCGGGATTCCCGAGGGGCTGCCGCTGATCGCCGCGGGTGCCGACAAGGCCTGCGAAGTCGTGGGTTCTGGCGTCGTTGACGCAGGCACTGTGTGCCTTTCCTACGGCACCACGGCGACGATCACCAGCACCCGGTCGCGCTATCTGGAAATCGTCCCGTTGATTCCGCCTTACCCGTCCGCGGTGCCGGATCAATACAACTGCGAGGTGATGATTTATCGCGGCTACTGGATGGTCAGCTGGTTCAAGAACGAGTTCGGCCTGCGGGAAATGCAGCAGGCCAAAGCCCAGGGCGTAGAGCCCGAACAACTCTTCGATGCGCTGGTCGACGCCGTGCCGCCGGGTTCCATGGGGTTGATGCTGCAACCCTACTGGTCGCCCGGCATCCGCGAGCCGGGTGTGGAAGCCAAGGGCGCGATGATCGGCTTCGGCGACGTGCATACCCGCGCGCACATTTACCGGGCGATCCTCGAAGGCCTGGCGTATGCCTTGCGTCAGGGCATGGAGAAGATCGAGAAGCGCTCGAAGGTCTCCATCACGCGCTTGCGTGTCGCCGGTGGCGGCTCCCAGAGCGATGCCGCGATGCAGCTCACGGCGAACATTTTCGGCCTGCCGGCCGAGCGTCCGCATGTCTACGAAGCGTCCGGCCTGGGCGCGGCCATTTGCTGCGCGGTGGGCCTGGGGCTGCACGCGGATTTCCCCACGGCGATGGCCGCCATGACGCGGGTCGGTGCGGTATTCATGCCGCAACCCGAGGCGCAGCAGATCTATGAGCGACTGTACAAAGAGGTCTACCTGCGCATGTATCGACAGCTCAAGCCGTTGTACCAGAGCATCCGCAAAATCACCGGTTACCCGGCCTGAAGGAACACCGAAGAACCCCTGTAGGAGCGAGCCTGCTCGCGATGGCGGTGTGTCAGTAAAATCAATAGTGACTGACACTCCGCCATCGCGAGCAAGCTCGCTCCTACAATGTTCAGCGGTGTTTTCACGCCACCTCATGTGGCGCTATCGGAGAACTTTTCTGGTGAGATCGGACAGTGTCAGGGGCTGGGTCGGTTGTTAGGCTCAACCCCCACGGCACATCCAATAAGAACCAGGCAATGAAGCTGACATTCCTCCTGTTGCTGCTTTGTGCAACGGCCCCCACAGCCTGGGGCTGGTCGAACCATACGGTGGGCAGCTACTTGGCGTTGCACGATTTGCCGACGTTGCGTGATGCGCCGCAGGTCGAAGCCGAGCCGCTGGAACAGTTTCTTTCCCAGCAATACCAAGCCGTGAGTGCGCTGCTCGATGAGCAGGAACGCTTCGCCCGCGAACACTTCGCCCAATACCCGCCGCGCCCCGACAACCTGCGATTGCCAGCCGTGCCTGGGGACAATCTGCGCCACGACTTCCTCACCGCACTGCGCATCAATCCCGGGATTCATCTGGCGATGGTCATCCAGCCGCTGCCGGGCAAGGATCTGCCCGAGCGTGAGCACCTCAAGGCCGAACAAGTCATGGTGGAGCAGACGCTCTCACCGTGGAACCGCCAGCGCTTCATCGTTGTGGCTGACCACGAACAAGTCGCGCCCCTGGCCGTGTTGGCCAGCGCCGCCGATGAGCCGGATTACGGCCACGACATCAACCTGTTCAGCGACAACCCGGGCGAGGTGGGCGCGTTGTACGGCTTCGGGCCGCAGTCTTTCGGCGACGCGCGGTTTCAGTACAGCTCCCAGGCGCCTTTCCATATGGGCTTCTTCCATGAAAGCCCGGTGGTGTACGCCGCTGCCGGATTTCTGCAGCGCAGCTGGCCGGACTGGCGCGCCTACCAGTACATGGGCTTGGCGCGACTGGCGTTTGCCACTGGCCATCCCTATTGGGGTTATCGATTTCTCGGTTGGGGCCTGCACCACGTTCAGGACCTGACCCAGCCTTATCACGCCAAGCCATTGCCCGGTGTCGACCTCGCCAATCTTCTTCTGTTGGAAGGCAAGGCTCTGGCCGGCTTCGATGCCGACAAGCAGGCGTCCATCGAACGGGTCGCCACCCGGCACATGGAAGTGGAGAAGTATCAGTCGATATGGCTGCGTCGATTACTGCGAGCGGGGCAGCCCCATCCGATGCTCGACGTTTATGCCGACTCTGCCAGAGACACCCATTACCCGCCGTACTCGGTGGACTACTTGCGTGAAGTGGTGAGTGCCGAGTCCGTCGACGAATCCGCGGCGTTTGATGAAGCCATCGGCCAGTGGCTGGACATGGCACCGATCACCAGTGATTTCAGCAACGGTAATCAGCTGCAGCGCGAAGACTTCGACCATCCGGCACTTAACCGGCAGCTGTTCAAACTGCTGGGGCATTTCGGCGCCCACAGCCGGATTTATACCCGCGCGGGATTGGCGCCATAGCCATCGCAGCAACAGTGTCAGAACACAAAAACAATAAAACCAGGGAAAGAGGAAAGGATCATGAGCACTCGATTTCGCCTGTCTGGCGCGGCGCTTCCCGGCGTGGGCCTGGCAGGGCTGCTGCAACTGTGCGCGGTCGACGGCGTGCAGGCCAAGGAGTTCAGCGTGCTGGACAATCAGGTCACCGGTTCATTCGACAGTACCTTGTCTTATGGCCGCTTGTGGCGGGTCCAGGGCCGGGACAAGAACAACGATGACGTCAACACCAACGACGGCAATCGCAACTTCGACACCGGGCTGGTTTCCGAGGTGTACAAGATCACCTCGGAGCTCGAGGCCAACTATCAGAACTACGGGATGTTCATGCGCGGCACCGCGTTCTATGACACCCAACTGATGGACAAGCGCAACGATTACTACCGTAACAACAACCCGTCGCAACCCAGCCAGAGTTTCCCGCAGGACGACCACTTCACCGACCAGACCCGCGATATCGCCGGCAGCCGGGTGGAGATGCTCGACGCCTACCTCTATGGCAACTGGGACGTCGCGCAGATGCCGCTCACGGCACGCATAGGGCGCCAGGTGTTCAACTGGGGCGAGGGGATTTTCTACCGTGGCGGGATCAACACCACCAACCCGGTGGATGCGGCCAAGTACCGTCTGCCCGGGGCCGAAGTCAAGGAAGTGCTGGTACCGGTGGAAGCGCTGAGCTTCAACATCGGCCTGACCGACAGCCTGACCATGGAAAGCTTTTACCAGACGAACTGGAAGGAAACCCGCATCGACCCGGTCGGCACGTTCTACTCGCAGACGGACCTGTTCGCCGACGGCGGCAACACCGCCTACAACAACTTCAGCGGTACCGCCCTGGACACCCCGGTGCCAGGCTTCGGCAACGTGATCGATCTGTACAGCGCGCTGGGCAACAACCCGCTGCTCAGCCAGGCCCTGAGCACCACCGGCCTGTACGCCAACGGGGTCACCCCGGCCTTTGGCAACACCGTCAAAGTGGCCACGGTCGGCAAGGACTTCAACGCGCGCAACGACGGCCAGTTCGGTTTCGCTTTTCGCTACATCGTAGAAGAGCTCAACAGCACCGAGTTCGGGTTGTACATGGTCAACTACCACGCCAAGGAACCAACCATTTCCGCCGATCTGGGCGGGTACCAGGGCATCGACATGAATGCCCTGACCAACTTGTTGGCCGGTGTCGCCGGCAGCCAGGCGGGACAACTGGCCAACGGCCTGGCGACCATGGACGTGCTGGGCAATATCCAGGCGCATCGGCGCTACGCCGAAGACATCCGCATGTACGGCTTCAGTTTCAACACCACCCTGGGCCAGGCGTCGGTGTTCGGTGAAGTGGCCTATCGGCCGAACCTGCCCATCGGGGTCGCCGCCACCAACGACCTGATCGGCGACCTGGCCAACGGCGCCGCCGCAGCGGCAGGCGGCCAGACCATCAACATCGGCGGGCAGCAGGTGACGCTCGACAGCCAGATCAATAACGCCGAACGGGTGGAAGCGTTCAACACATCCCTGGGCACCATTTACAACTTTGGCCCGAGCCTGTCATTCGACTCGATGTTCGGCGTATTCGAGTTGGCGTCCGAGCACCTGCGCGGCAGCAGCCTGCAATACACCGCGTATGACGGCAGTACCCGTTACTACGCTGGCACCGGCAACTTTTCCTATGTGTCCGGCGGCGAACGCAGCGACCAGGTCAACCGCAACTCCTACAGCTACACCGCGATGCTCAACGGCACCTGGAACGACGTGTATGCCGGGGTCAACGTCTCGCCTTATGTCGTCTACAAGGATGACTTCGAGGGCAACAGCTACCAGGCGGGCAACGTCATCGAGGGCCGCAAGGCCTACACCCTGGGGATCAAGGCCAACTACCAGAACAAGCTGGAGGCCGAGCTGCAATACACCGAGTTCTACGGCGGTGGGCAGGACAACGGCCTGCGTGATCGCGACAACGTCGGCTTCAACCTCAAGTATTTCTTGTGAGTTCCAACTCATCCCCCTGTAGGAGCGAGCCTGCTCGCGATGACGGACTTTCAGTCGAAGTTAATGTCGGCTGACACACCGCTATCGTCGGAACGCCGCCCGGAGCAGGCTCGCTCCTACAGGGATCTGCCGTGTTTTGCAGACCAGCTGGATTTTTTCGGAGAACGATCATGTTTCACACTTCACGACTGACCAAGACCACGCTGGCGCTGTTCCTGAGCCTGGCCGCCGGCAGCGCGCTGGCCGCGGTCACGCCCCAGCTAGCCGAGCAATTGAAGACCACGCTGACGCCGCTGGGGGCCGAGCGTGCCGGCAATGCGGCCGGAACCATTCCGGCCTGGAACGGCGGTATCACTCAGGCGCCGGCGGGCTACAAGCCGGGTCAGCATCACCTGGACCCGTATGCGGCGGACAAGCCGCTGTTCACCATCACCAAGGCCAACCTTGAACAGTACAAGGCCCACCTCAGCCCGGGTCAGATCGCACTGTTCAACAGCTACCCCGACACCTTCCAGATGCCGGTCTATCCCTCTCGCCGCTCGGGCTCGGCGCCGCAGTGGCTGTATGACAACACCTCGAAAAATGCGACCGCGACCAAGCTGCTCGATGGCGGAACCGGTTTTGCCGATGCCTATGGCGGTGTGCCGTTCCCGGTGCCCAAGGATGGCATCGAGGCGCTGTGGAACCACATCACCCGTTATCGCGGCATCTATGTGGTCCGTCGTGCCTCCGAAGCACCGGTACAACGCAACGGCAGCTTCGCGCTCGTGACCTCGCAGCAGGAAGGGCTGTTCAACTATTACCGCCCGGGCGGGCAGTTTGCCGACCTGAAGAACATCCTGTTCTACTACCTGGCGTTCGTGAAGAGCCCGGCCCGGTTGGCGGGCGGTGCAGCGTTGGTTCACGAGACCCTGGACCAGCTCAAGGACCCGCGCCAGGCCTGGGTCTACGACGCGGGCCAGCGCCGTGTACGCCGGGCGCCGAACCTCGCGTATGACACCCCGATCGCCTCATCCGACGGCCTGCGCACGGCGGACGATACGGACATGTTCAACGGCTCGCCAGACCGCTACGACTGGAAGCTCAAGGGCAAGCAAGAGGTCTACATTCCCTATAACAATTACAAAGTCGGCAGCCCTGAGGTGAAGTACGAGCAGTTGCTCACACCGGGCCACCTCAACCCGCAATTCACCCGATATGAGCTGCATCGGGTCTGGGTGGTCGAAGGCATGCTCAAACCGGGCGCGCGGCATATCTATTCCAAGCGCGTGCTGTTTCTGGACGAGGACAGCTGGGGCGCCGCCTTGGTGGATCAATACGACGGGCGAGGGGAGTTGTGGCGGGTGTCGATGGCCTACCTGAAAAACTTCTACGACCTGCCCACCACCTGGAGCGCGCTGGACGTATTCCATGACTTGCAGGCGCGTCGTTACTACGTGCAGAACCTGGACAACGAAGAGCCGGCCACAGTGGACTTCGCCCAAGCGGTGCCGGAAGACGCGTACTTCATGCCGTCGGCGTTGCGCCAGCGCGGGACGCGGTGATATTGGCCATTCGGAAGATTGCCGGGTTTTGGTTTACCAGGATGTGCTAGCCTGCAATCAATGATTTCATTGATTGCAGGGGGCATCATGGCCAGCATCACCATTAGAAACCTTGATGAGAAGCTCAAGGAGCAGCTGCGTATTACAGCGGCTCATAACGGACATTCCATGGAAGAAGAGGCTCGCCTGATTCTGGGCAGGGCCTTGGCGACTGTTGATCGCGCCGGTGGACTTGGAAGCAGGATCCGCAACAGATTCAGCGCTCTCGGAGGCGTCGAGCTTGATCTGCCAGAGCGTTCAGAGAAAGCAACGGCGGTGGATTTTTCTGAATGATAGTGCTCGATACCAACGTTCTTTCTGAGTTTATGCGAGTCGAGCCTGAAACCCGGGTGCTTGCCTGGGTTGATGCGCAGCCATCGATGGACCTGGCAGTCAGTGCGATAACGGTGGCAGAAATACTCCACGGCATCGCACGCCTGCCTTCGGGCAAGCGCAAACAGAAACTTGAAGCCCATGCCATGGCCATGTTCGAAGAGGACTTTGCCGGACGCATTTTGCCGTTCGATGCTCATGCCGCTGTTGAGTACGCAACGCTGACGGCAGGTGCTGAAGCCAATGGGCGTGCGGTTTCAATGGCAGATGCGCAAGTCGCTGCCATTTGCCGAAGCCATGGGGCAGCCATAGCCACCCGCAATGTACGAGATTTCGAGTTCAGCGGTGTTGAAGTGATAGATCCCTGGATGAGCTGAGCCCCCCTGTAGGAGCGAGCTCGCTCGCGAAAAACTTGCCAGCGCCGCGATCATTCAGAATGCACGCGTTATCGTTGACCACCATCGCGAGCAAGCTCGCTCCTACAGGACGAGCCTGCTCGCGATTGGATGGTCGATTCAGCGAGCGCTGAATGTCACACGCGGAAGTGGCTAACCATCTGCTGCAATTGACCACCCAGCCGCGCCAGTTCAATGCTGGACTTGGCGGTCTCGTCGCTCGCCGCGGCGGTCTGTTCGGACACGTCGCGCACGTTGATGATGCTGCGGCTGATCTCTTCGGCCACGGCGCTTTGCTGTTCGGCAGCGGCGGCGATCTGCTGGTTCATCGACTGGATGTTGGACACCGTGCGGGTGATGTTCTCCAGTGACTCGCCGGCCTTGCGGGTCAGGGCCACGCTGCTATCGGTGAGGACGCGGCTGTTGTTCATCACGGCGGATACTTGTTGCGTGCCGTTCTGCAGGCCGGCCACCAGGCCTTCGATTTCCTCGGTGGATTTCTGCGTACGCTGAGCCAGGCCTCGGACCTCGTCGGCCACCACCGCAAAACCACGACCGGCTTCACCGGCCCGGGCCGCTTCGATGGCGGCATTGAGTGCCAGCAGGTTGGTCTGCTCGGCGACGGCCTTGATTACGTCCATGACGCTGCCGATCTTGTCGCTTTCCCGTTGCAGCACGCTCATGGCTTCGGTGGAACGCACCACTTCGCTGGCCAGGCGTTCGATCTGAGCGATGGCTTCGTTGACCACTTTGTCCCCTTCACGGGCTTCGCCGTCCGCCGCCGCAGCGGCTTGCGAGGCTTCTTCGGCGTTGCGCGCGACTTCCTGCACCGTGGCGGTCATTTCGTGCATGGCGGTGGCGACCTGATCGGTCTCGACTTTCTGGCTGTTGACCCCGGCGCTGGTCTGCTCGGTCACGGCCGACAGCTCTTCGGCGGCGCTGGCGATCTGGGTCACGCCATCGCGGATGCCGCTGATCAAGTCGCGCAGGGTCACGCCCATGCGCGCGATGCCTTGTTGCAACACGCCAAGCTCATCACGACGGGTGACCAGCGCATTGTGGGACAGGTCACCGCTGGCGATGCGGTCGACCACCGCCAGGGTTTCGCGCAGTGGACGGGTGATCTGGCGAGTGATGACCACGGCGGCAATGATGCCCACCAGCAGTGCCAGCAGGGTGCTGATCAGTTGCAGAGTGCGCGCCCGGGCGCTTTCGGCGTCGCGACGGTCGAGCTGGATCTGATACAGCTGATCGCTCTGGGACACGATGGCGGCGCCCTGGTCGGTCATTTCCTTGCGCGCTTGCACTGCGTCATTGCTGGCGGCCTTGTAGGTCTGCAACGCGCTGCGGTAGTTGCCCAGCGCGGTTTCCAGCTGACGCAGGGCGTCTTGTTGGGAATCGGCAAAATGCACGTTCAGCGGTTTCAGGCTGGCGATGGCGGCGTCCAGTTGGCCGACGGCTTTTTGCTCGGTCTCGGCATTGGTACTGGCGGTGTAGCCGCGCACTTCGTAGCGCGCCAGCAGGAACGCTTCCTTGGCCGCGGTGATGGCCTGGAACTGTTCGAAACGCTGGTCGCTCAACGGCATTTGTTGCACGCGGGTATTGATGTCATTGATCAGCGTGTTGGCGGTTTCCGCGTTGGCGCTCATGGCGTCGCGGGCGCTGTTGCCGGCGCGATAGGCGCTGCGCATCTTGCCTAGTGACGTTCTGTAGGCGTCGATGACGGTGCCTTGCTCGCGCAGCAGCTTGAGGTTTTCCGGGCTCTTGAACTTCGCCAGCAGGGCTTGCTGCTGGGCCGAGAAGGCGTCAAGGGTGGTCTGCACGTTCTGCGCGGCGGTTTCGTCGCCGTTGGTCAGCATGTACTGCAGGCGAACCACGCGCAGCTTGGTCAGGCCGGCGTTGAGCTGGGTGATGTCGCTCATCCAGTTGCTGCGGTCAATCAACCCGCCCAGGCTGGTCCAGCCGGTCAGGGCCAGAACGCAGGTCAGTGTCAGGACCAGGCCAAACCCCAGGCCCAGTTTCAGGTTCACGCTGATGTTGCCGAACCAGCTATTCATCACATTCCTCCAGGAACTTGGTACTTCTTTATCGTCGGTTGGCTGGAAGATTGTTTTTTTTGGAAGCCGCCAAGCTGTGTAAGCAGGATGTATCGGCAGCAATCCCGGGAGCTGAAAGGATTTTTCCGCAGGGTTTGTGTAACAAGATTTTTACAGCGCTTTTAAGCTTTTTTTCACATAGGTTTCACCAGCCACCGACGCGCCTTTCTTTAACCTGCCGGGAATTTGATGAAGTAGCGCGTGCCGGCGAGGCGGCTTGATGTGGAATTAAGACTGAGTCTTTTCGGGATAAAACGCTCGATCGATCTGAACCGCTTCGCCCGCTATCGCAACGCAGCGGTGGTGTTGGCCTCGGTGTTGCTGGTGATCCCGTTGACGGTGTTTTTGCTGCGACCTGCCGCCGTTGCAGACCTGGCTCACGGCAATGTGACCGGTGCACAGGCGTTGATGACCGGGTGGGCCAAGGGCGACCTGATCGTTCTGGTGCGCCACGTCGAACGCTGCGATCACTCCTCGGCACCTTGCCTGTTTGGCAACGATGGCATTACCGAACGCTCGCGCCGTGTTGCCATGGGAGTCGGTGCGCACTTCCAGGACCTGGGCCTGGACAAGGCCGATATCTACAACAGCCCGATCCTGCGCGCGGCGCAGACCGCCAGCTTCATGTTCAACAAAGTCGGCACGGGCGAAGACTGGTTGATCAGTTGCAAGGGCACCATGCTGCGCGACGCGTTGGCGCACAAGGTGGCCGGGCGTAACCTGATTCTGGTGACCCACAGCGAATGCATGGCCCAACTGACAAAAGACCTCCATTTGCCGACGTCGACCCTGGGTTACGGGGCCTCTCTGTTTATCTCCGCCGAATCGCCGCAGACTCCGCGCATGCTTGGCTTCATCGAAGCCTCGGATTGGCCGACGGTGACAACCCGTTGAATTTCACCATCCCTTTGAATCAGGACTGAGCATGCCGACCGCCTCCCGCTACCGCTTTTACTGGGTGAATTTTGGTATTCCGCTGGCCTGCGCGGTCGCGGTGTTCCTGATGTTCGACATGACTGGCATCGACATCGCCTTCAACAATTACTTTTTTGATCCGGTGACGCAGACGTACCCGTTGGACCAGGTCCATCTGTTCGAAAAAATCACCCACAAATGGGCGCGGATCATTCCGAACTGGACCGGCGAAATCGCGATTATCGGTGCCTTGCTGTCGTTTCTCTGGCCGCGCCTGAAGGCTGAAAAGCACTCGAAAATCATCGCCTTCCTGGAAAAAATCAAAGTCGCACCGGTACTGCGCTTTGCCAACCGCCATCGACGCGACTTTCTCTACGTGGTGTTCGCGTTCTCCATCAGCACCGGGGTCATTCACTACCTCAAGGGCCACACCAGCGTGTATTGCCCGATCGAGACCACCCTGTACGGCGGCAAGATGGAGCACATTGAGTGGTATGAGAATTTCGACCTGCTGAAAGTCGCCGGTGAGGGGCGCTGCTGGCCGGGCGGACATGCGTCGGGCGGCTTCACCATGCTGGCGTTGTACTTCGTGGCGCGCCGTTATCGCTGGCGCTATTCCAAAGCGATCATGTACGGCTCGCTGACCCTCGGTTTCATCTATGGCACCACGCGGGTATTGCAAGGGTGGCACTACATGTCCCACACCTTCTGGGCCGGGATCTTCGTGTGGTTGGCGTGTTTACTGACGGCGCTGGCGTTTTATGGGCGAGCGAGGCTGGAGCAGCCGGTGCTTTCCAAAGTGCAACAACCGGTGGCGGCGACTCAGACCCAACCAGCGAATTGAGTTGGCGTTGAACCGCAAAACCCGCACCTCGAAAGGGTGCGGGTTTTTTGTTACTCGAGGAAACCTTCAGTGAGTCTCGGATTGCGAAGTCGCAGACAAAAAAAAGCCCGCGGGAGGCGGGCAAACCGTAGTTTCTTGAATGAGCGAGGACAATGTACAGGCCGGTGCGAGGGGGTGGGGTGAAGAAAAATTCATCTCGCTCCAAGTCCCGGGCTTTGCGGGTTCGCCCAGCGACTAATCTGTCTGTCAGGCATCGACTGGATGCCACTACCTGGAAACTGGGAGGCCCGTGTTTTCATTGCCGATTTCGCTGCTGCTGGCGTTCCTCATCGGCTGGGTCTCTCAGCGCATGGGTATGTGCCTGGTCAATGCCATCAGGCTGCTGCTCAAGCGTCGGCCGACCCTGTTCGTGTCGCTGGTCAGTTGTGGCTTGTTCGGTCTGTTGCTCGCACCGCTCTACGCCTTGTCTGGCGTCAGTCAGCCGCTGTTCATCCCAGAGGTTGGCTATCTGTCACTGGTTGGTGGCGGGTTGCTGTTTGGCCTCGCCTCGGTGCTCAACGACGGGTGCAGCGTCGGCACCCTCACCAAGCTCGCCAGCGGCAACCTCAACAAGGTCTTTACCATCCTCGGCTGGGTGCTGGGCATCGTACTGTGGCATCACCTGAACATGCTGCCCGAACACCGGGCGCTGCAAATGCCGATGATCACCAGCCGTCATTACTGGCTGGTCATTGGCATCGTGCTGCTGATTCTGCTGTTCCTGATCCGGATCCACGGTGACAAATACCTGGTGCTGTCGAGCCTGCTCCTGGGGGCGTTGACCAGCGCCCTCTACACCTTTGAACCGCTGTGGACGCCCAGCGTGTTTTTCTACGATCTCTCACAATTGTTCTGGGGCTCGGGCGACAGATCATTGACCACCCCGCGTGTGACGGTGTTCGCCATGCTGATGCTGGGCATGCTCTGTTACACCTTGCATCGCCGTACCTTCAACTAC
Organism: Pseudomonas sp. IT-P74; assembly: GCF_949768175.1. Classification (NCBI taxonomy): domain Bacteria; kingdom Pseudomonadati; phylum Pseudomonadota; class Gammaproteobacteria; order Pseudomonadales; family Pseudomonadaceae; genus Pseudomonas; species Pseudomonas sp. IT-P74. The sequence continues at coordinate 287,518 of NZ_CATKQD010000093.1, read as the reverse complement.
CAGCGGTTTGCCACGATGACAGCGGCCAGGCATTTGCTCGCGGGCGTGTTGATGGGCACCGGTGCATCGATGATGCTGGGCGGCAATGACTCGCAGATTTTGTTGGTGTTTCCGACGCTGACCTGGGTGGGGGCGGTGCCGTTGGTGTCGATTGTGTTGGGGATATTGGTGGGGGTTGGGGTTAAGCGGCTGCGTGCCTGATGATCGCGGCCCTGGAGTCGGACGACCTCAATGAGGCCGTCCATTTTCCAATGATCAAACCTGCATCCGCAACCGCCGCCCAACCACATCCAGCAAATCGCAACCATCGCGCAGGGAGGTGACCAGCACCCGCGCCAGTTCGCTGTAAACACCCTCGTCAGCCGCGAAGCTCTCCAGCAATTGTGTCGCGGTTCGAATGCGATAGGCGGCTGTTTCGTGCAGCACATCCAGCGGTGCTTCGGTGTCGATCAGCAGCGACGCGATGATGCAGTCGATACCGGTCATCGGCATGTAGCGATCGATCTCAAGCCTCCACTTCGTCGAGTGGCGCGATGTTGTCCAGTGCCCGGTTTACCAGCAATTGCGCCAGCACGGCCAGTTGCTGGATCGCCAGGGCGATGTTGCGACGCGAGCTTTCAAGTTCACAGGCAAGGTCGGTGCTCATGACGTTGAGCGAGGCGAGGGTTTCGCTGGCGTGGGTGAGCAGGGACGGTGTGTCGATGTCGGGGCGGAGGGTGAAGACGTGGCTGATGGGGTCGAGGTGGTTGGGGTTGCGCAGGCGGGTGCTGATGGTGGGTTCGGTGGTTTTTGAGAGGTTGGATAAGTCGGGTATTTCGGTTGTTGAATCTGGCGGATTAGGGCTGTGCTTTTTCATGACGGGGTTCCTGGTTTGTTCAAAGGAGCCGGCGCTATCCTGCTGTCAAACAAGGTAGGGTGGCAGCTGTACGCAGGTTGACAGACCGGAAACACAGGAAACCGGTGCATCCGAAGATGCCCCACGCACAGCCACCATGAAAATTGCACGCGCGAAAGCATGCCGTTTTATTGGGACGAGTGGAAGGTTCCGGTTTCAGCCTGTCAAAACTGATCGCTGATTTGCAGCGACCTCTGAAGGCTATCCTCGAGAAGTTGCGTCCGCCAGTTCATGAAAGGCGATGCGTTTTGAGGGAAATGTCCTAGGACGCGGTGAAGTCGTTGCACCGATCACAGGTCACTCGATTTCACCGTGTGCTTGAAATGATGCTCCCAAAGCCTGACCCCTAACCCGCCCGTCCGGTCCAGTGACGACCCCACCGTCAAATCCGTAATCAATGTCGGCTGCAAACCCGCATCAAACAGCGCAAACCCCGCCGCCAGGCAGCAGGTCTCGGTCTGCAGGCCGCACACCAGCACGCGTTCGACATTGAGGCTTCTCAGGTAGTCGATGGTTTCCGGTGTGGGCGCGTAGCCGTGCTTGATAAAGACGCGGTCGGCCGGGATCAGGCTGTCATCGTCGGTCGCAGGGTGCCAGCCGAGCTGTTTTTCGAAGGGGGTTATGGATTCGTCATGGCGCTCGACCGTGGCGACACTGGGCAGGGTGCCGATGAGCGTCTGGATACCGTCGATCAGCCATTGTGGCGGGGCGAAGCAGGGTTGTACGTCGATGATCAGGAGGGCTTGGCGCATGGGCTTCTCCGAGGTGATGGCAGTTTTAGGGGCGACTGTGCACATAGCGGCATTGCGCGACTGACCATGCGACCCTATCGTCAGATTTTACCTGCCACAAAGTGCTTTTGTGAGTTGTGGGCGTACGATGTAACTCACGTTTTCGCTGAAATCCTGGGGGAGCGAACGAAGCGACTGAACGATGTTGAATTGGAGAAAAGTCATGATTCGCAAGCACTACTTGAAAGCCCTGGCGACGCTGCTCATCGCCGCCGGCGTGCAGTGGGTGACGCTACCCGTCTACGCGACCGAGCAGGGTGAACAGCGACGTGAAGCGCGCGATACCAGGCAGGAAGGACGATCCACTGCCCGGCAAACCAAGGATGAATGCAGAAAGGGCAGTGACAAGAGCAACGTGGAATGTCGCCAGGACAAGCGCAGCACCAAGCAGGATACCCGTCGTACGGCTCGGGATATCAAGTACTGATCGTTGGTGTCGGGGCTGCTTCAGGCTGTTGCAGAGTTTGCGATGCAGCCGGAAACAACAACCCCGCACAAGGCGGGCTTCGTTGGTGTCTCAATTGGTGGGCCGGGGTAATCTGAAACAAGTCGGTATCTATCTGTTTTGGCTAGTAAATAATTGTTTGGTCAACTTGCTTGGAATACCAGTTGGAACGCTGCGTGGTCTGGATTCCGATGGACGGTGCTTTCTGAGCTCCGCCCCCCAAAACTAATCGGGGCTGAATCTATCAAGCCAATGGTCGAGCTGTTGATTGTTGCCCCTGCGCTCGCAGGTACAGGGGCTCCTAGCAAACGATACCGTCAATGATTGCTGTGTTGGCTAAGCCGACTCTCGAAGTATTGCGCAGTCTCTTTGTCGGTGCAGTACAGGTAGCAACCCTTCATTCCGCGTGTCATCAGGGTTCGGTATGTATTTTTGATGATCAGGTCTGTTTCATTTTTCGCGAGGGTAGGTTGCTCTTTCATCATTTTTTCCAGCCGCGAATCGATTTATCGTGCTTGTCGCGCTCATCCGGGGATGTCACTACCTTACCGTCACGTACGACTAGGTCTGGCCCGATGATCACCCCGATGTAGTCGACTTCCAAACCTTGGCAGGTATGAATGCAGCCAACCTGCTCGATGGATTTCTCAGCGATGATCCATAGGCTGCCATCCTGATCCAGGTTCCATTGGCGTTTGTAGTCACCAATGACGATATCAGCAGCGGAGGGGTCTTTCTTGCTCAACCAAGGCCAGCAATAGCCTGCGACCACACGAGCTTTGTTTCCGTGGTTTTTCTCGTTGATTGCCTCATGCATCGCCTGAGGTGAGTCGAACAGCCGAAGCGTCAGTGACCATTGAGTTGCCCATGGCCGGGCAATTAATCACGGTAAAATGGCCAGCCTCGGATCCTGAGGGCTGCGCGCAATTTATTCGGGCTGTCGCTCAATGATCCGCATCGATGCAATCTGGTTGGCCACCGAGCCGATGGATATGCGCGGCGGTACCGAAACCGAATTAGCCCGGGTGATCGCGGTGTTCGGTGCGGCGAAGCAACCTCGGCAACATTAGGTGCTTGGTAGGAGGGCTTGCGTTCTGGTTCGGCGGTTTGCTAGATTATTTCTCGCGCAGGGTAGGCGCATCACACCCGTCTTTGAAAGCTGGAAACGGCACTACCTGTTGGTTCTCTCATGCTCAAGGCCATGTTATTTCGAGGCCCTGTAGCGGCGTAGGCGGGTGGCGTTGCATTACGGGCGGAGAAACCAACATGAGCACCATTTCCAACGTTCGTCCTTCTACCCTCGCGGGTATCAAACGTACGGCCACTCGTATCAATGGCAAGAACCCCGAAATCATATACATGCAAGCCTTAGAGCTCGCTGCAAGACAGTCGGGTTTCGAAAGCTATCAACACGCACGTAAATCGTTGAAGGCTGGGTTCAAAATTCCAGTCCTCCATAGCGTTTATTTCTCTGCCTACTGGCGTGACTCTTCGACCAAGCCCCGAACGGCCGGTCTGGAGACTCTGGAGATTAAGCTCCCGAGGCCGCTGCCGGACTTCCTGGGCAAGCATCAGTGCCATTTCGCTCAAAATCTGCAAGGGTTCTTCGTTGAGTCGTTGGATCATGTGGAAATGAGGAGCACCGCTGAGAGCTTGGAGAGAGCGAGGGAGTTGCTGACTCGTGCAGCTCTGTCTCTTCAATTTATTGAAGCAGCACGGCTCCAGCCGGCAACAACCAAGATCCAGCGCTCGGCCATGGATAAGGCAGAACAGCTGCCTTATGCAGACCACATCTCTCGTTGGGTATGCGCCGACACTGGTGCCTGGCTGATGCTTGATGAGCCCTACGGCCATGTTGACCGGCCTGAATATCAAGCTAGGCGCAACGACTGGTCTATCGAGCATGGCTTGAGACTGGTAAAGCCAAGTTGGGAAGGTTTGTATTACCCGGGCAGCGCAGTCCCACATTTCGTGAGTCGTGATGTTGGCCTCCTCAACCGAGTCGTCGCTACGGCTGAGCGCCTCAGTGCGAACGCGGCTGACAGTTGGGTTTTCCAATCAGCGAATTTCAGCAGCCAGTTTGTAAGTCCTGCACGAGCTGAGTCAGGGAAGAAGCGGAAACCTCGCCCTGGTACCACGTACGGTTTCAGCAAGAATGCGGTCGAATACCGTCGGATGGAAGGATGGAGTTCCACCTGGCGACCCGCGCAGAAAATGAGCATCGCCGGCCACAACGAAATGGGCTGGATACTCAAGCGGCTGTACGCAACAGCCATGCCTTTCACCGCCCGCACGCCGTTGTCGGAGCTCCAAGCTGAGTTGGAAAACTGGATGGACGCCGAGTATCGGGGGGAAAAACATCCTGAATTCGACACAGATGCCTACTATGGCGGGCACAACATCTCTAGCTACCCAAGCCGTGTCGAAACGCTTGAGGCAGTGGATCGTCTGCGATCGATCATGACGGGTACCTACCTGGACTCAAAGCCGCTGAGAGATCACCTCAAAAAGCTGGATTCGGCACGTCTGCATATCGCCAAGTCGTAATCTCAACTCAGGGCTTTTGTGGTTTTTTTACTTCGGAGGTGGAAGTGGAAGGTCATAATTTTGAGCGCTTAAGGGCGCACATTCTGGAACTCTCAGTTGCTTCGAATTTCGACCAGGCTAGGCTTGAGTGGAAGCTCGATGCTGTGGAGGTTAGTGAGGAATTTGATCAGTGTCCGTGCGGAAAGGAAATCAAAGAGCACTGCTATATTTTGAATTTCAGGAACGGTAACAAGACTTACGTAGGGAACGTTTGTATTGACCGCTTCTTGGGTATTGATACGGGAAATCTGTTTGATGGGCTTCGGCGAATTAGCCTCGACCCGACTGCAAATGCAAACGCAGATGTGGTCGAATATGCTTGGGAAAAAGGCTATCTATTCAATGAGGAAGAGTACAACTTCTTGAGGCGTACCGTACTTAAGCGGAAGCTATCACCGAAACAAATTGCTTGGAAGAAAAAAGTAAATATTAGGATTTTGAAAGGCACAGTGGTAAGGCGTCGGACAGTCCGAGATTGAAGAAGGCGGACAGGCATCCAATGGACGCAGGTAATAATGCTGAGGTAGCTGAGAATTGCTCGATACCACCATACGGCGTGGTGGCAGACTGCTCCGGTTCTAGAGTCATGTCATGGAATCATGCAGCTTGCTTAGGATGGGGCGCCTTGGCGAAAGAACGTCAAAAATAATATGGTCGGTCTCAGTCGTTGGTAGCGCCATACAGCAGTCTTCGTAGTTTCTGATACTTCTCATGCAAGGGCATGGGAATGTGGGTGAGTGAACACCTGTATGTTTCGCTAGCGGTATTCCTTGTTTAAAAGCTGAAAACCATTCTCGAGGAGTCTCGACTATCTGCAGGGCGGCTCTTAGCGCCGAGTAGTCATAATGGTCGATTTCGGAGTTGAAGGGCACGGATGCCTTTATAACTGGGTTCGATACTAAATCGTATGTGATGAGTTCAAAGTCTTCCACTACATCGTTGCAAAGCTCGCCGGCGTACAGTTTTCCCCTACGATGTCTGCAGCCCTGAAGGACAGACCTAGGAGTGTGACAAATTGAACAGCTCATCTTTTTGATGATTTCACGGCTGCTGAAAAAAAGCTTATATGGATAAAGAAGTTGCCAGCTGTTAACTGCGTTGTTCAGAAAAGATTGACCAAAATCACCATTGACATACTCTCGATTGCTGCGAAGGTTCGCTAAAAGAATTTCGAGTCTTTCAAGCTTGCACCAGGCTTGATAAAACTCTTCGGCCGCTAGCAGACCAAAAATTTCCAAGTATAGGAAGTGGCCTTCAAGTAGAGTGCTGTAGACCCAGGCGTGGTTCTTGACTTTATTGTCGTCAGTCGCCTTTTTAAGATTGCTTAGTAGTGCGAGGTAGTACTCGTGCTGAGAAGATACGCCCCACCAATCGCTGAGCAATTTTTCAACCTCTGGTAATATATTTGCAGAGCTCATTTTTTCTCGAGTTCCTTGACGACCTTAAGGACGGCATTGGCCCTTCCGGATACACGATATTTTCTCTTGTTAGCCCCTTTGCCCTTGATAAGTTCAATGCGGACTTCAATATCCTCAGAGTTGTGTTGACTGATTTTGGAATGAATATAGGCGCCAAAAACTGTAACAAACAATGGTACGCTGACATCGCTTAGGATGTAGGTGCCAATATCAATAATGATGCTGTTTAGCTGGGAGTAATGAACACTGTCAGCATCGCCGCAAACTTTGATGCTGACGTCTTCAGAAAGGTGATCTCTCAGCAGTGCCATGAAATCAATTGCATCTGCACCTATAATCGCAGCAGGCCCCTCAGGGCTGGCTTCAGGGATCAGAAGGGTGATCGCGCTTGTGTCACCAAGACTGTCAATGTATTTTGATGCAGCACTGTTCTCAGCTACAACTTCTTCAAATATTCTTGCGGTAGAACTCATTGAAATGCTCCCTGTAATTCAATGAGGCGAATGGTACAGTTCCATTCCAGCCATCATGAAAGCGCTTGATGCGGCTTGTTTTTGCTCGCGTTATTATTTTCAGTAATATCGTATTTTCGGCTTTCCCGATCGCCATAATTAGTGAGAAAAAATAATGGCGGGGTTTAGTGTCGCTGCGACGAATAGTTGATATTAATAAGTGCTCTATAGGAGGCCGGGCTACGCCCGGCCTCCTATAGAGCGGTAGTTCAGTGTAACCCGATCATCTATATTGGTAGGCCGTCTGTCAATATAAAAGTCAACTAGATGTGGTGGTCTACATGCTCGACATTGCTGAGGGAAGGACGATACGAAGCCTGATCGAGCAAGCGTGATTAGCACGATTAGCACGATTCGTCTCGTAGTGTGCCGATGCGGCAGGCTTTGAATGGTTCGAGGGCGAGCGTGTGGCTGTCAGAGGCTTCGTGATCGATCACGCCGCATGTCATGCAGACTGGGTATGTCGCTGCTACGGACTCGAAGAGGCCGGCTACTGGGGGTGAAAAAGCGGAGGGGCGAGCGGCCTGCTGCTTCCAGCCTAAGCTGAAGCTGATGGAGGCGGTTTCTAGATGCCAGAAACGAAAACCCCGGCTCGAGGCCGGGGCGGGTGTTTCGTGGTCTTTGCAAGGAGTCGTAAGCTTTCGCTCATTGGAGCTCAGTGCCAACCGTTTTTCAATCCTACGAGCGGTTGACACCGATGTCAACCCTCTTTATATAGGCACCTGGCCAGTAGGAAGCCGAGCATGCCGCACACCGTCCAGTATAGACCCCATCTGATTGACCAGCTCATCAGCTCTCACCGAATTACCAGCTACAGCAGGGTGTTTTCGACCAGCAACGATGCTGAGCTCGTGGGGGCCTACCTGTGGAACTCCCACGTTTGCGGTGTTCTGTACCCGTTGCTCAGCGCTGCGGAGGTAACGCTTCGGAACTCAATTGACACCGTTCTGACCGCCGATATCGGGAAGTTCTGGTGGAAGGCCGGTAAGCTCAGATATAAAAGCTTCACCCCGGGCGCTGCGAATCCGCCGGATGCCGTTGCTAAGCTGACCAAAAATTTCGGTTCAGCCTACAACGCTGCCTTCATCGAGCGGAAAAATCGTAAGGTGAGGGGCAGCCCTGATCACCAGGACGTCGTCTCGAAAACGGACTTTTCCACCTGGGAATTCGTTCTGGACAACGAGTACATGGGTGACAAGCTCATCTGGCCGAAGCACCTGGGCCGCGTTTTTAAAGGGCAGTGGCCCACCAACCAGGCCGGCAACATGCTTTCCAGCTGCAAGGATCAAGTCAATCTGGTTAGGAAGTTTCGAAATCGGGTGTCGCACCATGAGCCCGTCTGGAAGCGATTCAATGTCACCGACGAACAGCAAGCCGTAGCTCATCTCCACGAGAAAATCGGCAAGATTACCGAGCTGATTTCGTGGATTTCGCCTGAGAAAATCGATCTGCTTGAGAAAAGCGGCGTGATCAAAACGGCCTACCGGGCCTGCTCAATTGCTGAAATCGAGCGCTTCAAGTATCAGTCCAAGACGAGTACGGTCAACAGCATGGCCAAGCTCATCAAGGTCGCAGAGGCTGCAAGCGCCGGGAACGAGGTGTTGAAAATAGCGGTTTACGGCAAGCGGAAGGGGATTTATACCCTCCAGGCTGACTGACCTGCGGGATTATCAGTCACGCTTCCTTTTAATCAGCCTAGCCTCCTGAGCCAAGTACATGGTCTTGGGCCGTAGAGGGGTACCTTGACCGTGTAGCCCATCCAGCCCTCTTCACTACTCATCAGGCGGCGGCGAGCAGTGTCAAAGGCGCTCAGCCAAGCCATCTGTATGTCGTCGCTGCTACGGACACGACGTGGCCGCCTAAATAGCGAGGCAAGGAACACCATGGAGGTATGGTCGATGCAAGCGATCTGATGCTAGGGTTTGCACACCAACCGACTCCACACTACGCAAGGAACGCTATGCGATCACTTGGAATACGCGCTGAGCCCAAGAAGGCGACGTTCGTCATCTACGACGATGAAGCGAAGCAAATCTTGAACGTCGAGTCCTTGATCATCCCGCAGATACTGAACAAGCCAGAGCAGCTCAAATTCGCCCGACACAGCATCCTCGACATCCTTCGGGAATATCAGGTCGACGTAGCTGGCATCCGGGTCGCAGAAGGCAACTCACAGAACCAGGATGCTGATCGGCTCTACCTGGAAGCCGTGTTCATGGAGTCGTTCGCAAGCAGCAGCATCAGAAAATACTTCGTGGGGCGCAAGACAAGCATCAGCGCTCGGCTTGGCATCACCGCAGCTCAATTCGCCTCGATCGTGAAGTGCGAAGCTGATCTTGATGACGTCGAGGGGTGGCCAGCCGGCAAGGCTCAAGCTGTTCGTGAGGCGATCCTTGTAGCCGTAGGAGCCACCCGATGATCATTCCTTACCAGGCGGCCCAGGTATCGTTCCAGAAGAAGCAACGCATCGGTGAGCATGGCGAAAACTCCGAGGTGTATGTCGCCCATGACGAACACCTGGACGCCGAGCTCGTGATCAAGCAGGTCAAGACCGATGGGTTCAACGAAGAGCGGTATCTGCTCGAGGCTCAGCTGCTTTACAAGAGCGTGCACCCCAACGTCGTGCAGGTGCTGTACGCCTGTAAGGATGCTCAGAACATCTACATTGCCATGCCGTATTACAGCAGAGGATCGCTTCATCAGATCGTAGAAGCGGAAGGGCTAACCTGCAGACAGCTCATCCGTTACTCCATCCAATTCCTAAGCGGCCTCAACAACATCCATTCCAAGGGGCTGCTCCACTTCGATATCAAGCCTGACAACATCCTGATCTCTGATACCGACGAGGCACTGCTGTCAGATTTCGGGTTCGCCAAGAACATGGACGACGATGGCTTTGCCACGCCCGAAGCCACCTACCGTCTCCATCTACCGCCGGAAAGCTCTGCGACCCGAGACTTCAACAACAGCGCAGACATCTATCAGGTCGGGCTGACTTTGTACCGTCTACTGGTGGGTTTGGATTCCCTGCAACGTCAGCGAGATTCCTACCACCTTGGTGCCGAGCTGATCCGTGCGCAACGCACAGAAACCTACCCAAACCTCACGCAACTGCCGCTTCATGTCCCGAAAAAACTCAAGACCATCATCAAGAAGTGCTTGAGATTCGACCCTGACACGCGGTATCAATCAGTAATGGATCTACTGAATGAGTTGTCGTCGATCGATGATTTAGGCCTGGATTGGCGGTTCTCAACGGTTGGGAATACCCAGCGCTGGGAAAGCATTTCGTCGGACGGTACATCGCTTTTGGTAGAGGTGGCCGATAATGGCCAGTGCACCGCCTCGAAAAAAACGGCTGGTGGCACGTATCGCAAGAAGCCGAAGCTCTGCGAGGCCAATGTAACCCCGGAGCGGACTCATGAAATCCTCATGTCATCAGAGTGGTAAGCAGGCAGGCAGGAAGGATGGGGATGGTTATCTGACCAGATCCCAAATTTCCACAGGACGTAGCCAGACAAGCTCTGGTCGCGCTCGCTCGTCTGTACCTCTGGTGAAAGTCGAAGACCTGATGGGCGATTCGAAAATCGTATATCACGGCCGATAACTCCGCCGGGCCTACGCGATTTTTTCGTGTAGGCCTATCTCTTGAGTCCTCCGTATCCTCGTAAATTTCCCTAGTCGATCGTTCCTAGCTTGAGCTTCTTTTGTGTCGATCGAAGGCCAGCTAGGCTCACTGACCAACGCAAGGGGTGGCCAGTTTGGGGAGCTAATTCCTACTGTTCGTCTGATCGACAGCTGAGGGCCGGATGTCGGCTGCGCTGTAGTTCATGCCATGTGTATGTCGCTGCTACGGGTTCGAAGAGACCGCCTGGCTCTTGACTGGACCTGGCTGACTTGGATGCCGCTGATAAAGCAGAGGGCGGGCAAGTGGTAAATCGCACTGCGATCAAGGCGGCACTGGCGAAGATTGAGGCCAAGCAGCAAGACAACCGTAGTTGCCAAGCCTTGATGAAGTCGATGGGGCTGGAACAATTCGACACGCACGAAAGCGATGCCCGAATGATGCGCACGCCAAAGGGGCGCGTGTTGCCTATAACGTGCAAACAGCCGTGGACGCAGAGCACTGTCTGATTTTGCATTACCAGGTGACGCAAGAGGGTGACGACCGCAAGCAGCTTGAATCCATAGCTAAAGCTGCCAAGGCCGAACTGGGTCAGGACACGCTGACCGTGACGGCCGATATAGGTTACTCAAATGGCCCGCAACTCCAGGCGTCCGAGGAAGCCTCCATTAGCGTGTACGTGCTGCCAAACTGAACCCCGAATCTTGGCGGCGAAACATTATCACAGCCACTGTCTATTGGGTCGATAGCAGTCGGTCTCACTCAGCGATTGAACCCCCATGTTTTTTGTAAACGACGAGCGAGCAGCCGCACGGTCAGCAAATAGTAATACCGCGTCGCATCGCTGCGTCGATTTAGGCGATGCTCAAGAAACCAAACCACGTGCTTTTTCTGCCAAGCCCAAGGCGTCTGTCGCTGCCAGCGCTCCGAGATTTCAGCTTGGATGATTCTCGCCTGCCGCAAATGGCGTTGCCTCGTGACGTGCGATCCGGTCAGCACGCTAGCCAAGAACAATTCCATATCGAATGGCTTACTCATGTGCGTCCTCCAATGTAGGTGGCGACCACATCGATTCGACCGTGCCCCAGCTCATAGCTGATTCGCCTCCGGGCCTCACGATCAAGGCGCTGATCTAACTGGTAGTATTTACCGCCGTTGATAGGCGCGCGGTGTTGGGTGATCTGCTCATAGCGTTCACACGCGAACGCCGCCCGTAGCTCATGAAAGCCTTTGAGGTTGTGGGAATGGAGGATGTCCCGCGCAGGTCGGATGACTTCCTGCAGAACGTTCAGGTAACTTTCGTTTGGCGCGATCAGATTGCGGCTACCCGCCGGCGACACCTGCTCCGCTAATGCAAGCGCATCACGCACATAGTCATCCACCGCAATCCAACGTGGTGCTGAGGCTCCGGCGCGGCCGCCTTTGGTACCGTCCTGGATATTGATCTTTTCGAAGACTTCAGCCTCACGACTTAGCCGTGACAGATCAGCCAAGATAGCCTCACGTAAGCGCATTCCGGTAGCTCGCGCCAACAGAACGATCGCTGCGGCCCGTCTCTGATCACGGCTACAAAGCGCATCGACAATCTGCTCAACCTGTTCGCGGTCTTGGCCCTGCGGCACTGAGTGGCGAATCCCGGTGCGCTGCATACCCAAAGCCTTACTCGGACTATGCAACCTCACGTACTGATCACCGCGAAGCGCCGCCATGGTCCTGTTAACGCTGGATAGCCGGTTTTGTGCGGTGCTGATGGCGAGGTCACCGCGCCCAACCACGTTGCGCAGGTACGCTGCATAGTCGGCCAACACCTTCCGATCGATGTGCCGCGCATCATTGATATCGGGCCCCTCCTCGGAACGACACCACTTCACGAATGCCTGCCAGCGATCACAGTGCGCCTTGACCGTGCCGTAGTGGCCACCGCCGAACATGTCTTTCAGCGCCTGAGGTCCTGCGTAGCTCAACTGCCTGCCGTAGCCGAAATTGCGGCCATCCCGCCTACCTACCAATGCCATGTCGATCACCTCATCGCTCGTTCTCCGATCCTTGCACCACGTCATCCCGCCAAGAATGCTGAGTGTTGTCAGGGATCAAGGCCCCTGCGACCTGTGGGGAATGTCCACTACGCGGGACTGACGGCTCCTTACGACTAGGAGCAAGGGCATCTCGTGATCTGGCCTCCTTAACACCGTTGCCGGTGGGCGGGTGGAGGCAGCACTTGCTGACGAAACCAGCGCCTGTAGATCCTGAGCCGGGTGAAACATCGATGAGATGGCCGGGGCATGCCTGACTGTCAGTCAGGTGCAGTCCATTCCGTGGTCTGCGGCACCATCATCTGCATCGCTGCTACTGGTGACATCGGCGTTTGTCACGCCGATTGTCACAAGGGGGATTGCCGCAAAGCCATGTGCGATCAGGGCTGCAGCAGTGGTAGAAGTGCCCGTCTCTTTCCAGAAGAAAGAGACGGGCACAGGTTGGCGCAATATTCGGCCAAGCGGATAGGTTGCTGCAGGGCAGCGAGGTACGGTGTAGCTGGCGCACTAGGGCCATGAGATTAGAGAGCATCCATCACCGGGGAGGTGACCGGGCGAGCTGCCGGATGCGAATCGCCTTTAGGGAGAACCACCGCGGGAGCGGCGTGACCTTGAAGGTTCGGGCCACCTGGGGTGCTGTCAGCGACAGCGCTTGCACGGCCAGTTCTACGCTTGTGGATAAACCCGGTCAAGGGTCGAAATTCAGCGTTACTCTGGACTTGGAGTGGGGTTATCCACCTATGGAATTCCGTGGTAAACCTCGGACAACGTCGTGGCTTTTAGCTTTTCAAAGTGAGGTCCTTCCAAAGAGGGCGGCTTTGCAGCCCTGTTTGGAAGGACCCGCGCTTACAAGCGGATAAACGAGACTGCTTGCCCTGAATTTTGAGCGCTCAGTAGTTGTTGTTGCCGTTATTGCGCCTGTACAGCGCTAGCGGATCGGTACCACATTCTTGTCTCTGACTTGGCTGTATGCTGAGGCGAGCAGGCTACCGGTGGCGGCTTTCTGGATGTACTCACTCCACCAGGCCATCATCGGCCGCCGGCGTTCGATGTAGTCGGCCCGGTTGTAGGCGCTCCGCACCTCATCCTTGTCGACGTGCGCCAGCGCAACCTCGATGAGTTCTGGGTCCCACCCGTGTTCATTCAAGATGGTACTGGCCATCGAGCGCATACCGTGGCTAACCAAGCGGTCCTGGAAGCCCATGCGTTTCAACGCCATGTTGGCGGTCTGGCTATTGGCATGAGTACGTGGATTTCGGTCTGCCGGGAAGACGTATTCTCGATGACCGCTATGGGGTTTGAGTATTTCCAGCAATGCCATTGCTTGATCGCTTAACGGGATGATGTGTGGGCGGCGCTTCTTCATCCGCTCCGGAGGGATGGTCCAGACACGCCTTTCAAAGTCGATGTCTGCCCAGCGAGTCGTCGCCGCCTCGGCGGGGCGAGTCATGGTGTGCAACTGCCACTCGATCAGGCAGCGGGTCGTGCGTTTGATACTGGCGTTTGCGATCTCCAGCATGAGCTGAGGGAGCTCTTCGGGCGGAAGTGCGGCCATGTTTTCTTTCTTGGGTTTCTTGAAAACCGCCCGGATGCCACTCAGTGGGTTAGCGAAGATCAGGCCGGAGTTCACGCCGTACGTCATGATCTCGTTGAGCCGCTGGCTAAGACGCTTGACCGTTTCCAGGCTGCCTTTAGCCTCGATTGGACGAAGCAATTCGATCACCATCGGCGCGGTGATTTTCGCGAGTGGCATCGTCTTCAAATCGGGTAGTACATGCAGAGTGAGTGACCGCCAGATGTCCTCGGCGTAAGCCGGCGTGACCGAGTCTTTCTTGAGCTCGAACCAGGCGGTGGCCACGTTCTCGAAGGTGTGTTCCGTTTCTGCGCGCTTGGCTTCATTCAGCGTATTGCGCTGCACCTTCGGATCGATGCCTTGGGCGAGCAGCTCGCGTGCTTCTACCGCCATCTTTCGGGCGTTCGCCAGCGAGAGCTCTGGGTAGGTACCCAAGCCCATGTTGATTCGGTTCTTGGTCACCGGTTCGCGGTAGTTGAAATTCCATAGCAATGAGCCGTTGCTGCGTACGCGGAGCTGCAAACCGTCGCCGTCTGTGAGGACGTAATCCTTGGACGCGGGTTTGACTCCCTTGAGCTGCCGATCGGAGAGGCGGAGGGCTGGAGCAGGCATGAGATTTTCCTCAGGCACTGATTTGGTATTCCAAAGATTAGCACCGGATGGTCTGGAATACCGTTTGGAATACCCGAGCGGCTGGAACTCAAAAACTCTCAAAAGACCGCAAAAGCGCTGGAAGCCGCGTATTTTCTGGGCCGCAGGCACAAAAAAAGACGTCCTTGGACGTCTTTGATTGATCATTTGGTGGAGCCGGGGGGATTTGAACCCCCGTCCGCCAGTACTCCGCTGTCGGTACTACATGCGTAGCCGTGTCTATTAAGTTAACCCTCAGCGACCCGACGGGCAGGGTGCTTTGGGCGAGTTGTGTAAGTTTTAGCCGCTTCGTCCACAACGTACTGCACGGCGATTCTGTTCTATATGACAATCACTTTGGGTTTACAGACATCCCCTGGTGATTGCTGGACCCGAAGGTACCAGAAGCTCAGGGCTAAGGCTGCTTACGCAGCGAGAGCGAATTCCTGGCCGTAGTTTTCGTCATTGGCAACTATAAGTAGTTGCAACAGTGGATTTACGAGTTCTGTTACCAACTCGGCATGCACCTAAAGTTTCGCAACCGGCGTCGAATCCTAAACGGCCCCGAGCCTGATGCTCTGTGAATCAAGTGAGCAGCAGGCCTGTACAGTGTACGTCATCACGCCCCGGAAGGCCAACCCGAAGGTTGACCACTACAGATCATGGGTTTGGCTGGTTGCTCTGACTGCCCGCGAGTGCCAAGGCCTGGGTGGCCTCGGTGACGCATTTATTGTCGTCTCCGGAGGCTTGTGAGGCTTCGGCGCTGGACATCAGCCTTTTGATCTCCATTGAGGTGTTTGTGGCGGTCGCCGGCAGCGCATTCACTTTGCCTTTGAGCTCTTGCAACTTGCTCGTACAAAGGTTGTTGTCCGCGGCAAATACAGGAGAGGCCAGCATGGCAGCAGCAATGAACAGGCCAGCGAGTGTGGTGCGTTTCATGGGGATCTCCTTGAGCTGATGGTCTCGGTGCTGCCGTATGAGCGGACGGTCAAGCCGAGCCCGAAGAATCAGCCACGATCTGACGGGGCCTACCTCAAAGACTACGATTCAACGCAAGAATTCGGTTTTTCAGACAATGTGCCGAGCTTTTCCAGCGATGGGGGGTTACACATGTCCAGACCCCGGATGCAACAAAACCCGCAACTGGCGGGTTTTGGTTTGCTTCGTATCGGGCGCAGCCGGGCTTTGAACTCCCGGCTGCCAGTACTCCGTTGTTGATGTACGCCAGCGCGGCCCGGAAGGCCAACCCGAAGGCTGGCCATGAACCGGGTTATTTCCCGCCTTTTTTCGCGTCAGTGACGGCCTTGATGATGTCGTTGGTCTCGGCGACGCAATCATCAGTGCCTTCCTTGGTGCCTTTTGCCTGGTCGGCTTTGGCTTGCTCGACGGAGGCTTTTACCTGCTCAGTCATTTCCGGAGGAATCTGTGCCTTGCCGTTTTCGATGGTTTTCAGGTTGACCGCGCAAAGGTCTTCTGCAGCAAACGAAGTGGAAGCCATGATGGATGCAGCAACGAACAAACCTAACAGCACAGAACGATTCATGTGTTTCTCCTTGAACTGAAGGACCAGCATTGCTGGCTATCAAATCGGTCTACCGAGTTTTGGGAAGGTCCCGCATTGGCGGGACTTGATCAGTGGACTGCGGCGGCACATCAGGGTTCTTTTTTCTGCTGTAGAACTGTTGATTCCGGCAAGAAGCATCAAGGAGGGCGCATTGATGCGCATGCCTTGATGTCCAGATTTCAGGGCTCCCTAGCCTGGGTAACGCGGTCCACCAGATAGACTAGTCCGTGGTAGTCAATGCCGCCATGTTGCGTCAGACCGATCTCACAGGTGCGGCTGGTGGAAATCCCTTCGCTGCACTGTTGCACCGCGTCCTTGAGCGTGCGCAGCGAATGGGCGTTCAGCTCCGGGGTGGTGAAACCCTTGTCGCCGGCGAAGCCGCAGCAGTGAATGCCTTCGGGAATGATCACGTTTTTGCTGCATTTGCGCGCCAGGTCGATCAACGCCTGGCTTTCCCCGAGGTGCTGGGTGCTGCAGGTGACGTGCACGGCGATCGGCGCCTCCTGAGGCGTGAAATCCAGGCGTTCCATCAGGTGCGTGCGGATGAAACGCACCGGGTCGTACAGGTCCAGACGGACTTCGCCGAGGTCTTGAACCAGGCGCAAGGTGCAGGGGCTGGTGTCGCAGTAGATCGGGTCGAGCCCGCCACGGCTGGCGTGAAGCAAGGCGCCGATCAGTTCCTGACGTTTGTGCTCGGCTTGTTCGGCGTAGCCTTTGGAGGCGAATGGCTGACCGCAGCACAGGTTGTCCAGGTTGTCCGGGAACACCACTTGATATCCGGCCTTCTCCAGCAAGCCTCGGGTCTTGTCGTGCAGCGACATTTGCTCCGTGTCGCCTGCTGCCGGCCCCATGGCGCGGGATACACAGGCCGCCAGATAGACCACGCGCGGGCGCGCGTCCGTCACTGTCGGGCTGAAGCGGATGGCTTTTTCCGGTTGCGGCATCGCGTTGGTCCATTGCGGGACCTGACCCTTGGACAGGCGCGTCAGCGTCGCCGACAACTTCGCCAATCTCGGCGCCCCCAGCAACATCCGCGCGCCATTGGCTACGTGCAGCGTGAAACGCGCACCTTGCAGTGCCGTGGCGAAATGTCCTTCAAGCCAGTTGGCGGTTTTCGTATGCGTCGCTTTCCGGCTACGCAGCTTTTTCACCAGCTCGCCGGTATTGATGCCTACAGGGCAACGTTGTGCGCACAGGCCGGTCGCGGCGCAGGTATCGATGCCTTGATAGTCGTAGGCGGCTTCGAGTTCGGACGTATCGATGCCCGCGCGTTTCTTCGCCTGGATGTCGCGCCAGATCACGATGCGCTGGCGCGGACTCAGGGTCAGGCCCTTTGACGGACAGACCGGTTCGCAGAAGCCGCACTCGATGCACTTGTCCACAATCTCGTCAGCGGCGGGCAAGGGCTTGAGGTGCTTGAGGTGGATCTGTGGGTCTTCGCTGAGCACCACGTCCGGGTTGAGAATGCCGTTGGGGTCGAGCAGTCGTTTGAGTTGCCACATCAACTGGTAGGCATCGCTGCCCCATTCCAGTTCAACGAAGGGCGCCATGTTGCGCCCGGTGCCGTGTTCGGCTTTCAGCGAACCGCCGAACTCCACCGCCACCAGTTGCGCCACGTCGTCCATGAACGCTTGATAGCGTGCGACTTCTTCCGGGCTGTTGAAGCCTTGGGTGAAGACGAAGTGCAGATTGCCTTCCAGGGCGTGTCCGAAAAGGATCGCTTCGTCGTAGTGATGTTTGTCGAACAGTTCGATCAGGCGGTTGACGCCAATGGCCAGCTGTTCGACCGGGAAGGTGACGTCTTCGATGATCACCGTGGTGCCGGTCTTGCGCACCGCGCCGACGGCGGGGAAGGTGTCTTTGCGGATGGCCCAGAGGCGGGCGTTTTCCTGCGGGTCTTCGGTGAAGTCGACCTGCTTTTCCACCGGGAACGCCTTCAGCGACGCCATGATTTGCGCCAGTTGCTCGTGCAGCAAGGTGGACGACGCGGCGCGGGACTCGATCAACAGCGCACAGGCATTGTTCGACAGATGCTGTACGAAAGCGGGCATGCCGGGTTTGTTTTGTACCGAGCGCAGGCTGCGGCGGTCCAGCAATTCCACGGCCGATACCGGTTGGTTCTTCAACACAGTGACCGCGTTGCAGCAGGTCTCGACATCCGGGAACACAATCAGGGCCGAAGCCTTGTTCGGGTGGTCGATCACGGTGTCGTAGGTCACGGCACTGATGAACCCGAGCGTGCCCTCGGAGCCCACCAGCAAGTGACTCAAGATATCCACAGGCTCGTCGAAATCCACCAGGGCATTGAGCGACAGGCCGGTGGTATTTTTCAGACGGTATTTGTGGCGAATTTTCGCAGCCAGTTCGGCGTTTGCCCGGGTCTCGCGTCCCAGGGTTGCCAAGCGCTCCAGCAATGCGGCATGGCTTTGGCGAAATGCCGTGACGCTGGCGGCATCCTCGGTATCGAGACGACTGCCGTCGGCCAGCACCAGGCGAATGCCGGCCAGGGTGTGATAGGTATTTTGCGCCGTGCCGCAGCACATGCCGCTGGCATTGTTGGCGACGATGCCGCCGATCTTGCAGGCGTTGATCGAGGCCGGGTCCGGACCGATCTTGCGTCCGAACGGTGCCAGCCAGGCATTGGCCTGAGCGCCGATCACACCCGGTTGCAATCGAATTTGTGTGCCTTGGCCGCGAATCTCGCGACCGTTCCAGTTATCCCCCAGCACGATCAGCACCGAGTCGCTGATGGCCTGGCCGGACAGGCTGGTACCGGCGGCGCGGAAAGTCACCGGCACTTGATCCCGTTGCGCCAGTCGCAGCAGCGCCACTACTTCGTCTTCGGACTCGACGCGGATAACCAGTTGCGGAATCAAACGATAGAAACTGGCGTCGGTGCCGAAGGCCAGGGTCGACAGCGGGTCATCGAAACGTCGTTCTGGTGGAATCAGTTGCTGTGCATCACGCAGGAAAGCGGCCGGTAGACTCATTGGTCCTCCAGGATCAGTACCACCAGGTCTTTCGGGCCGTGGGCGCCGTACGCCAGCACTTGTTCGATGTCGGCGGTTTTCGACGGGCCGGACACCAGCAGCGCGTTGGTCGGCATGCCCTGGGCCCACTCGAATTCCTGCTGCACCTGATAGAAGTTGTCGCGGATTTCGCTGGCCTTGAGCAGGGCGAAATGCACCGGTGGCACCAGGCTCATCAGGCGTGGCTCTTCCCGTGTCGGCCAGAGAATCAGGCTGCCCGTGGCAGCGATGGCGCCGAGGGGGGTGGTCAGGCTCGCCGGGGTGTCGTTGAACAACTCGGCTTTCCATTCTTCAACCGGGCGGTCGTAGGCCTTGAGCATTGGCAGGTCGGGATTGTTCGCCCAGTGTTGCGTGATCCGTTGACCGTGGGGCGTTGTCGGTGCGATCAGCAGACTCGGCAATTGGCGCTCCCGCAGCAACTGCGCGAGTAGCGTCGGCCACTGTTCACCGGACGTCAGATGAATCTCCGTGTGCACCGCTTCCATCAGCTTGCGCAGTTGTGCAATGCGTTGCTCAGGCGCGTAGGTGTAAGGCTGGGTCACCAGATCGACATCAAAGTTGTCAGCCACTGGCGTGGTGCCTGTCAGACTTTTGCGCAGCTTGGCGAGGATATTTTGCTTGGCGCTCATCAACGGTCTCCCTGTTTGGCCAAATGTTCGCGGGCCATGTCATGCAGCGAGCGGGCAGCGGGTTTCGGTGCGCTGTGGTTTTGCGTCCATGGGCCGACGTTGCTCGGCGTGAGGGCGCGCAACCGGGTGGCGAAGAAACCGAACAGGCGATACAGCGTTGGCGAGCTGTTGAGCTTCGCCCAGGCGTTCCAGATGAACCGCTCTTTGCGTGAGTACTTGCTGCCCTGACCGCGCATCACTTGATGAGGGCTGTCCGGGGCCTTGACGTTTTCTTCCCGCAGGCGCCGAAGCAAAGCAGGGATCGGGATTTTCACCGGGCACACTTCACCGCAGGCACCGCACAGCGACGAGGCGCTCGGATGATCCGGCACTTTCGCCAGGCCAACCATGTGTGGGGTGATGATTTTTCCGATAGGGCCGGGGTAAACCTCCCCATAGGCATGGCCGCCGATTCGGGTGTAGACCGGGCAATGATTCATACAGGCGCCGCAGCGAATGCAGTTCAGGGTCTGGCGCAGTTCGCTGTCGGCAAAGGCCTGGCTGCGGCCGTTGTCGAGCAGTACCAGATGCACTTCCTGCGGGCCGTCGAGTTCATGCTCCTTGCGTGGGCCGGAGATCATGTTGACGTAGGTGGTGATCGGGATGCCCAGGGCCGAGCGGGTTAGCAGCGACAGCAGCGGCACTACGTCGCGCAGGTTTTCCACGACTTTTTCGATGCCGGTGACGGCGATGTGCACGGGTGGCACCGTGGTGGTCATGCGACCGTTGCCTTCGTTTTCCACCAGCAGCAAGGTGCCGGTTTCGGCCACGGCGAAGTTGACGCCGGAGACACCGATGTCTGCTTCGAAGAATTTCTGTCGCAAGACCTTGCGACCGATCTGAATGAGTTGGTCAACGTCCTTGGTGTATTCCACGCCAAGTTTGTCGTGGAACAAGGACGCGACCTGACCGGCATTCTTGTGGATTGCCGGCATGATTATGTGTGAAGGCTTCTCGTGGTCGAGCTGGACGATGTACTCGCCCATGTCCGATTCCAGGCATTCAATGCCCCGATCAGCGAGGAAGTGGTTCATCTCCATCTCTTCGCTGACCATCGATTTGCCCTTGATCACTTGCCGCCCCTCGTGAGCGCGGATGATCGAGAGGACGATGCCATTGGCCTCGTCCACCGTTTCCGCCCAGTGCACTGTCACACCGTTGCGGGTCAGGTTCTGTTCCAGTTGTTCGAGCAGGTCGGGCAACTTGGAGAGCGCGCGGGCACGGATTGCATTGCCCAGTGCGCGCAAGTGTTCTCTTTCATGGGCATCGCTGAACGCCGCTGCCCGTTTGGTCATCAATGAATCCATCGCCTTGCGAAAGTTGCCTCGCAATTGCGCGTCACCCAGCGCCTTGTGGGCGCGGGTTCGGAAATCTTCTTCTACGGCGACCGTAGGAATAATCGTCGAGGTGCTCATTTCGCACCTCCGGTTCGCTGCCAGAGGAAACTGGCCAGATGCTGACCGCGCAACGCTTCCTGCTGCTTTTCCAGCGAGCCGTTGATGTTCATCAAGCAGCCGCAGTCGGCACTCAATACCTTGTGCGCGCCGGACTCCTTCAGCGCCCGGGTCTTGTCAGCCACCATCGCGCCGGAAATGTCTGGCATACGGACGCTGAATGTCCCGCCAAAGCCACAGCACTCACTTTCGTGATCGTGATTGACCCGCTCCACATTGCTCAACTGCGCCAACAACTCGCGGCCGTGCAGGTGGGTGTTCATCTCACGGCGTGCCGAACACGAGGTGTGCAGCGCCACTTTCACCGGCTCGCCGCTGTCCTTGAGCTGCACCTTGCAGACAAACAACAGGAACTCGGCCAGCTCAAAGGTTCTGGCCGCCAGGGCCTGGACCTGTTCCAACGTGTCTGGCTCGTCCTTGAACAAGTCCGCGTAATGTTCGCGCAACATGCCAGCGCAAGAACCTGACGGCACCACCACCGGATAGTCGCCGGCAAACAGCGCCAGTTGCGAGCGCGCCACGGTCCGTGCCTGTTCGGTGTAACCGGAGGTGTAGGCCGGTTGGCCGCAGCAGCTTTGCCCTTGCGGGTATTCGACACGAATGCCTTCGCGCTCCAGCAGGTGGATCGCATCCATCCCGGCTTGCGGGTAGAACAAATCGACCACGCAGGTCCCGAACAGGTAGACCCGTGACGGTTTCTCGCTGGGGTATTGCCGAGGCTCGGGCAGTGGCGGGGCGACACGGGTCGCATTCGGCACGGCGTTGTAAAAAAGCTCGCTCATCAGGCGGTCTCCGGGTGGTCCCGGTTATTCGTCTGTTGAGGCTGCTGAATATAGAGCCGGAAGCTTTCAGCAGCCTTACAGACCGGGGTGTGAATAGCGGACGCCGGGGGCGTGGCCCGGCGTCGGTTTTTATCGTGTTGCCTATAGCCTTAATGCACCAGCATGCCGGTGAACCAGTAAGCCTGGGCCAACGTGATCAAGCCGACAATCGTTGCAAAGAATAGGCTGTGCTTGAGGGTGAAGCGGAACAGATCCGATTCTTTGCCCACCAGACCGGTCGCGGCGCAAGCTACGGCGATCGATTGTGGCGAGATCATCTTGCCGGTCACGCCGCCGCTGGTGTTCGCCGCCACCAGCAAGGTGTCGTTGACGCCGATCTGGTGCGCAGTGGTTGCTTGCAGCGAACTGAACAGGGCGTTGGACGAGGTATCGGAACCGGTGAGGAACACGCCCAGCCAGCCGAGGAACGGCGAGAAGAACGGGAAGGCCGCACCCGTCGCCGCCAGCACCAGCGCCATGGTCGAGGACATGCCCGAGTAGTTGGTGACGAAGGCAAACGCCAACACCATGCCGATGGACAGGATCGGCCAGCGCAGTTCGTAGAAGGTCTCTCTAAAAGTGGTCAGACCAGTTTTGATATTGATCTTCAACACCAGCATGGAGATCAGGGCCGAGAAGAAAATCGCCGTGCCGGTGGCGGAAATCGGGTCCAGTTTGAACACTGCCGGAAGGGCGGTCGGCGCGGCCACGATCGGTGCGACCTTGATCACCATTTGATCCAGATGCGGGATGGCGAAGTTGAATACGAAGCTGTACATCGAACCGCCGGCGGCGAACATCGCCTTGAACGGCTTCAGGGTCCAGATGGTGACCAGTACCGTCAGGATCAGGAACGGCGACCAGGCCTTGAAAATTTCCCCAAGGCTGTAAGGCGAAGCCACGGTGGTGCGCTTCTGGCCGAAACCACCGACGCTGGCGCTCACCACGGAGGCCGAGACAGCACCGACGATGTGTTGGCCGGCGGCGCGTTTGGGTTGCCAGACTTTCAGGAACAGGGTCAGGGAAATCAGGCTGGCCAGGGCCGAGGTGATGTCCGGCAGTTCCGGGCCGATGAAGTTCGAGGTGAAGTACTGGGTCACGGCAAAGCTCAAGCCAGCTACCAGGGCTGCCGGCCAGGTTTCCCGCACGCCTCGCAGGCCGTCCATCATGAACACCAGCCAGAACGGTACGAACAGCGACAGCAGCGGCAGTTGGCGACCGGTCATGGCGCCGATCTTGAACGCGTCGATGCCGGTGACTTGGCCGGCAACGATGATCGGAATGCCCAGAGCACCGAAGGCCACCGGTGCGGTGTTGGCGATCAGGCACAAGCCAGCGGCGTACAGCGGGTTGAAGCCAAGACCTACCAGCAGCGCAGCGGTAATCGCCACGGGTGCGCCAAAACCGGCCGCACCTTCGAGGAAGGCGCCGAAGCAGAAACCGATCAGCAAGACCTGCAGGCGCTGGTCATCGGTGATCGACAGGACCGAACTGCGGATGACTTCAAACTGCCCGCTCTTGACCGTCAGTTTGTAGAGGAACACCGCTGCCACGATGATCCAGGCAATCGGCCACAGGCCATAGGCGAAGCCATACCCGGCGGCGGCGAACGCCATATCGACCGGCATCTGGAAAGCGAAGATCGCCACCAGAATCGACAAAGCCAGGGTGATGCTGCCGGCCACATGCCCTTTGAGGCGGAACACGGCCAAAGCCAGGAAGAAAAACACGATGGGGATGACGGCGGCGAGTGCGGACAGGCCGAGGCTGCCGAGCGGGGTATAGAGCTGTTGCCAGGTTTGCATATGGGGTGGCCCCTAATTGTTGTTGGTCAGGCACTGATCAGCGTTCTTGGATAATTGGTAAGACCAATTTACAATCGCTGTTGGCTAGGGTAAAAGCCTTGTAGGCGGTGTGTCAATTTGCCGCCCTAAAACTTTTGTCGAATGCGAAGTACGCAGGTCGTCTGTCTGGTCTTGCCAAATGCGCAATGGCAGGTGCTGGCGCAGCGTCAATAGGCCAGAATAGAGCCCCGGCGAGCCGTCGGATCGTGGAGTAATCGAGTTATGGGGTTTGATCAGATTCGTCAGCGCCGTTTGTCTGACGATATTGTCGAGCAGCTTGAGGGCATGATCCTCGAGGGCACGCTGAAAGCGGGTGAGCGCTTGCCGGCCGAGCGCGCGCTGGCCGAGCAATTTGGCGTGTCACGCCCTTCGTTGCGCGAAGCCATTCAGAAGCTGACCGCCAAGGGTCTGCTGGTGAGTCGCCAGGGTGGCGGCAACTATGTGGTGGAATCGCTGGGTAGCACCTTCAGTGATCCCTTGTTGCATCTGCTGGAAAGCAACCCCGAGGCGCAGCGCGATCTGCTGGAGTTTCGCCATACGCTGGAGGCGTCTTGCGCCTACTACGCGGCGCTGCGTGCCACGGATGTGGATCGCGAGCGGTTGACCGCGGCATTCAACGAATTGCAGGACTGTTATTCGCGTCACGAAGAGGTGAGTCGTGCCGAAGAAGGGGCGGCGGACGCAAGCTTCCACCTGGCGATCGCCGAGGCCAGCCACAATGCCGTGTTGCTGCACACCATTCGCGGGCTGTTCGACCTGCTCAAGCGCAACGTGGTGACCAACATCGGTGGCATGTACAAGCAGCGCACTGAAACCCGCGACATGCTGATCATGCAGCATCGGGAGTTGTATCAGGCGATTATCGACGGGCATGCGGAGCTGGCGCGGGAAGTTTCCAGTCGACACATTCTGTATGTGCAGGAGGTGCTGGAAGAGGTGCGTCAGGAAGTGCAGCGCGTGGCCCGGGCGGAGCGGCGCAAGGGGATGTAGTCAGTTCACTGTGGCGAGGGAGCTTGCTCCCTCGCCACAAAAAGCCGCGATCAGGCCGAAAGATTAATCTTCCTTGCCCTTGTTGCGCACCGCACGCTGCAACTCGCGACCAGCGTCGCGTTCGCGTTCGGTATCGCGCTTGTCGTATTCCTTCTTGCCCTTGCCCAGGGCGATCTCGCACTTGACCATGTGCTTGCTCCAGTACCAGGACAGGCACACGCAGGCGTAACCCTTTTGCTGCACGGCCGCGGCCAGCTTTTCCAGCTCGCGCCGGTTGAGCAGCAATTTACGGGTGCGCACCGGATCCGCGATGACGTGGGTACTGGCGGTCGTCAGGGGCGTAATGTGGCTGCCGAGCAGCCAGGCTTCGCCATCCTTGAGCAGCACGTAGCTGTCCACCAGCTGCAGCTTGCTTGCCCGCAGACTTTTTACTTCCCAGCCGGCCAGGACCAGACCAGCCTCGAACCGATGTTCGATGAAGTAATCGTGTCGCGCCTTTTTGTTTTGCGCGATGGTCCCTGTTGGGTGTTTCTTCTGTTTAGCCATAGGGGCGGCATTATAGGGACTTGCACGCGAGTCGGCTACGGTATCGCTACGTGCTTGAGCAGGTTGATTGAATCCCGGACAATGCGGCCTCTTTTTTGAACGCTTGGGCGTGATAACGATGTCGACAGACAAGGTTTCTGTCCACGGCAGTTGGGCTAGCCGCTGGGTCTTCATACTCGCCGCGACCGGTTCGGCCGTGGGGCTGGGTAGTATCTGGAAATTCCCGTACATGGTCGGCGTATACGGCGGCGGTGCTTTCGTGCTGATGTTCCTGGCCTGCATCGCGCTGATCGGGGTGCCGGTGATGCTGGCGGAAACCCTGATCGGCCGGCGTGCCCGGCAGAGTCCGGCCAATGCCTTGAAGATCCTGGCGACCGAGGCGGGGCACTCACCCAAATGGTCCTGGGGCGCGTTTGCCGGGATGATCACGGCGTTGCTGATCCTGTCGTTCTACAGTGTGGTCGGCGGCTGGTCGCTGGACTACATCATCGACATGGGGCGTGGCGATTTTCAGGGCGCGACGCCTGATCAGGTGGGGGCTTACTTCGGCAATGTGATCGCCGATCCCTGGCGCCTGACACTTTGGCACACGATTTTCATGCTGCTGTCAGCTGTGGTGATCGCCAAGGGCGTGGTTGCCGGGCTTGAGCGCAGTTTGCGCATCATGATGCCGTTGTTGTTCGTGATGATCCTGGTGCTGCTGGGCTACAGCATGACTACCGGTCATTTCATGGAGGGCGTGCATTTCATGTTCGACTTCCACCCGGAAAAGGTCCTGGACGGCTTGCTGCCGGCGATGGGGCATGCGTTCTTTTCCCTGAGCGTGGGCGTCGGCTCGATCATGATCTACGGCGCCTACATGCCGAAGAGCTCGTCTATATCAGGGACGGTCGTTGGCGTGGCGCTGCTCGACACGTTCGTTTCCCTGGTGGCCGGTCTGGCGTTGTTTCCGATTGTGTTCGCGGCGGGCCTGAACCCGAGCGAAGGCCCGGGGCTGATGTTTGTCAGCCTGCCGTTTGCCTTCGGTAACGTGGCGTTCGGGCAATTGATGGGGGTGGTGTTCTTCGTGCTGGTGGCGGTCGCTGCCTGGAGTTCGGCGATCTCCCTGCTTGAGCCGATGGTGGCCTACCTGGTCGAGCGCACTAAAGTGAGTCGTGCCTGGGTCACCTTCTGGCTGGCTTTCAGCTGCTGGTTTGTCGGCCTGGGCACGGTGTTCTCCTTCAATATCTGGAAGGAGGCCAAGTTCTTCGTGAACGAAGGCGGGATGTTCCACCTCTACCAATGGGGAGCAACCGGTGGCCTGGACTTCTTCGGTGTGATCGATTTCTTCACCTCGCGACTCATGTTGCCGCTTGGCGGTTTGTGTTTCGTGGTGTTTGCAGGCTGGATCATGGGGCGTGAAGCGGTGCGCGACGAGTTGTCGATCCGCAACCCTGCGCTGTTTGGCCTGTCCTTGTTCTTGATGCGCTATGTGGCGCCCATCGGCATTCTCGTAGTGTTTGCCGCCCAGCTGTGGAAGTGACGCTGACATGACGACACACATTTCACGTTCGGCCTTGCTGCCGTACCCGGCGCAAGCGCTGTATGACCTGGTCAACGACGTGGCGCGCTATCCGGAGTTTCTGCCGTGGTGTTCCTCGGCCGAAGTCCTGGAGAGCACCCCTGAGCATATGCGGGCGAGCGTCGGCGTGGCGAAGGGTGGCCTCAGTCAGCATTTCGTGACGCGCAACACGCTGGTTGCGGGGCAGTCGATCGAAATGAACCTCGAAGAGGGTCCTTTCACCCAATTGCATGGCATCTGGGTATTCAAGGCGCTGACTGACAAAGCCTGCAAGATCAGCCTCGATCTGTCGTTCGATTATGCCGGGCCACTGGTTCGTGCCACCTTGGGGCCGCTGTTCAATCAGGCGGCGAACACTTTGGTGGATGCGTTCTGCCAGCGCGCCAAGCAGATACATGGTTGAGGTCATGATTGAAGTCGAGGTGGTCTACGCGGCCGTAGACCGTCAGGTGCTGCTGACAGTGGCCGTGCCTGTCGGAACGACCGTGCGTGCGGCCTTGCTCAGGTCGGCCGTGGCTGAAGAGTTTCCGGAGCTGGATCTGACCCTTTGCCCTGTGGGGATCTTCGGCAAGGTGGTAGCTGACCCGGAGAGTCGGGCAGTGCAGGCCGGGGATCGCATCGAGATTTACCGCCCGTTGCTGGCTGATCCGAAAGAGGTGCGCCGACTGCGGGCAGCGAAAGCTGCCGAGGCCAAAGCGCGGAATCAGTGAGTGGCTGAAACGCCAGACAATAAAAAGCCCGGGCATGCCGGGCTTTTTATTGCGTCGCAAATTATTGCGGCGAGGTGTCCAGTGGTTGCGGCGTCGGGACCGGAACGGTTTCTACTCCGTCGACGTCCTTCTGGATCTGATCCAGCAACGAACCTGGCTTGACCGGTTTTTCCGGTTTTGGCTTCTCGACGTTTTCTGCCGGGGCGGCCACTGTCGTGCCGCTGTCCTTGCCGAGAATGGCTTCGTCACGGCTCACGCCGGGCATGAAATCACCGGAGAGGCTGACAAGCTGATCATTTGGGTTGAAGATAACGCTAATGCGTTCCTGTTGGCGTTCACCGCCACCCGGTTGCAGGCTGTACAGATAATCCCAGCGATCGGCATGGAACGTGTCGGTCAGCAGAGGGTTGCCCATGATAAACCGTACTTGCTTACGGGTCATTCCCGGGCGTAACTGGTCTATCATGTCCTGCGTGACGACATTGCCCTGCTGGATGTCGATTTTGTAAACCCCGGGGAATGAACAACCGGCGAGTGCGAGCAGTCCCACAAAGGTGAAACTGGTTAGCAAGAGCTTGGTGTTTTGCATCGGTGGGCGACTTCCACTATCTTGGCTGGGACAACGTAAACGCCGATCATACCCGCATTAAGAGAAGCTGCGAAGCAGCATCGCGAGAAAGCTGACCATGGTTGAAAATAGCGAACTACGCAAAGCCGGCCTCAAAGTGACCCTGCCACGGGTCAAAATTTTGCAAATGCTCGATTCCGCCGAGCAACGCCACATGAGTGCCGAGGATGTCTACAAGGCCCTTATGGAGGCTGGTGAGGACGTCGGTCTGGCCACGGTTTACCGTGTTCTGACCCAGTTCGAGGCAGCTGGCCTTGTGGTGCGGCACAACTTCGACGGAGGCCATGCGGTCTTCGAGCTGGACGACGGCAAGCATCACGACCATATGGTCAACGTCGAAACCAGCGAAGTGATCGAATTCTTCGACGAAGAAATCGAGCGGCTTCAGAAAGCAATCGTCGACAAGTATGGCTTCGAGATGGTTGATCACAATCTGGTGCTGTACGTGCGCAAGAAAAAGTAAGCATGTCGCGCGAACATCAGTTCGCGAAACGAACGAAGGCGACCCCAGGGTCGCCTTCGTGCTTTCTGCCTTTATTTATTCAGGCTTTTGCGGCGACCACCATTTTTTTGGCATGCGCCAGGGACTCCTTGGTGAGATCGATGCCGCCCAGCATCCGTGCGACTTCTTCGACGCGATCGTTTTTGCTCAATTTGGATACGGCCGTGCGGGTGGCGTCTTCGCCGCGCACTTTGTGCACAAATAGATGCTGATGACCTTGCGCCGCCACTTGCGGTAAGTGGGTCACAGTCAGTACCTGCCCGCGCTCGCCGAGCCTGCGCAGCAGCTGGCCGACGATTTCCGCGGTCGGGCCGCCAATGCCGACGTCGACTTCGTCGAACACCAGGGTCGGTACACGGGAGGTCTGTGCGGTGATCACCTGGATCGCCAGGCTGATCCGCGACAGCTCGCCTCCGGATGCGACTTTTGCCAAGGCTTTCAACGGTTGGCCCGGGTTGGCGCTGACCAGCAGTTCAACCTGTTCAAGCCCGTTAGGCAGCAGCTCGTTGCTGCTGTTTGGGCGCAACTCGATGGTGAAACGCCCGCCAGGCATGCCCAGGCGCTGGATTTCCTGCTCCACGGCGCTGGCCAGGCTACTCGAGGCTTGATGGCGCAGGTCGCTCAGCTCCCGAGCCCTTTCCTGGTAATGGCGAGCGTATGAAGACAGCTCGTCGCTCAGTCGCTCGATGGATTCGTCGTTGGCATTGAGGGTTTCGATTTCATCCAGCAGTTTCTGCTGCATCTCGGCGACTTCGGTCGGCTGGATGCGGTGTTTGCGCGCCAGGGTGTAGATCGCGTCGAGGCGTTCTTCCAGATATTGCAGGCGGGCGGGGTCTGCATCGAAGTTGTCGAGAAAGCGATTGAGTTCGCCAACAGCTTCTTCGACCTGGATCTGTGCGCTGGTCAGCAGGCTGCTGGCTTCGCCCAGAGCGCCGACTGAATTGTTCACGCTGGAAAGGCGGTTGAGGCTGGCTGTTAGCGCATTCAACACATTCCCGGAATCACTTTCACTGCATTGCTCGACGACTTGCCGGCAGATGCCGAGCAGGGTCTCGGCGTTGGTCAGGTTCTTGTGTTCCTGCTCAAGCTGCTCCAGTTCGTTGTCGCCAAGGCCAAGGTTTTCCAGCTCCTCGAGTTGATAGCTGAGCAACTGATGTCGGGCGCGTTGCTCGTCGCCGGAGTTGGAGAGTCGCTCCAGCTCCTGGCGGATCTGGCGCCAGCGCTGGGCGGCGAGTTGAACCTGACGGGCCAGATCGGTCGCGCCGGCATATTCATCGAGCAGACGACGGTGGGTATCGGTCTTGAGCAGCGATTGGTGTTCGTGCTGGCTGTGAATATCGATCAGCAGCTCGCCCAGCGCCTTGAGGTCGCCCAGCGGGCAGGGCGTGCCGTTGATGTAGCCGCGCGAGCGCCCTTCGGATGTGATGACCCGGCGCAGGATGCACGGGCCGTCGTTTTCGAGGTCGCGTTCGGCCAGCCAGGCGCTGGCTTCCGGAATGTCGACCAGATCGAAGGTGGCCAGGATGTCGGCCTTGTCGGCGCCGGGGCGGACCACGCCGCTGTCGGCGCGATCGCCCAGGGTCAGGCCCAGCGCGTCGAGCATGATCGACTTGCCCGCGCCGGTTTCCCCGGTGATCACGCTCATCCCGCGATCGAGTTCGAGATCGAGATGTTCAACGATGGCGTAGTTGTGTACGGACAGGTGCACCAGCATATGGGCCGCTCCCAGGTGTTAGGTCTGGTTATTTATACAGTGTTTTGTTTCTGGCTGACAATGCCCCTCGTTAGCTCGATTCGCTCGGTCCGACGAAAGTCTTATCGCGACCGGCAATGACAAAGCAGTTGTTTTTTGTAGGGTTAATCGTTGAGCCCCCTTGAAGCCGGATTTTGCGGCCCCATATAGCTGGGCAGAAGCGCGAGTTGAGCTCGCGGACGAAATTGAAAGGAGAAATCTATGGCTGACGAACAGACAGTGGATACGCAAAACCCAGACGCCAACCAGGCGCCCGAGGCTTCGGGTGATGACCTGGCGGCTCGTGTACAAGTGCTCGAAGAGCAACTGGCAGGCGCTCAGGATCAGGCTTTGCGTGTAGCCGCCGATCTGCAGAACGTCCGCCGTCGCGCCGAGCAGGATGTGGAGAAGGCTCACAAGTTCGCGCTGGAAAAATTCGCCGGCGACCTGCTGCCGATCGTCGACAGCCTGGAGCGCGGCCTGGAATTGTCCAGCCCGGACGACGAAAGCATCCGTCCTATGCGCGAAGGCATCGAGCTGACCCTGAAAATGTTCCAGGACACCCTCAAGCGTTATCAGCTTGAAGCGATCGATCCCCATGGCGAACCGTTCAACGCCGTTCTCCATCAGGCGATGGCCATGCAGGAAAGCGCCGATGTCGAGCCGAACAGCGTTCTGAAGGTGTTCCAGAAGGGCTATCAGCTCAATGGCCGCCTGCTGCGCCCGGCGATGGTCGTGGTCAGCAAGGCGCCTGCGCCGGTTTCGCCTTCGATTGACGAGCAGGCTTGAAATCCGCCGCAAGGCCCCCATTTATAAGTCAAGCGTTTAAGTGCTACCGCAGTTAGCCACCACTGCTGCGGCAACCAAATCCAAAGTTTCGGGAGAGTGAACATGGGCAAAATTATCGGTATCGACCTGGGGACTACCAACTCCTGCGTCTCCGTGCTGGAAAACGGCAAGGCAAAAGTTATTGAAAACGCTGAAGGCGCGCGTACTACGCCGTCGATCATCGCTTACGCCAACGATGGCGAAATCCTGGTTGGCCAGTCGGCCAAGCGTCAGGCCGTGACCAATCCGCATAACACCCTGTACGCGGTGAAGCGTCTGATCGGTCGTCGTTTCGACGAAGAAGTCGTACAGAAAGACATTCAGATGGTCCCTTACAAGATCGTCAAGGCTGACAACAGCGACGCCTGGGTTGAAGTGAACGGCCAGAAAATGGCACCGCCACAAATCTCGGCTGAAATCCTGAAGAAAATGAAGAAGACCGCCGAAGACTACCTCGGCGAGACCGTGACTGAAGCGGTGATCACCGTTCCGGCCTACTTCAACGACAGCCAGCGTCAGGCCACCAAAGACGCCGGCCGCATCGCTGGCCTGGACGTAAAACGTATCATCAACGAACCAACCGCAGCTGCTCTGGCTTACGGTATGGACAAGGCCAAGGGCGATCACACCGTGATCGTTTACGACCTGGGCGGTGGTACTTTCGACGTTTCCGTGATCGAGATCGCTGAAGTCGATGGCGAGCACCAGTTCGAAGTGCTGGCCACCAACGGTGACACGTTCCTGGGCGGTGAAGACTTTGACATTCGTCTGATCGACTACCTCGTCGACGAATTCAAGAAAGAAAGCGGCATGAACCTCAAGGGCGACCCGCTGGCCATGCAGCGCCTGAAAGAAGCCGCTGAAAAAGCCAAGATCGAACTGTCCTCGAGCCAGTCGACCGACGTGAACCTGCCGTACATCACTGCAGACGCCACCGGTCCCAAGCACTTGAACGTGAAGATCTCCCGCGCCAAGCTCGAAGCGCTGGTGGAAGACCTGGTTCAGCGCACCATCGAACCTTGCCGCATCGCAATGAAAGATGCCGGTATCGACGTTGGCGCGATCAACGATGTGATCCTGGTAGGCGGTCAGACCCGTATGCCACTGGTTCAGAAGCTGGTAACCGAGTTCTTCGGTAAAGAAGCTCGTAAAGACGTCAACCCGGACGAAGCGGTTGCCATGGGTGCTGCCATCCAGGGTGCGGTACTGGCCGGTGACGTGAAGGACGTTCTGCTGCTCGACGTCAGCCCGCTGACCCTGGGTATCGAAACCATGGGTGGCGTGATGACCGCGCTGATCGAGAAAAACACCACGATTCCTACCAAGAAATCGCAAGTGTTCTCGACTGCCGACGACAACCAGGGCGCCGTGACCATTCACGTGCTGCAAGGCGAGCGCAAGCAAGCCGCACAGAACAAGTCCCTGGGCAAGTTCGACCTGGCCGACATTCCACCAGCTCCACGTGGTGTGCCGCAGATCGAAGTGACCTTCGACATCGACGCCAACGGCATCCTGCACGTCGGTGCGAAGGACAAGGCTACCGGCAAGACTCAGTCGATCGTGATCAAGGCCAACTCCGGTCTGTCCGACGAAGAAATCGAGCGCATGGTGCGTGATGCCGAGGCGAACGCCGAGGAAGACCGCAAGTTCGAAGAGCTGGCCGCTGCCCGTAACCAGGGCGACGCACTGGTTCACTCGACGCGCAAAATGGTTACCGATGCTGGCGATAAAGTGACTGCCGAAGAGAAGACGGCAATCGAAGCAGCCGTAGTTGCCCTGGAAGCCGCTGTCAAAGGCGACGACAAGGCTGCTATCGACGCCAAGGTTGAAGAGCTGTCGAAAGTCTCCGCTCCAGTGGCGCAGAAGATGTACGCCGAACAGGCTCAGCCTGCTGAAGGCGCTGCACCGCAGGGCGAATCGGCTGAGAAGGCTGACGACGTTGTCGATGCCGAGTTCGAAGAAGTCAAAGACCACAAGTAAGTTGTTGGTCGGCCGGTTGACTGCCTTCTGGCGGTGACTGGTAGGATGTCGCCGCGCGGGAGCTTGCTCCCGCGTTGGCGTATCTGGAATACGCGAATTTTTACAGCATGCGACACGGTTCGCGTGTTGTCGGCATGGTCGGGAATGCTCCTGCTTTCCGAGCTGAAAGTGCCATCGAAATAAAGACCAGGATCGTTGAATTGACGTGAGTTGGGTCCGGGCCTGTATTGGGGCTCAACGAGTTCGGCAAACTCAGGAGGGTTTTGTCGGACGTCCTCAAGAGTGCGAAGACTTATGGCAAAGCGTGACTATTACGAAGTGTTGGGTGTTGAGCGTGGCTCAAGCGAAGCGGACCTGAAGAAGGCTTACCGTCGCCTGGCGATGAAGCACCACCCGGACCGTAATCCCGATGACAAGGCGTCGGAAGAGATGTTCAAGGAGGCCAACGAGGCCTACGAAGTGCTGTCCGACTCCAGCAAGCGCGCGGCGTACGACCAGTACGGCCATGCCGGTGTCGATCCGAGCATGGGTGGTGGCGGTGCCGGTTTCGGCGGTCAGAACTTCTCCGACATCTTTGGTGATGTCTTCAGTGACTTCTTCGGTGGCGGTCGCGGCGGTTCCCGTGGCGGCGCTCAGCGCGGCAGTGACTTGCGCTACACCCTGGAACTGGACCTCGAAGAGGCGGTGCGCGGTACGACCGTGAATATCCGCGTTCCGACGCTGGTCAACTGCAAGCCTTGCGACGGCTCCGGCGCCAAGAAAGGCTCCGCGCCGGTGACCTGCCCGACGTGCGGCGGTATCGGCCAGGTGCGCATGCAGCAAGGCTTCTTCTCGGTGCAGCAAACCTGCCCGCGCTGCCATGGCCAGGGCAAGATCATTTCCGATCCGTGCGACTCCTGCCACGGCGAAGGTCGTGTCGAAGAGTACAAGACCCTGTCGGTGAAAGTGCCGGCCGGTGTCGATACCGGTGACCGCATTCGTCTGTCCGGCGAAGGCGAAGCGGGTGCCCAAGGTGGGCCTACCGGCGACCTGTACGTGGTGATCAACGTGCGCGAGCACTCGATTTTCCAGCGCGATGGCAAGCATCTGTTCTGCGAAGTGCCGATCAGCTTCGTCGATGCGGCGCTGGGTGGCGAGCTGGAGATTCCGACCCTCGATGGTCGGGTCAAGCTGAAGATCCCTGAGGGGACCCAGACCGGCAAGCAGTTCCGTGTGCGTGGCAAGGGTGTCGCGCCTGTGCGTGGCGGCGGTGCCGGTGACCTGATGTGCCGTGTGGCGGTCGAGACTCCGGTCAACCTGAGCCGTCGCCAGCGTGAAATGCTCGAGGAGTTCCGTAGTTCGCTGGCGGATGACAACAGCCATTCGCCAAAAACCACCGGTTGGTTCGAAGGCGTGAAGCGCTTCTTCGGCGATTTGTAAGGAGACAGGCATGCGACGTATTGCAGTGATGGGCGCCGCCGGGCGCATGGGCAAGACCCTGATTGAGGCGGTGCAGCAAACCCCGGGTGCCGGTTTGACGGCGGCGGTGGATCGTCCCGACAGCACGCTGGTCGGCGCGGATGCCGGTGAGCTGGCTGCGCTGGGTCGTATCGGCGTGCCCCTGTCCGGTGATCTGGATCGGGTGGTCGACGAGTTCGACGTGCTGATCGACTTCACGCACCCGACGGTGACCCTGAAGAACCTGGCTTTCTGCCGCAAGCACGGCAAGGCCATGATCATCGGTACCACCGGTTTCAGCGTTGAAGAAAAGCAATTGCTGGCGGAAGCGGGCAAGGACATTCCGATTGTCTTCGCGGCCAACTTCAGTGTCGGGGTCAACCTCTGCCTGAAGCTGCTCGACACGGCCGCTCGCGTTTTGGGCGACGATGTCGACATCGAAATCACCGAAGCTCACCATCGGCATAAAGTCGATGCGCCGTCCGGCACTGCCGTGCGCATGGGCGAGGTAATTGCCGATGCGCTGGGGCGTGATCTGAAGAAGGTGGCGGTGTATGGCCGCGAGGGTCAGACCGGCGCTCGCGATCGCGAGACCATCGGTTTCGCCACTGTGCGTGCTGGCGACATCGTCGGTGATCACACCGTGCTGTTCGCCGCCGAAGGCGAGCGTGTCGAGATCACTCACAAGGCGTCCAGTCGCATGACGTTCGCCAAGGGCGCGGTACGTGCTGCTTTGTGGCTGGATGGGCGCGAGCCCGGCCTTTACGACATGCAAGACGTGCTCGATCTGCGTTAAGATGCACCCGAAATCGGGCTCGCGCACCGCGTTTGAGCCCGGTTTTGTTCCGCCAGGCGACGTCCTGTCGCATTCTCCAGCCTTTAAGGCTCATTGGCGGTAGACCAAAAAAGCCTTTTTCTGTAAGCTACAGCTTTAGTGTGTCCACTAAAAGCGCGCAGAATAATTCAGTGAACAAGCGGGGTGACGTGTCCATACGTCACTCCGCTTTTTTACAACCTGCGATCGCCCTTTCAGGCTTTATTTACGGGAGGTCTTCTTGACTAAGCCAGCCATACTCGCCCTTGCTGATGGCAGCATTTTTCGCGGCGAAGCCATTGGAGCCGACGGTCAAACCGTTGGTGAGGTGGTGTTCAACACCGCAATGACCGGCTATCAGGAAATCCTTACCGATCCTTCCTACGCCCAACAAATCGTTACCCTGACTTACCCGCACATCGGCAACACCGGCACCACGCCGGAAGACGCCGAGTCCAACCGCGTCTGGTCTGCCGGCCTGGTCATCCGTGACCTGCCGCTGGTGGCGAGCAACTGGCGTAACACGATGTCCCTGTCCGACTACCTGAAGGCCAACAATGTTGTGGCCATCGCCGGTATCGACACCCGCCGCCTGACGCGCATCCTGCGTGAAAAAGGCGCGCAGAACGGCTGTATCATGGCCGGTGACAACATTTCCGAAGCTGCCGCCATCGCCGCCGCCCAGGGTTTCCCTGGCCTGAAAGGCATGGACCTGGCGAAAGTCGTCAGCACCAAGGAAAGCTACGAGTGGCGCTCGACTGTCTGGGATCTGAAAACCGACAGCCACGCGACCATCGAAGCCTCCGAGCTGCCGTACCACGTGGTTGCCTACGACTACGGCGTCAAGGTGAACATCCTGCGCATGCTGGTCGAGCGCGGTTGCCGCGTGACCGTCGTGCCCGCGCAAACCCCTGCCGCCGACGTGTTGGCGCTGAAGCCGGACGGCGTGTTCCTGTCCAACGGCCCTGGTGATCCGGAGCCTTGCGACTACGCGATCCAGGCGATCAAGGACGTGCTGGAAACCGAGATCCCGGTCTTTGGTATCTGCCTCGGTCACCAGCTGCTGGCCCTGGCCTCCGGCGCCAAGACCCTGAAAATGGGTCACGGCCACCACGGTGCCAACCACCCCGTCCAGGATCTGGACAGCGGCGTGGTGATGATCACCAGCCAGAACCACGGTTTTGCCGTAGACGAAGCGACCCTGCCGGCCAACGTTCGCGCGATCCACAAATCGCTGTTCGACGGCACCCTGCAAGGTATCGAGCGTACCGACAAGAGCGCCTTCAGCTTCCAGGGTCACCCGGAAGCCAGCCCTGGCCCGAACGACGTAGCGCCATTGTTCGATCGCTTCATCACCGAGATGGCCAAGCGACGCTGATCGCTCGCCCTGATGTAGCAAAGCTTGAGGGTGGCCCCGTACCGGCGGCCCCCTCAAGGCTTCAGAGATTGAACAAGACGGCTTGCCGACTGACCTGCGGATTTGAGTGACAAACCCATGCCAAAACGTACAGACATTAAAAGCATCCTGATTCTCGGCGCTGGCCCGATCGTGATCGGCCAGGCCTGCGAATTCGACTACTCCGGCGCCCAGGCCTGTAAAGCCCTGCGCGAGGAGGGTTACCGCGTCATCCTGGTGAACTCCAACCCGGCCACCATCATGACCGACCCGGCCATGGCCGACGCCACCTACATCGAGCCGATCAAGTGGCAGACCGTTGCCAAGATCATCGAAAAAGAGCGTCCGGACGCGCTGCTGCCGACCATGGGTGGCCAGACCGCTCTGAACTGCGCCCTGGACCTGGAGCGCGAAGGCGTTCTGGAGAAGTTCGGCGTAGAGATGATCGGTGCCAACGCCGACACCATCGACAAGGCTGAAGACCGTTCGCGTTTCGACAAGGCGATGAAGTCCATCGGCCTGGCGTGCCCGCGTTCCGGTATCGCCCACAGCATGGAAGAGGCCAATGCGGTCCTCGAGAAGCTCGGCTTCCCGTGCATCATCCGTCCGTCCTTCACCATGGGCGGCACCGGTGGCGGTATCGCTTACAACCGTGAAGAGTTCGAAGAAATCTGCGCCCGTGGTCTGGACCTGTCGCCGACCAAAGAGCTGCTGATCGACGAATCGCTGATCGGCTGGAAAGAATACGAGATGGAGGTTGTCCGCGATAAGAAGGACAACTGCATCATCGTCTGCTCCATCGAAAACTTCGACCCGATGGGTGTGCACACCGGTGACTCGATCACCGTGGCTCCGGCACAGACCCTGACCGACAAGGAATACCAGATCCTGCGTAACGCCTCCCTGGCGGTACTGCGCGAGATCGGCGTGGAAACCGGCGGTTCCAACGTTCAGTTCGGCATCTGCCCGAACACCGGCCGCATGGTCGTGATCGAGATGAACCCGCGAGTATCGCGTTCCTCGGCGCTGGCTTCGAAAGCCACCGGTTTCCCGATCGCCAAGGTCGCGGCCAAGCTGGCTGTGGGTTACACCCTGGACGAGCTGTCGAACGACATCACCGGCGGCAAGACCCCGGCGTCCTTCGAGCCGTCCATCGACTACGTCGTCACCAAGTTGCCGCGTTTTGCCTTCGAGAAATTCCCGAAAGCCGACGCCCGCCTGACCACTCAAATGAAGTCGGTCGGTGAAGTCATGGCCATCGGCCGTACCTTCCAGGAATCCCTGCAGAAAGCCCTGCGCGGTCTGGAAGTGGGCGTTTGCGGTCTGGACGAGAAGGTTGATCTGGCCAACCCGGAAAGCATGAGCGTACTCAAGCGCGAGCTGACCGTGCCGGGCGCCGAGCGTATCTGGTACGTGGCGGACGCGATGCGCGCCGGCATGACCGTCGAAGACATCTTCGGCATGACCATGATCGACCCTTGGTTCCTGGTGCAGATGGAAGACCTGATCAAGGAAGAAGAGAAGGTCAAGACCCTGGGCCTGACCAGCATCGACCGCGATCTGATGTTCCGCCTCAAGCGCAAAGGTTTCTCCGATATGCGCCTGGCCAAGTTGCTGGGTGTGACCGAGAAGAGCCTGCGCGCTCACCGTCACAAGCTGGAAATCTTCCCGGTCTACAAGCGCGTCGACACCTGCGCCGCCGAGTTCGCCACCGATACTGCCTACCTCTACTCGACGTACGAGGAAGAGTGCGAAGCGGCGCCGTCGGGTCGCGACAAGATCATGATCCTGGGTGGCGGTCCTAACCGTATCGGCCAGGGCATCGAGTTCGACTACTGCTGCGTACACGCGGCACTGGCTCTGCGTGATGACGGCTACGAGACCATCATGGTCAACTGCAACCCGGAAACCGTTTCCACCGACTACGACACTTCCGATCGCCTGTACTTCGAACCAGTGACCCTGGAAGACGTGCTGGAAATCGTCCGCGTCGAGAAGCCAAAAGGCGTGATCGTCCAGTACGGCGGCCAGACTCCGCTGAAACTGGCGCGTGCCCTGGAAGCAGCTGGCGTGCCGATCATCGGCACCAGTCCTGACGCCATCGACCGTGCCGAAGACCGTGAGCGTTTCCAGCAGATGGTCCAGCGCCTGAACCTGCGTCAGCCGCCAAACGCCACCGTGCGCAGTGAAGACGAAGCCATTCGTGCCGCCAGCAAGATCGGTTACCCGCTGGTGGTGCGCCCGTCCTATGTACTGGGCGGCCGCGCGATGGAAATCGTCTACGAAGAAGAAGAGCTCAAGCGCTACCTGCGTGAAGCGGTTCAAGTGTCCAACGACAGCCCGGTGCTGCTGGACCACTTCCTCAACTGCGCCATCGAAATGGACGTGGATGCGGTCTGCGACGGCAAGGACGTGGTAATCGGCGCGATCATGCAGCACATCGAGCAGGCTGGTGTTCACTCCGGTGACTCCGCGTGCTCGCTGCCGCCGTACTCGCTGCCGGCGCACATCCAGGACGAGATGCGCGAACAGGTCAAGAAAATGGCCCTGGAGCTCGGCGTGATCGGCCTGATGAACGTACAGTTGGCGCTGCAAGGCGACGACATCTACGTCATCGAAGTCAACCCGCGCGCTTCCCGCACTGTGCCGTTCGTGTCCAAGTGCATCGGTGTTTCCCTGGCAATGATCGCGGCTCGCGTCATGGCCGGTAAGACCTTGAAGGAAATCGGCTTCACCAAGGAAATCATTCCAAACTTCTACAGCGTGAAAGAGGCGGTGTTCCCGTTCGCCAAATTCCCTGGCGTTGACCCGATCCTCGGCCCTGAGATGAAGTCCACCGGTGAAGTGATGGGCGTGGGCGACACCTTCGGTGAAGCGTTCGCCAAGGCCCAGATGGGCGCGAGCGAAGTGCTGCCGACCGGCGGTACTGCGTTCATCAGCGTGCGTGACGACGACAAGCCGCTGGTTGCGGGCGTGGCCCGTGATCTGATCAACTTGGGCTTCGAAGTGGTCGCCACTGCCGGTACTGCCAGGCTGATCGAGGCTGCAGGCCTGAAAGTGCGCCGTGTGAACAAGGTGACCGAGGGTCGTCCGCACGTGGTCGACATGATCAAGAATGACGAAGTCACCCTGATCATCAACACCACCGAAGGTCGTCAGTCGATTGCTGATTCGTACTCCATTCGTCGTAATGCCCTGCAGCACAAGATTTACTGCACCACCACCATTGCTGCTGGCGAAGCCATCTGTGAAGCGCTGAAGTTCGGTCCCGAGAAGACCGTGCGTCGCTTGCAGGATCTACACGCAGGATTGAAGGCATGAGCATAACGAAGTACCCAATGACCGTTCAGGGCGCTCGCGCCCTGGAAGAAGAACACACTCACCTGACCAAGGTCGTTCGTCCGAAGCTCAGCCAGGACATCGGTACGGCCCGCGAGTTGGGTGACTTGAAGGAAAACGCCGAATACCACGCTGCCCGTGAGCAGCAGGGTATGGTCGAGGCGCGGATCCGTGATATCGAAGGCCGAATTCAGAATCAGGTCATCATTGATGTCACGACCATTCCGCACACCGGCAAAGTGATTTTCGGCACCACCGTTGAAATCGCCAACGTCGAGACGGATGAGCGCGTCACTTACCACATCGTGGGTGAGGATGAGGCTGACTTCAAACTCGGCAAGATTTCGGTGGGTTCGCCACTGGCCCGCGCCTTGATTGCCAAGGAAGAGGGTGATGTGGTCGCCGTGAAAACGCCTGGCGGCGTTATCGAGTACGAGATTGTCGAAGTTCGTCACATCTGAAGGTTGGCGCCCGCTTCGTGCGGGCGCCATGCTTTGGCAACTGACCCAGATGTTGTGGGTCGGCGGCCTGTGGCTGTTGCAAATCGGTCTGCTGCCGGTGCTGGGGCGAATTGGCCTGGCGCCGCTGCTGATCGACGAAATCGCAGGCATGCTCAATACGCTGGTAACGGGATTCGCTACGGCGTGTGTGATTTTTCAGGCTTTGGTGCTGGTTAAGGCCGAGGGCCTTGCCAGTCTATGGCGGGATATTCGCGGGCAGCTGCTGTTGATGTCGCTGTGTGCGTGCGCGATGTACTTCGCGGTGCGTTTCGGCTGGCCGGATGCCGATCGTTGGCAGGTGTTCAGCTATCTTGTCTTGGGCTTTTCCGGGCTGGTGCTGGTGTTGCAGCCGATGCCGGGGTGGAGTGGCAGGGTGCGCGAAGCACACCCTTGACCCTTGCCATCACTTGAAGCGATGGACGTTCGACAGCTGCTTGTTGACGCTGAAGTTCTTGCGGTAGATCAGTGCCATCTTGCCGATGACCTGGACCAGATCCGCTTTGCCGACCTTGCAGAGCTCTGCAATGGACGCCAGGCGCGATTCGCGATCGAGGATGTTGAGCTTGATCTTGATCAGCTCGTGATCCGCCAATGCGCGTTCGAGTTCGGCTAACACACCTTCAGTCAAACCATTGTCTGCCACAATCAAAACCGGTTTCAGATGGTGGCCAATGGATTTGTACTGTTTCTTCTGCTCTTGAGTGAGCGGCATAATCTGACCCCTGCGTCTGATCTTGTAAAAAGCGGCGGCCAGTTTACCCGAGCGAGTCCGGGACCGCCCAGTTAATCACGACCCGTTTTATTTTCGAGGTGGCCCGTGGCCCGTTCCAAGACAAGTCTTAAATGGCTGCAAGAACATTTCAACGACCCATTCGTCAAAATGGCGCAAAAAGACGGGTACCGTTCCCGCGCCAGCTACAAACTGCTGGAGATCCAGGAAAAGGATCGTCTGATCCGCCCGGGCATGAGCGTAATCGACCTTGGTGCGGCCCCGGGTGGTTGGTCCCAGGTGACCAGTCGTCTGATTGGTGGGCAGGGCACACTGATCGCTTCTGACATTCTGGAAATGGACAGCATCCCGGACGTCACCTTCATTCAGGGCGACTTTACCGAGGATGCCGTACTGGCCCAGATCCTCGATGCCGTCGGAAATAAGGAAGTAGACCTTGTGATTTCCGACATGGCCCCCAATATGAGTGGATTACCGGCCGTGGACATGCCGCGAGCGATGTTCCTGTGCGAGTTGGCACTGGATCTTTCGACTCGGGTGCTCAAGCCCGGTGGTGATTTTTTGATCAAGATCTTCCAGGGCGAAGGCTTCGACGAGTTCCACAAGAGCGTTCGCCAGCAGTTCGAGAAGGTGCAGATGCGCAAGCCGACCTCATCGCGCGACCGTTCTCGCGAACAGTACCTGCTGGGTCGCGGTTTCCGCGGACGCAGTGAGGGTTGAGTGAATTTTCGATCAGGGTGATAGGTTTTTTGTATTACGCCTTGTCAGAATTAGCGAATATTGTGTAGGAAGTGTTTCACAAAGGGTTACAGACGGCGCCTGCCAAGTTGTAGGTAATGTAGTAAGTTAGGCCGGTGAATATCATGCGAAGCGCGCGTCAGTAGCGGAGCTTGCTTCAGAGGGTAGTTAATTGAACGATATGGCAAAGAATCTGATCCTGTGGTTGATCATCGCGGCTGTCCTGGTGACGGTGATGAACAACTTCTCCAGCCCTAACGAGCCGCAGACCCTCAACTATTCCGACTTCATCCAGCAGGTCAAGGATGGCAAGGTCGAGCGCGTGGCGGTTGATGGCTACGTGATTACAGGCAAGCGCAACGATGGCGACAGCTTCAAGACCATCCGTCCCGCGATCCAGGACAACGGCCTGATCGGCGACCTGGTGGATAACCACGTCGTGGTCGAAGGCAAGCAGCCTGAACAGCAATCCATCTGGACTCAGCTTCTGGTCGCCAGCTTCCCTATCCTCGTGATCATCGCCGTGTTCATGTTCTTCATGCGCCAGATGCAGGGCGGTGCCGGTGGCAAGGGCGGGCCGATGAGCTTCGGTAAAAGCAAGGCGCGCCTGCTCTCGGAAGATCAGGTGAAAACGACCCTGGCTGACGTTGCCGGTTGCGACGAAGCC
This sequence comes from Pseudomonas sp. IT-P74, assembly GCF_949768175.1. Taxonomy (NCBI): domain Bacteria; kingdom Pseudomonadati; phylum Pseudomonadota; class Gammaproteobacteria; order Pseudomonadales; family Pseudomonadaceae; genus Pseudomonas; species Pseudomonas sp. IT-P74. Next base: position 244,532 of record NZ_CATKQD010000093.1, on the reverse strand, counting down.
AAGGAAGAAGTCGGTGAACTGGTCGAATTCCTGCGCGATCCGGGCAAGTTCCAGCGCCTGGGTGGTCGCATTCCTCGCGGTGTGCTGATGGTCGGTCCTCCGGGTACCGGTAAGACCTTGCTCGCCAAGGCCATCGCCGGCGAAGCCAAAGTGCCATTCTTCACCATTTCCGGTTCCGACTTTGTCGAAATGTTCGTCGGTGTCGGTGCCAGCCGTGTTCGCGACATGTTCGAACAGGCCAAGAAACACGCTCCGTGCATCATCTTCATCGACGAAATCGATGCGGTCGGTCGCCATCGTGGCGCCGGCATGGGTGGCGGTCACGACGAACGCGAGCAGACGCTCAACCAGTTGCTGGTCGAGATGGACGGCTTCGAAATGAATGACGGCATCATCGTGATTGCCGCGACCAACCGTCCTGATGTACTGGACCCTGCGCTGCTGCGTCCGGGCCGTTTCGACCGCCAGGTAGTGGTCGGTCTGCCGGACATCCGTGGTCGCGAACAGATTCTCAAGGTTCACATGCGCAAAGTGCCGATGGGCGACGACGTTGCTCCGGCCGTGATCGCTCGTGGTACTCCAGGCTTCTCCGGTGCTGACCTGGCCAACCTGGTGAACGAGGCATCGTTGTTCGCTGCCCGTGCCGGCAAGCGCATCGTCGAGATGAAAGAGTTCGAACTGGCGAAAGACAAGATCATGATGGGCGCCGAGCGAAAATCCATGGTCATGTCCGAGAAAGAAAAGCAGAACACGGCTTATCACGAAGCGGGCCACGCCATCGTGGGGCGTGTCGTGCCGGAGCATGATCCGGTGTACAAGGTGTCGATCATCCCGCGCGGTCGTGCGCTGGGTGTGACCATGTTCCTGCCGGAAGAAGATCGTTACAGCCTGTCCAAGCGTGCGTTGATCAGCCAGATCTGCTCGCTGTACGGCGGTCGTATCGCTGAAGAAATGACCCTGGGCTTCGATGGCGTGACCACCGGTGCCTCCAACGACATCATGCGCGCCAGCCAGATTGCGCGGAACATGGTGACCAAGTGGGGTCTTTCGGAAAAGCTCGGTCCGTTGATGTATGCCGAAGAAGAGGGTGAAGTGTTCCTCGGTCGCGGCGGTGGCGGTCAGGGTGCAAGCTTCTCTGGTGAGACAGCCAAGCTGATCGACTCCGAAGTACGCAGCATCATCGATCAGTGCTATGGCACGGCGAAGCAGATTCTCACGGACAATCGTGACAAGCTCGATGCGATGGCTGATGCCTTGATGAAGTACGAAACGATCGATGCCGAGCAGATTGACGACATCATGGCCGGTCGTCCGCCTCGCGAGCCTCGTGACTGGTCGGGTGGCACGGGTACTTCCGGTACTCCGCCGGTGGTGCAGGATGAGCGTCCGGAAACACCGATCGGCGGTCCTGCTGCTGACGTATAAGGTTTGAAATGACTTCTGTTCAGTCCTCGACCCGGTTGCCTTGCGGCAACCGGGTTCTTGATTTGGCCCAGACGCATGTCATGGGTATTCTCAATGTCACCCCTGATTCTTTCTCCGATGGTGGCCAATACAGCCAGCTCGACGCGGCCATGCGCCACGCCGAAGCCATGGTGGCGGCCGGCGCGACGCTGATCGATGTCGGTGGAGAATCCACCCGCCCCGGAGCCAGGGTCGTATCGCCACTCGAAGAGCTGGAGCGCGTAGCTCCCATCATCGAGCGCATCAGCCGCGAGCTGGATGTGATCATATCGGTCGACACCTCAACGCCAGCCGTCATGCGAGAAGCCGCGCGCCTGGGTGCCGGGTTGATCAATGACGTGCGTTCGTTGCGTCGCGATGGTGCCCTGGATGCAGCAGCGGCCACCGGTCTGCCGGTCTGCCTGATGCATATGCTGGGCGAGCCGGGCGATATGCAGGACAATCCGCAGTATCAGGATGTCACAAGGGAAGTCGGCGAGTTTCTCGCTGAGCGCCTGCATCAGTGTTCTTTGGTGGGCATTCCGGCTGAGCGGGTCATTCTTGACCCCGGCTTTGGCTTCGCCAAAACCTTGCAGCACAATCTAAGCTTGTTCAAGCATATGGAAGCCCTGCATGCCTTTGGGCGGCCACTTCTGGTGGGCGTTTCGCGCAAGAGCATGATAGGTCAGGCCTTGAACCGGCCGGTCGGAGAGCGCTTGTATGGCGGTCTTGCTCTCGCGGCCCTGGCTGTGCAGAAGGGCGCGCGTATTTTGCGCGTCCATGACGTGGCCGAAACAGTGGATGTGGTGAGAATGATCGCCGCAGTGGAATCAGCCGAATAAGAATCATGGAGCATTTATGACTAGGAAATATTTTGGTACCGACGGTATTCGTGGTCGGGTGGGTCAATACCCGATTACTCCTGATTTCATGCTCAAGCTCGGCTGGGCTGCTGGCATGGCTTTTCGCAAGATGGGCGCCTGCAAGGTGCTGGTCGGCAAGGACACCCGAATTTCCGGCTACATGTTTGAGTCGGCGCTCGAGGCGGGCCTGACGTCGGCAGGTGCCGATGTGATGCTGCTGGGGCCGATGCCGACTCCGGCTATCGCCTATCTGACGCGCACTTTCCATGCCGAGGCTGGCATCGTGATCAGTGCGTCGCACAATCCCCATGATGACAACGGCATCAAGTTCTTCTCCGGTAAGGGCACCAAGCTCCCGGATGAAGTCGAACTGATGATTGAAGAGTTGCTCGATACGCCAATGACCGTGGTGGAGTCGAGCAAGATCGGCAAGGTCTCGCGAATCAATGATGCGTCGGGACGCTATATCGAATTCTGCAAGAGCAGCGTGCCGACCGGCACCAGCTTCTCGGGCCTGAAAATCGTCATCGATTGCGCTCACGGTGCGACCTACAAAGTGGCACCGAGTGTGTTTCGCGAGTTGGGCGCTGAAGTCGTCGTGCTGTCGGCGCAGCCGAATGGTTTGAACATCAACGACAATTGCGGTTCGACCCATATGGGGGCGCTGCAGGCTGCCGTTGTGGCCGAGCAGGCCGATCTGGGTATTGCCTTCGATGGTGACGGTGACCGCGTTCAGATGGTCGATCACACCGGTGCGGTGGTGGATGGTGACGAATTGCTGTTCATCATTGCCCGTGATCTGCATGAGCGCGACAGGCTGCAGGGCGGTGTGGTCGGAACCCTGATGAGTAACCTGGGGCTGGAACTGGCCCTGGCGGACCTGGGCATTCCATTGGTGCGTGCCAACGTCGGCGATCGCTATGTCATTGCCGAGCTGCTGGAGCGCAACTGGATCGTGGGGGGTGAAAACTCCGGGCACATCGTATGCTTCAGTCACACCACCACGGGTGATGCAATCATTGCGGCGCTGCAGGTGTTGATGGCGCTGCAATCGCGTGGCGATGGTCTGGCGCAATCCCGGCAGGCGCTACGCAAGTGCCCTCAGGTGTTGATCAATGTGCGATTCGGTGGCGGCGCAAGTCCTCTTGATCATCCGTCGGTCAAGGAGGCCAGTGAGCGTGTGACCAAGGCCATGGCCGGTCGGGGGCGTGTGCTGTTGCGCAAGTCCGGAACCGAACCACTGGTGCGTGTGATGGTCGAAGGCGAAGACGAAACGCAGGTTCGCGGCTATGCCGAAGAGCTGGCAAAACTGGTTACTGAAGTTTCTGCCTGAATTCGGCTTGCCAGCCATGATTGTGTTGGGTAACATCTGCGCCCACTTTGACCGACGAGGTACAGCATGCGTCGCCCTATGGTAGCTGGTAACTGGAAGATGCACGGTACCCGCGCCAGCGTCGCTGAGCTGATCAACGGCCTTCGTGACTTGGCCTTGCCGAGCAGTGTTGATGTCGCGGTATTCCCGCCTTTCCTGCATATCAATCAAGTGATTGATGGCCTGGAAGGAAAGTCGATTTCGGTCGGCGCGCAGAATTCTGCGGTGGAATCCGGACAAGGTGCGTTGACCGGTGAGGTTGCGCCGAGTCAGTTGGTGGATGCAGGTTGTTCCCTGGTGCTTGTCGGGCACTCCGAGCGCCGCCAGATCATGGGCGAGCAGGACGCAGTGCTGATCCGCAAGTTCGCAGCGGCGCAGGCATGTGGCTTGATTCCGGTGTTGTGCATAGGGGAAACCCTTGAGCAGCGTGAAGCCGGAAAAACTCTTGAGGTTGTCTCGCGTCAGCTGGGCAGTATCATCGAGGAGCTGGGTGTCGGTGCCTTTGCCAAGGCAGTGATCGCTTACGAGCCGGTCTGGGCCATTGGTACCGGGCTGACTGCAACGCCGCAACAAGCGCAGGATGTGCACGCAGCCATTCGCGCCCAGTTGGCGGCAGAGAATTCTGAAGTCGCACAAGGTGTGCGGCTTCTATACGGCGGCAGCGTGAAGGCGGCCAATGCGGTCGAACTGTTCGGCATGCCGGATATCGATGGGGGTCTCATTGGTGGGGCTTCCCTGAATGCAGATGAGTTCGGTGCGATCTGTCGCGCCGCGGGAAACTGAAAAAATGCTGGAAACAGTCGTAGTCGTTTTTCATCTGCTGGGTGCATTGGGCGTAGTGGCTCTGGTTTTGCTGCAGCAGGGTAAAGGTGCGGATGCTGGCGCGTCTTTCGGAGCAGGTGCTTCAAATACTGTGTTCGGAAGCCAAGGTTCCTCTACCTTTCTTAGTAAGTTTACTGCTATACTTGCCGCAGGTTTTTTCATAACCAGCTTGGGGTTAGGTTACTTTGCTAAAGAGAAGGCTCACCAGCTGACTCAAGTAGGTCTCCCAAATCCAGCGGTACTGGAAGTTCCAAAGCAACAACCGGCTTCTGATGATGTCCCGGTGCTTCAAGAGCAAAAGTCGGCTACTCCAGCGACTGACGTGCCTCCAGCTCAAGAGCAGAAGTAAGAAGGGTTTCAAACGTAGTATTGCCGAGGTGGTGGAATTGGTAGACACGCAACCTTGAGGTGGTTGTGCCCATAGGGTGTAGGGGTTCGAGTCCCCTTCTCGGTACCAATTAGTCAGGAGAGCCCGCTGTTGCGGGCTTTCTTGCAGGTGGAAGGTTACATTGACCCTGTAGGGGATCGGTCGTATACTTCCGCCCCAGCTTTGTCGCGGGGTGGAGCAGTCTGGTAGCTCGTCGGGCTCATAACCCGAAGGTCGTCGGTTCAAATCCGGCCCCCGCAACCAGTTTAAGGAGCCCCTTTTAAGGGGCTTTTTGTTAGCTGGACACTTTCAACGCCGCTGTTCGACGGCGTTTCAAGGATGGGCGTTTCGCCCATTTTTTTATTTTGCATAGCATGCACATACATGCACTAGGGGGTTCAGGTGTCGAGCAAGCTAGAAGAGTTGCAGGCCTTGCTGGCCCCGGTGGTCGTGGCCCTAGGCTATGAATGCTGGGGTATCGAGTTTTCGGCTCAGGGTCGTCACTCGATGTTGCGCGTTTATATCGATAAAGAAGGCGGCGTGCTGGTGGACGATTGCGCCATCGTCAGCCGCCAGATCAGCGGTGTGCTGGATGTTGAAGATCCAATCTCCGTTGAGTACACCCTTGAAGTTTCCTCGCCTGGCATGGAACGCCCTCTGTTCACTCTTGAGCAGTTTGCAAAATTTGCCGGTGAACAAGTGAAGATCAAGCTGCGCTCGCCTTTTGAAGGACGACGCAACTTTCAGGGCCTTCTGCGCGGCGTAGAAGAGCAGGATGTCGTGGTGCAGGTAGAAGACCATGAGTTCCTGTTGCCGATCGATATGATCGACAAGGCCAACATTATTCCCAGTTTTGACTGAGGCGTGCCAGATACTGCGGATCCCGCGGATCCAATGGCTTGCGAAAGGCGAGGCGTACGATGAGCAAAGAAGTACTGCTGGTTGTTGAGTCGGTATCCAATGAAAAGGGCGTACCGGCAAACGTGATTTTTGAAGCGCTGGAGCTGGCCCTGGCCACTGCTACCAAAAAGCGTTTCGAAGACGAAGTTGATCTGCGTGTGGAAATCAATCGCCACACCGGTGCTTACGAGACATTCCGTCGCTGGACGGTCGTCGAAGAAGCAGACCTGGACGATCCGGCCATCGAAACCTGGCCGAGCAAGGTTGCCGAAACGCATCCTGGCGCCAAGGTCGGTGACGTCGTAGAAGAGAAGATCGAGTCCATCGAATTCGGCCGTATCGCTGCACAGACTGCCAAGCAAGTCATTGTGCAGAAAGTTCGCGAAGCCGAGCGCGCTCAGGTTGTTGACGCTTACCGCGAACGCCTGGGTGAAATCATCTCCGGCACCGTGAAAAAAGTCACCCGCGACAACGTGATCGTTGATCTGGGCAACAACGCTGAAGCGTTGCTGGCCCGTGAAGACATCATTTCTCGCGAAACTTTCCGGGTTGGCGTGCGTCTGCGTGCGCTGCTCAAGGAAATCCGCACCGAGAACCGCGGCCCGCAGCTGATCCTGTCGCGTACCGCGCCGGAAATGCTGATCGAGTTGTTCCGCATCGAAGTGCCGGAAATTGCCGAAGGCCTGATCGAAGTGATGGCTGCGTCCCGTGATCCGGGTTCGCGTGCCAAGATCGCCGTTCGCTCCAAGGACAAACGCATCGACCCGCAGGGCGCTTGCATCGGTATGCGCGGTTCGCGCGTCCAGGCAGTGTCGGGTGAGTTGGGCGGTGAGCGTGTTGACATCGTTCTGTGGGACGACAACCCGGCTCAATTCGTGATCAACGCCATGTCCCCGGCCGAGGTTGCGGCAATTATCGTTGACGAAGATGCCCACGCAATGGACATCGCCGTTGGCGCAGACAATCTGGCTCAGGCCATCGGTCGCGGTGGTCAGAACGTGCGTCTGGCTAGCCAGTTGACTGGCTGGACCCTGAACGTGATGACCGAATCGGACATCCAGGCTAAGCAGCAAGCAGAAACCGGCGACATCCTGCGCAACTTCATCGACGAGCTGGAAGTCGACGAAGACCTGGCACAGGTGCTGGTAGATGAAGGCTTCACCAGCCTGGAAGAGATTGCCTACGTACCGTTGGAAGAAATGCTCAACATCGACGGCTTTGACGAAGAAACCGTCAACGAGCTTCGCGCTCGTGCCAAGGATCGTTTGTTGACCAAAGCCATCGCTACTGAGGAAAAGCTGGCAGACGCCCATCCGGCCGAAGACCTGCTCTCGCTTGAGGGTATGGACAAGGATTTGGCGATGGAACTGGCGGTGCGCGGCGTAATTACCCGCGAAGACCTGGCCGAGCAGTCTATTGACGACCTGCTCGACATCGACGGCATTGACGATGATCGTGCCGGCAAGTTGATCATGGCCGCCCGAGCCCACTGGTTCGAGTAATTAGGCGCGGCCTGAGGAGAGAAGTGCATGACGCAAGTCACGGTGAAACAACTGGCCGATGAGGTCAAAACACCGGTAGAGCGCCTGTTGCAGCAGATGCGTGAGGCAGGTCTGCCGCACACCGCCGCCGAAGAACATGTGACTGACAGTGAGAAGCAATCGTTGCTGACTCACTTGAAAAGCAGCCACAAGGCGAAAGTGGAAGAACCACGCAAGATTACGCTGCAGCGTAAAACCACCAGCACCCTGCGTGTTGCTGGCAGCAAGAGCATCAGCGTTGAAGTACGCAAGAAGAAAGTCTTCGTACAGCGCAGCCCGGAAGAAATCGAAGCCGAGCGCAAGCGTGAACTGGATGAACGTCGCGCAGTAGAAAATGCTGCTCGTCAGAAGGCTGAAGAAGAAGCCAAGCGTCGCGCCGAAGAAGAAGCGCGTCGCCAGCCTGCTACTGCGCAGACCGCTCAAGCCGAACCTGTTGCAGCGCCTGCTACGGTGGCCGAGCCAGTTCGCGAAAGCGCACCGGTTGTGGCGGCTGCTCCAGCGCCTGCGGCCGATACCCGCAAGCGTGACGAACAGCGCCGTCCGGACAAGCCACGTGCCGACGACAGCAACCGTCGCGGTAGCGGCGATGGCGAGCGCAAAAACGCTCCGCATCGTGCTTCCGTCAAGGAAAAGGCTCCGGCTCCACGTGTTGCTCCACGTACTACCGACGAAGAAAGCGATGGCTTCCGTCGTGGTGGTCGCGGCAAGGCCAAGCTGAAGAAGCGCAACGCTCACGGTTTCCAGAGCCCTACCGGTCCTGTCGTGCGCGAAGTGAAGATCGGCGAAACCATCACTGTTGGCGATCTCGCCCAGCAGATGTCGGTGAAGGCTGCTGAAATCATCAAGTTCATGTTCAAACTGGGTACTCCAGCGACCATCAACCAGGTACTGGATCAGGAAACTGCCCAGTTGGTTGCTGAAGAGCTGGGCCACAAAGTGACCCTGGTCAGCGACACCGCCCTGGAAGATTCCCTGGCCGAGTCCCTGAAGTTTGAAGGCGAGGCAGTTTCCCGTGCACCAGTCGTGACCGTAATGGGCCACGTTGACCACGGTAAGACTTCCCTGCTCGACTACATTCGTCGTGCCAAGGTTGCTGCTGGCGAAGCCGGTGGTATCACCCAGCACATCGGTGCTTACCACGTTGAAACCGACCGTGGCATGGTGACGTTCCTCGACACCCCTGGTCACGCTGCGTTTACCGCAATGCGTGCCCGTGGTGCCAAGGCGACCGACATCGTGATCCTGGTGGTTGCAGCGGACGACGGCGTGATGCCACAAACCATCGAAGCCGTTCAGCATGCCAAGGCAGCTGGCGTACCGTTGGTAGTAGCAGTGAACAAAATCGACAAGCCGGGCGCCGATCTCGATCGCATCCGTAGCGAACTGTCGGTTCACGGCGTGACGTCGGAAGAGTGGGGTGGTGACACGCCGTTCGTACCGGTCTCGGCGAAGATGGGTACTGGCGTCGACGAACTGCTCGAAGCTGTATTGCTGCAAGCCGAAGTTCTGGAGCTGACTGCAACTCCGTCGGCTCCTGGTCGCGGTGTCGTGGTTGAATCCCGTCTCGACAAGGGCCGTGGTCCGGTGGCTACCGTTCTGGTTCAAGACGGTACCCTGCGCCAAGGCGACATGGTCCTGGTCGGTTCGAACTATGGCCGCGTTCGCGCCATGCTCGACGAGAACGGCAAGCCAATCAAGGAAGCCGGTCCGGCCATCCCTGTCGAGATCCTCGGCCTGGACGGTACCCCGGACGCTGGCGACGAGATGAGCGTGGTTGCCGACGAGAAGAAAGCCCGTGAAGTGGCTCTGTTCCGTCAAGGCAAGTTCCGTGAAGTCAAGCTGGCCCGTGCTCACGCCGGCAAGCTGGAAAACATCTTCGAAAACATGGGTCAGGAAGAGAAGAAGACGCTCAACATCGTCCTCAAATCCGACGTCCGTGGTTCGCTGGAAGCGTTGAACGGTGCCTTGAACGGCCTGGGTAACGACGAAGTGCAAGTGCGTGTGGTCGGTGGCGGTGTCGGTGGTATCACCGAATCCGACGCCAACCTGGCACTGGCCTCCAACGCTGTACTGTTCGGCTTCAACGTGCGTGCCGATGCCGGCGCGCGCAAGATCGTCGAGCAGGAAGGTCTGGATATGCGTTACTACAACGTGATCTACGACATCATCGAAGACGTCAAGAAAGCCCTGACCGGTATGCTCGGCAGCGATGTTCGCGAGAACATCCTGGGTATCGCCGAAGTGCGTGACGTGTTCCGTTCGCCGAAGTTTGGCGCGATCGCCGGTTGCATGGTTATCGAAGGTGTTGTGCACCGTAACCGTCCAATCCGTGTACTGCGTGAAGACATCGTTATCTTCGAAGGCGAGCTGGAATCCCTGCGCCGCTTCAAGGATGACGCTTCCGAAGTACGTGCCGGCATGGAATGCGGTATCGGCGTGAAGAGCTACAACGACGTTAAAGTCGGTGACAAGATCGAAGTCTTCGAGAAGGTGCAGGTTGCTCGCAGCCTCTAATTCGCGCACTTCAGGAGCCGTGACGGGTAGCCGCATGCAAATGCGCAGCTCGTCACCAGGACTCTAAACGCAACGCCCGGTCTGGCTTCTGTCAGGCCGGGCGTTTGCCGCTTTCAGACCACACGGGTTTCACCGTGAGGCAGTAACAGGTAACAAGACATGGCAAAAGAATATAGCCGTACCCAACGTATCGGCGATCAGATGCAGCGCGAGCTGGCACAACTGATCCGTCGTGAAGTCAAAGACCCGCGCGTCGGCCTGGTCACCATTACCGCTGTGGAAGTCAGTCGTGACGTCGGTCACGCCAAGATCTTCATCACCGTGATGGGTCAGGACAGCGCCGAAGAAATCGCACAAAGCATCAAGGTGCTCAACTCCGCCGCCGGTTTCCTGCGCATGCAGCTGGCTCGCGAGATGAAACTGCGTAGCGTTCCACAGCTGCACTTCCACTACGACGAAAGCGTCGTGCGTGGCGCGCACCTGTCGGCATTGATCGAGCGCGCAGTGGCTGAAGACAATCAGCATCCGGTTGCGGCAGAAGCCGAAGACACCAAGGAGTAATCGGTGGCTCAGGTCAAACGTATCCGTCGTAACGTCAGCGGCATTATCCTTCTCGACAAGCCGCTGGGGTTCACCTCCAACGCGGCCTTGCAGAAGGTTCGCTGGTTGCTGAACGCCGAAAAGGCAGGTCATACCGGTAGTCTCGATCCTTTGGCCACCGGGGTGTTGCCGCTGTGCTTCGGTGAGGCGACCAAGTTCTCGCAATACCTGCTCGATTCCGACAAGGGTTATGAAACCCTGGCGCAACTGGGCAAGACCACCACCACGGCGGATGCCGAAGGTGAAGTTTTGCAGGAACGTCCGGTGACCGTTGGTCGCTCCGATGTCGAGGCTGTACTGCCGAAATTTCGTGGGCAAATCAGTCAGATACCGCCGATGTACTCGGCGCTCAAGCGTGATGGCCAGCCGCTGTACAAGCTGGCTCGTGCGGGCGAAGTAGTGGAGCGCGAACCGCGTTCTGTTACTATTACGCGCTTGGAATTACTGGCCTTCGAAGGTGATACTGCGCGGCTGGCGGTGGATTGCACCAAAGGCACCTATATCCGTACCCTGGTGGAGGATATCGGTGAGCAACTCGGTTGTGGCGCTTACGTTGCAGAACTGCGACGTACCCAGGCCGGGCCATTCACCCTGGCGCAGACGGTTACCCTCGAAGAGCTGGAAGCGGTACATGCCGAAGGCGGCAACGAAGCGGTCGATCGCTTCCTGATGCCATCGGACAGCGGCCTGCTGGATTGGCCACTGTTGCAGTTCTCGGAAGCGAGTGCGTTCTACTGGCTCAACGGCCAGCCGGTACGTGCCCCGGATGCTCCGAAGTTCGGCATGGTGCGGGTACAGGATCACAATGGTCGTTTCATCGGTATCGGTGAAGTGAGCGAAGACGGGCGCATCGCGCCGCGTCGACTGATTCGGTCAGAATGACCGAAACCAGTCTGTGTAACAGCAGGCTGGCGAGGGTGGCTGTCAACAGGCACGGTCACTACTCTTTTTTAGATACAGGGATTTGTCCCTGGCCTGTTGAAACTGTTTTTCGACAAACAGTTTCCTGATAAAAGGATTGCCTCATGGCTCTCGACGTTCAAGAAAAAGCTCAAATCGTAGCTGACTACCAGCAAGCTGTTGGTGACACTGGTTCGCCAGAAGTGCAAGTTGCACTGCTGACCGCCAACATCAACAAGCTGCAAGGTCACTTCAAGGCCAACGGTAAAGACCACCACTCCCGTCGTGGTCTGATCCGCATGGTTAACCAGCGTCGTAAGCTGCTGGACTACCTGAAAGGCAAGGATCTGGGTCGCTATCAGACTCTGATCGGTCGCCTGGGTCTGCGTCGCTAATAAGCGATTGCGCTAGAGGTTGGCTGTCTGTCGTGCACCAGCGGGTTTCCCGCTGGTGCATGGCAGGCTTCCAGCCTCAAGTTTTATCTGGATACCTGCTTTACCTGAGTGACACCTGGACAAACCAGTCGGGCCGATTCCCGACATTGCCCAAGAATTTCGCAAGAAACCAGTTCCCCCAAGAGCCACAAAGAAGGTAGGACACCGTGAACCCGGTAATCAAAAAATTCCAGTTCGGTCAGTCGACCGTTACCCTCGAGACTGGCCGTATCGCCCGTCAGGCCTCCGGCGCAGTATTGGTCACCGTTGACGACGACGTCAGCGTATTGGTGACCGTAGTCGGTGCAAAACAAGCCGATCCAGGCAAGGGCTTCTTCCCTCTGTCTGTTCACTACCAGGAAAAGACTTACGCTGCCGGTAAGATCCCTGGCGGTTTCTTCAAGCGCGAAGGCCGTCCTTCCGAGAAAGAAACCCTGACTTCCCGACTGATCGACCGTCCGATCCGTCCGCTGTTCCCTGAAGGCTTCATGAACGAAGTGCAGGTAGTCTGCACCGTCGTTTCCACCAGCAAGAAGACCGATCCGGACATCGCTGCGATGATCGGTACCTCGGCTGCGCTGGCGATCTCCGGCATTCCTTTCGATGGCCCGATCGGCGCTGCCCGCGTTGCGTTCCACGAAAGCACCGGCTACCTGCTGAACCCGACCTACGAGCAACAGGCGGCTTCCAGCCTGGACATGGTCGTTGCCGGTACTTCGGACGCCGTGCTGATGGTTGAATCGGAAGCCAAAGAGCTGACCGAAGACCAGATGCTGGGCGCGGTACTGTTCGCTCACGACGAGTTCCAGGTTGTGATCAACGCCGTTAAAGAACTGGCCGCTGAAGCTGCCAAGCCAACCTGGACCTGGGCTCCTGCGCCAGAAGCCACCGAACTGCTGGGCGCTATCCGTGCCGAGTTCGGCGAAGCGATCTCCCAGGCCTACACCATCACCGTCAAGGCCGACCGTTACGCTCGTCTGGGCGAGTTGAAGGACCAGGTCGTTGCCAAGCTGTCCGGTGAAGAAGGCCAGCCTTCTTCCAGCGAAGTCAAAGCGGCTTTCGGCGAAATCGAATACCGCACCGTTCGCGAAAACATCGTTAACGGCAAGCCACGTATCGACGGTCGCGACACCAAGACCGTACGTCCATTGAACATCGAAGTCGGTGTTCTGCCCAAGACCCACGGTTCGGCTCTGTTCACCCGTGGCGAAACCCAGGCTCTGGTCGTTGCAACTCTGGGTACTGCCCGTGATGCACAGCTGCTGGACACCCTGGAAGGCGAGAAGAAAGACCCGTTCATGCTGCACTACAACTTCCCACCGTTCTCGGTAGGCGAGTGTGGTCGCATGGGTGGCGCTGGTCGTCGTGAAATCGGTCACGGCCGTCTGGCCCGTCGTTCGGTTTCGGCCATGCTGCCTGCCGCTGACGTGTTCCCGTACACCATCCGCGTGGTTTCGGAAATCACCGAATCCAACGGTTCGAGCTCGATGGCTTCCGTTTGCGGCGCTTCCCTGGCCCTGATGGACGCCGGTGTGCCGATGAAGGCGCCGGTTGCCGGTATCGCCATGGGTCTGGTTAAAGAAGGCGAAAAATTCGCCGTCCTGACCGACATCCTGGGTGACGAAGACCACCTGGGCGACATGGACTTCAAGGTAGCCGGTACCGCCAAAGGCGTCACCGCGCTGCAGATGGACATCAAGATCAAGGGCATCACCGAAGAGATCATGGAAATCGCTCTGGGCCAAGCCCTGGAAGCGCGCCTGAACATCCTCGGCCAGATGAACCAGATCATTGGCCAGTCGCGTACCGAACTGTCGGCCAACGCTCCGACCATGATCGCGATGAAAATCGACACCGACAAAATCCGTGACGTCATCGGTAAAGGCGGCGCGACCATTCGTGCGATCTGTGAAGAGACCAAGGCTTCGATCGACATCGAAGACGACGGTTCGATCAAGATCTTCGGCGAAACCAAGGAAGCGGCTGAAGCTGCACGTCAGCGCGTTCTGGGCATCACCGCTGAAGCCGAGATCGGCAAGATCTACGTGGGCAAGGTTGAGCGCATCGTCGACTTCGGCGCATTCGTCAACATCCTGCCGGGCAAGGACGGTCTGGTTCACATCTCCATGCTGAGCGACGCTCGCGTTGAGAAAGTGACCGACATCCTGAAAGAAGGCCAGGAAGTGGAAGTGTTGGTACTGGACGTGGACAACCGCGGTCGTATCAAGCTGTCCATCAAAGACGTGGCAGCAGCCAAGGCTTCGGGCGTTTAATCACGCCTTACGCCTGAGCGCTTCAACGTTGTAGAAAGTGCCCCGCAGTGAAAGCTGTGGGGCATTTTTTTGTCTGCAGGAAATTGAGACGTTCCGGAAGTTGCCTGCCCCTGAAGTCAGTGCTAGGTTTAGCCCACCGCCCGTGTAGCTCAGCCGGTAGAGCAGCGCACTCGTAACGCGAAGGTCGCAGGTTCGATTCCTGTCTCGGGCACCAGCAAGACTTGTTTTCAGATGATCCCGAATGGTTCTGAAGGCCAGACAAACCGCGCTGCTTACGGTTTTTTGCGTCAGAGAGATCCTTGATGATCCAGATCCATCTTCCATTCCCCAGATCAACGAGAACGCCATGACAATAAAAGAATTGACCCAAGAAGCCAGACACGAAGAAGCACTGAAAAAGTACGTGCTGGATGTGCCGGATCTGATGGAAGAGATCAAGGACCTGAGTGCCGATGATCAGAAAGACCAGATTCAATGGGCGTTCGAGGACGAGGCCGAAGCCCAGGGCCTGCAGCCGTGGGAGCTGACGCTCAAGTACACCTCAACGCCGGAAGAATACGAAGCAGAACGCCTGAAGTTGCACAAAGAAGCTGCCGAGGTGTTGGGCGTCGGGTGGGAAGAGTACTGCGAGATGAACAACCTGGTGGTTTGACACGAACTGTAGGAGCGAGCCTGCTCGCGATGGTCGTAAACGATTACGCGGGTTTATTGGTTAAACGTGGCGCTCTCGGGTACATCGCGAGCAAGCTCGCTCCTACAATTTGTACGTGTGATCAGAGACTCAGGCGCATCGACAGATCAACCGCCTTCACATCCTTGGTCATCGCACCGATCGAAATGTAATCCACCCCGGTCTGTGCAATCGGCAGCAACGTGCTTTCGTTGATCCCGCCGCTGGCCTCCAGCTTGGCCTTGCCGGCGTTCAGGCGCACGGCTTCGCGCATGTCGTCCAGGCTCAGTTCGTCGAGCATGATGATGTCGGCACCAGCCTCCAGCGCTTCCTTGAGTTCATCCAGGCTTTCCACTTCAATCTCGACCGGTTTGCCCGGGGCGATCTTGTGCGCGGCGGCGATGGCCTGGGCGATACCGCCGCTGGCGGCGATGTGGTTTTCCTTGATCAGGAAGGCGTCATACAGGCCAATGCGGTGGTTGTGGCAACCGCCGCAGGTTACGGCGTACTTTTGAGCCAGGCGCAGCCCCGGCAGTGTTTTGCGGGTATCGAGCAGCTTGACCTGAGTCTCGGCCACGAAGTCCGCCAGGTACTGCGCGCGGGTCGCCACGCCGGAGAGCAGCTGCAGGAAGTTCAGGGCGCTGCGTTCGCCGGTCAGCAGCGAGCGTGCAGGGCCTTCGAGGTGGAACAGCACCTGGTTGGGCGCCACCCGTTCACCGTCGGCAACCTGCCAATGCACCGCCACCCGTGGGTCCAGTTGCCGAAACACGTTATCCACCCAGGCGGTGCCGCTGATGACGGCCGCATCGCGGGTAATGATGGTGGCCTTGGCCAGGCGTTCGGCCGGGATCAACTGCGCGGTGATGTCGCCGCTGCCGATGTCTTCACGCAACGCACGGCGCACGTTGGCTTCGATTTCGGCGGTCAGATCGGCGAGATGTAGGTTCGGCATAACGGACTCCACAAACAAAGTGGCTCGATTATAGGGCCATGGCACGGACCAACCCAAGGCATCAGAGCGTTACGTTGGCACGGGCGCCTGCATTTGGTCGAATCCCTGCCGTTGTCGTGTTGGTCATCGTTGCCAAGCAAACGCCTGTTTGAGAGCAGATGCAGAGTCTTCTGGCACAAGGGGGAGTTTTTAAAAGATAATTCGCCTTGTATTTGACGTCATGAGTTTGACGAGTTGACGCATCACCGTTCCAGGGAGGCCGAATGCACAACGACGGGAATGTAGTGCCTTTGCACAAGGCAACTACCGACCAGGTGGCTCACTCGCCACTCGCCCGACTGCCGGCGATTCTTCTTCAGGTTCGCGACAAGGCCGCGCAACAGCTGCGACACGGATTGCAGGCGCTGTTCGACAACGCCGACGACACCCTCTTCGAAATGGCCGACCGCGCCCGCTGTGACATCGAGCAGAACATCTTCTTTCAAGCGATGCGCGATTTGCGCCTCAAGCGCAAAAGCATCGAGCGGGTTTTTCTCGAACAGCTTTTCGCCGCGTTTATCCGACTTGCCCAATACGAAAGCGCGTTTGCGGCCTTGCCCCAGACTCTGGCGGCCGACACCTCGACGGCGCAACCCGATGACGAGCGCGAGCGCACGGTCGCGGTGCAGGCGATGGTCAGCCGGGTGCTGGATCGCGACGGTTTCGCCCTGGACCAACTGACGGCCCGACTCTGTGCCTTGTTGGGCAAGGAGCCGGGCGACCTGCACAACCCTCTGGGTCCGGCGATGTTCTGCGAATACTTTTTGCAAGCCGCACGCCAGCTCGGGCTTGAGATCAAGGTCAAGCTGATCATCCTCACGTTGTTCGAACGCTATGTCCTCAGCGAGGCCGATCAGCTTTACGCAGAAGCCAATCAGCTGCTGCTAGCCACCGGTGTCTTACCCAACCTGAAACCGGCCCCGGTGCGTCGTACCACGGACCGACCTGACAAAAGCGTCACGGTCGGACTGACCGACGAGGGCCCCGATCCGATTTCCACGCGAGATCTGTTGCGCCTGCTTTCGCACTTGCAGCAATACGTGCCGGCACCGGCGGCCGTTGATGATTTCGATCTGCGCAACCAGCTCGAACAGTTATTGACCCGAGTCAGCGTCAAAAGCGGTCGGTCGCGGGTTTTCGGGGAGGCCGATGAAGATGTGATCAACCTGGTCGCCATGCTTTTCGAATGCATGCTCGATGATCGCAACCTGCCGGATTCCCTCAAGGCACTGATTGGCCGATTGCAGATTCCGCTGGTCAAGGTGGCGGTGCTCGACAAGAGCTTCTTCAATCGCAGCAATCATCCGGCGCGACGTCTGCTCAACGAAATCGCCAACGCGGCCATGGGGTGGGGAGCCTGTGACGATCATGAGCGTGACAGCCTTTACGTGCGCATCGACCAGGTCGTACAGCGTCTGTTGAATGACTTTGTCGATGACCCAGCGATATTTTCCGAATTGCTGGCCGACTTTCTCGCGGTTACCCAGGGCGAGCGCCGCCGCACCGACCTGGCCCTGGAGCTGCGCAACGGCGTGGCGCGAGTGCTTGACGACACCTTGCTGTTCGAGCGGGCGCTGGAGTCGGTGATCGGCAACCTCAAGTGCCTCAATCGCGGCAAGTGATCGCGCCCCGGGGGATTATCGCGGCATACTGTGCCAATACAGTCGACGTTGAAGGAATCGGTATGCAGTTGGACCCCGCGAGCGGTTGGATTCAGGGTGTGCATGTCTGCCCCTCACCCAACTTCAATGCGCGCCCCACAGGCGAAATTTCCCTGCTGGTGATCCACAACATCAGCCTGCCGCCAGCGCAGTTCGCCACCGGCAAGGTGCAGGAATTTTTCCAGAATCGTCTGGATGTCACCGAACACCCCTATTTTGAAGGGATCGCGGATTTGCGGGTGTCGGCGCACTTTCTGATCGAACGTGACGGTACCGTCACCCAGTTTGTTTCATGTCTTGAGCGTGCGTGGCATGCGGGTGTCTCGTGCTTCGAGGGGCGGGAAACCTGTAACGATTTTTCCGTGGGCATCGAGCTTGAAGGCACGGATGATCTGCCGTTCACTGACGCGCAATACAGCGCATTGACAGCCCTGACCCGCCAGTTGCAACAGGCGTTCACGGCAATCACCACAGAGCGCATCTGCGGGCACAGCGACATTGCACCGGGGCGCAAAACCGATCCAGGGCCGGCGTTCGACTGGGCACGCTATCGTGCCGCCCTGGCACAAGAGGAAGGACGATGAGTTTTCTGGTGTTGCTGTTGGCGGTATGGATCGAGAAGTTCTCGGCCCTGCGTCATCGGGTTCAGCGTGACAATGGCTGGACACACGAGCTGAACAAGCTTGAGGCCAGCCCGCGACTTTCGGAGCGGCCATGGCTGGTGTTGGCGGTAATGGTCTTGTTGCCGGTGGCGTTGCTGGGTTTGCTGCTGGTCGTCATCGAGCCGGTGGCCTACGGGTTACTGGCGTTGCCGATCCATTTGCTGGTGGTGATCTACAGCCTGGGGCGCGGTGATCTGTTGGGTGATCTCGGACCGTTCCGTGATGCCTGGCGTCGGGAGGACCTGCAAGCGGCGGCCCATGTCGCCAAGCGCGATCTGGATATCTGCGCAGACAGTGGCGAGCAGTTGCTGGAGCAGGTCGAAGGGCATTTGCTGTGGGAGGCCTACCAGAGCTTTTTCGCGGTGATTTTCTGGTACTTCCTGTTGGGACCGGTCGCGGCGCTGAGTTATCGGCTGCTGGCGCTGGCCGAAGAACACGGGAAAAACCCGGCGGTGGTAGAGCGCGCCGGGCAACTGCGTCATGCCTTCGACTGGTTGCCGGTGCGTCTGCTGGCGGCGAGCCTGGCGTTGGTTGGCAATTTTGTCGCGGTCAGTCGGGTCATGCTGCATGAGCTGCTGAACTGGAACATCAGCGCCGCGCAATTGATCGTGAAAGTCGGGCTGGTGGCCGGTGAAATTCCGGCACCGGTGAGCGGCGCCGAAGGTATCAACAATCTGGACCGCATCTGGGCGTTGCTGCTGCGTGCGGCGGTGCTCTGGTATGCCGGGTTTGCGTTGTGGACGGTCCTGCATTAACGCTGCATTCAGAACAAGCTCCTTGATCACAGGGCGGTCACTAGTGCGAAGTGCTTCGCCCTGTCGTTAACCTTAAGTTACAAAACCTCCTGCCGATTTAAGTTATACAGAGATAGCGCCGAATAGTGGCTATCTGCCGTCTGTCTGCGCCCGCCAATAAAAAAAATAAGAAATCGAAGGGAGACATCCAGTGAAGAGCTTGCTCTATCCCGCTGTCGCACTGATGAACCGCCTGAGCTTCGGCATGAAGTTCAGCCTGATCAGCGTACTGTTCCTGGTGCCGATGCTGGTGACCAACTTCTATCTGGTGCGGGACTCCTATCGCGAATTCCAGGGCACGCGCATCGAACTGCAAAGTCTCGACCTGTTGGGCAGCAGCCTGACGCTGCGGCGCGATCTGGAAACCCTGAACAACCTGGTGCAGATCAATGTCAGCCTCGGCCAATCCGGCAAGGCCGGCAATGTCGAATCGAAAATCAGCACCCTCGAGCAGAATATTCTGACTCGCCTGCAAGGGCTGACACCGATGGCCAGCGACCCGGAGCAGGTCGCGGTGTTTGATGGTAAACGCGATGAAATGATCACCGCGTTCAAGGCCCAGCAAACGGAAAACTCCCTGCAAAGCAAAAGTGCCTTGATCGGCAAACTGGTGGGCAGCGCGCAGATATTCAGCCAGCTCATCACCAGCCAGTCGGGCCTGAGTCGCGACAACCAGAGCGACATGCGCCAGTTGAGCGAGCTCGTCACCCTCGTCACGCCACGGGTCACCCAGATCCTGGGCGAAGGTCGGGCGATGGGGTCTTACTCGTTGGGGCAGGGGTTCATCAATTCGGCTTCGAGTACCCGTTTCGATGAATTGCTGGCGCAGATTGAAAAGCTCCAGGCCGAGTATGGCCTGAAGTTGCAGGATGCCCTGGGTTCCAGCAAGGCTGCGCGTGAGACCCTGGCCGCTCAGGCCGATAGCAGCCGGGCATCCTTGAAGAAGGCCAGCGAGCTGTTCGAAGAGCAAGTGGTCATGGCCGATACCCTCGACGCGCCGTGGCAGGGTTTTTACGATCAGGTCACTGCCCTGATGGACCAGACCTACCAACTCAACGAAGCCACCCTGAAGTATCTGGGCCCGCAGTTGCAGCAACGCCTGGACCAGAACCGCACGCACATGGTGTTGCAGGCCGTGGCGCTGTCAGTCGTATTTGTGCTGATCTTTTATCTCTACGGCGCTTTCTACGCCTCGACCCGCACCACGCTCAAGCGCCTGGGGGCGGTGATGGACAAGGTGGCGGCCGGCGACATGACCGTGACCTTCAGTGCCCACAGCCGCGATGAGCTGGGGGAGTTGGGCGAGGTGTTCAACGGCACGGTGAAAAAAATCCATGACCTGATCGAGCGGGTAGGGCAGACCGTCAGCGAAGTCGAGCGTCAGGCCGGGCAAGTGCAAAACGTTTCCGCGCAAAGCAACCAGGCCGTCGCCGGGCAGCGCACGCAGATCGAACAAGTGGCCACGGCCATGAACCAGATGTCGGCCACTTCCCAGGAAGTGGCGCGCAGTGCCGCCGCGGCGGTGAGCAGTGCCCACAGTGTCAACGATGAGACCATCAGTGGCCGCAGTCTGGTGGAATCTCAGCAAGGCAGCATTGCCGCGCTGGCCAGCGAGATCGATCAATCGGTACTGGTGATCAACCAACTGGCCAGCGACAGCCAGTCCATCAGCCGCGTGCTCGAAGTGATCAAGAGCATCGCCGAGCAGACCAACCTGCTGGCGCTCAATGCCGCCATCGAGGCAGCGCGGGCCGGTGAGCAGGGCCGTGGTTTCGCCGTGGTGGCCGACGAAGTCCGGACCCTGGCCAAACGAACCCAGCAATCGACCGAAGAAATCGAGCAGATGATCGCCAGGCTCCATGGCGGTGTCGGCGCGGCGGTCAAGGCCATGGGCACCAGCCATGAAATGGCCAGCGGCACGGTCGGGCAGTCGGAGAAGGTCCAGCGGGCGCTGGAAAACATCCTGGGAGCGGTCGGCATGATCGTCGACCAGAACCAACAGATTGCCGCCGCCGTGGAGCAGCAAACCGCGGTGGCTCACGACATCGACCAGAACATCGTCGAGATCAATCGCGCCGGCGAGCGCACCGCTGAAGGTGCGCATCAGACCGAAGATGCCAGTCGAGCATTGTCGGCCCAGGTCGTGGAGTTGAAGCAGTTGATCAGCGCGTTTCGGGTTTGAAAGAGCGCTCGGGGACCCTGTAGGAGCGAGCCTGCTCGCGATAACGGTTTATCAGGCGACATTGATGTCGACTGATACTCAGCCATCGCGAGCAGGCTCGCTCCTACAGTGGGCGGGTGCTGGCCGTTATGACCAGTTAAACAACTCGCAGGCATTGGCCGTACTGGCCGTGGCCAATTGCTCGGGGCTGATCGCCATGATGTCGGCCAGTGCCGCGCAGATCGCCGGCAGGTGTGCCGGGCTGTTGCGCTGGCCGGGGAACATGGCTGGGGCCATGTCCGGCGAGTCGGTTTCCAGCACCACAGAATCCAGCGGTAGCTCGGCGAGCACGCGGTGCATGCGCAGCGCTTGAGGCCAGGTCGCAGCGCCGCCAAGGCCGAGTTTGAAACCCAGCTTGATGTATTCCCGGGCCTCTTCCTTGCTGCCGGCAAAGGCATGGATGATGCCTGCCCGTTTGAGCTTGAAGCGTTTGAGCGTGGCAATCACCGCCGCATGGCTGCGCCGCACATGGATCAAAGCCGGAAGATTGAAATCCGCCGCCAGTCGCAATTGCGCCTCGAACAACGCCTGCTGGCGGTCGCGGTCCAGGGTTTCGATGAAGTAGTCCAGGCCGATCTCGCCGACTGCACACAGTTGCCGATGGCCGGCCAGACGGCTCAGCCAGTCAGCGAGTTCGCTCAGGTGTTGCGGGCGATGATCGTCCAGGTACACCGGGTGCAATCCGAACGCGGCGTGCAGGTCGGGATCACTCTGCACCAGTTCCCAGACCCGCTGCCAATTGGCCTGATAAACCCCCAGCACCACCATCCGCCGCACCCCGAGGGCGCGGCTTTCGGCCAGCAACGCCTGACGGTCGGCGTCGAAGTCCGGAAAATCCAGATGGGTGTGGGTGTCGATCAGCTCCACGGTTCAGTCCTGGCGAATACGCTGCTTGAACGTGCGCGCGATGGCTTGCACGCCAGGCCGGTAATCCGACTGCTCGATGGCGGCCAGGGCCAGTGCAAGAGCCTTGTCGGCGATCAACTGGTGTTGCTGGGCCATGGCGTTGACCGGCAGCGGCAGGAAGTCCAGCAACTGGGTGTCGCCGAATGTGCCGAGGCGCAGCGGGCGGTTTTTCAGTGGGAAGTCGTGCAGCGCATCGAACACACCCTGAAGCAGCACGTAGGATGTGGTCACCAGGGCATCGGGCAAATGACCCAGACGCTGCAGCAACTCTTCCATCAGTTGTTTGCCGCACTCACGGCTGAAGGATTCGCCTTCTTCGATCAGCACCTCGCCGCTGAACCCGGCGAGCGCTTCTTTGAAGCCGGCGCAACGTTCCTGGCTGATGCTCAGCTCCGGGCGGGCGCCGATCAGCGCGATCTGTTTGGGCAAGGGATCGAGCAGGCTGCGGGTCAGTTGCAGGCTGGCCTCGCGGTCGTCACTGATCACCGAGCAGAAATGCTCGGGTTCCATGACCCGGTCGATGGCGATGATCGGAATGCCCTTGGCCTGCAATTGGCGATAGCTGTCGTCGCCGGCCGGCAGGCAACTGGCAACGATCAGTGCGTCGCAGCGCCGGGCGCGGAACAGTTGCAGCAGTTGCCGTTCACTGTCCGGCGCATCATCGGAACTGGCGATCAGCAACTGATAACCCTGGGCCCGCGCGCCTTGCTCCAGCAATTTGGCGATTCGCGCGTAACTGGGGTTTTCCAGATCCGGCAGAATGAAGCCCAATGTGCGGGTGTGCCGGCTGCGCAAACCGGCAGCCTGTGGGTTAGGCGTGAAGCCATGTTGTTCGACGACCGCGCGCACGCGTTCGACGGTGGCGCTGCTGATGCGCTGTTGTTCGGCCTTGCCATTGATGACATAGCTGGCGGTGGTGACGGACACACCGGCCAACTGGGCAATATCACTGAGTTTCAACCCGCTGTTTCCTTGTTTTTTCGAGATTGCCTCGACATTTTCGTCAATCCTAACCGATTAAGGCAGGCGACCATTGTCGCAACGCATCCGACAAGTTGGACTTCAAGGATGGGCCAATATCGAGTAACGTGCCAATCGATCTAGATTAAACGATTCAGCAAGCGTATTTTCTACGCTTTAGGCGCCTTTGGTCGGTTCTGCCGTGAAACCGCCAAAAACGATGGCCAGGCGCCTGAGCTGACTCATTCAAAACAATACCTGGTGCCCCAAGGCGCCAAAAAGGAGAAAGCATGCTCGAGCTCACTGTAGAGCAGATTTCCATGGGCCAGTCGGCCGTGGATAAGTCCGCAGCGCTGCAATTGCTGGCCGGGCATCTGGTCGCCGATGGCCTGGTTGCCGAAGGGTATCTCGCCGGTTTGCAGGCGCGGGAAGCCCAGGGCTCGACCTTTCTCGGTCAGGGTATTGCCATCCCCCACGGTACGCCCGAAACCCGCGACCTGGTGTTCACCACCGGTGTGCGCCTGATGCAGTTCCCTGAAGGCGTGGACTGGGGCGACGGTCATATCGTTTACCTGGCGATCGGTATCGCCGCCAAATCCGATGAGCATCTGCGCCTGTTGCAATTGCTCACCCGCGCCCTCGGTGAAACTGACCTGGGCCAGGCCTTGCGTCGCGCCGGTTCCGCCGAAGCCTTGCTGAAGTTGCTGCAAGGCGCGCCGCAGGAGCTGGCGCTGGATGCGCAAATGATCGGCCTCGGTGTGGCGGCCGAAGATTTCGAAGAGCTGGTCTGGCGCGGCGCACGTTTGTTGCGGCAGGCCGACTGCGTGAGCAACGGGTTTTCCGCCGTTTTGCAACAGGTTGACGCGCTGCCCTTGGGCGATGGCCTGTGGTGGCTGCACAGCGAGCAGACGGTGAAGCGTCCGGGCCTGGCCTTCGTCACCCCGGACAGACCGCTGCGCTATCTCGGCCAGCCACTCAATGGACTGTTCTGCCTGGCCAGCCTCGGTGAGGCCCATCAAGCCCTGCTCGAACGCCTGTGCGCGTTGTTGATCGAAGGGCGTGGCCATGAGTTGGGGCGCGCCACCAGCAGCCGCAAGGTCCTCGAAGTGCTTGGTGGTGAAGTGCCCGCCGACTGGCCCAGTGCGCGAATTGCATTGGCCAACGCTCACGGTTTGCATGCGCGGCCGGCAAAAATCCTCGCGCAACTGGCGAAAAGTTTTGAAGGTGACATCCGCGTGCGCATCGTCGATGGTCACGACAGCGCCGTGTCGGTAAAGAGCTTGAGCAAGTTGCTCAGCCTCGGCGCCCGTCGTGGGCAGGTCCTGGAAATCATCGCCGAACCGGGCATCGCAGCCGATGCATTGCCGGCCTTGTTGGCCGCCATCGAAGAAGGCCTGGGTGAAGAGGTCGAACCGCTGCCGCCGGTAAGCCAGGCGCGCGAAGTCGTTGCCGATATGGCCGAAGTGGTCCTCGCCCCGATATCTGGCAGCGTGGTTCAGGCGATTGCCGCAGCTCCGGGGATTGCCATCGGCCCGGCGCATATTCAGGTGCTGCAAACCATCGATTATCCGTTGCGCGGCGAATCCGCCGGCATCGAGCGTGAGCGTCTCCAGCAAGCCCTGGCGCAGGTACGCCGTGACATCCAGGGCCTGATCGAGCGCAGCAAGAGCAAAGCCATCCGCGAAATCTTCATCACCCACCAGGAGATGCTCGACGACCCGGAACTGACCGATGAGGTCGATACGCGGCTCAAGCAGGGCGAAAGCGCCGAGGCGGCGTGGATGGCCGTGATTGAAGCGGCGGCCCGGCAGCAGGAAGCGTTGCAGGATGCCTTGCTCGCCGAACGTGCCGCCGACTTGCGCGACATCGGACGTCGGGTATTGATGCAGCTCTGCGGCATCGAAACCCCCAGCGAACCGGATCAACCGTACATTCTGGTGATGGACGAGGTCGGTCCGTCCGACGTCGCGCGTCTCGATCCTGCTCGCGTGGCGGGGATTCTTACCGCCCGGGGTGGCGCGACGGCGCACAGTGCGATTGTTGCCAGGGCCTTGGGTATTCCGGCATTGGTCGGCGCCGGCCCCGGCGTGTTGCTGCTGGTGCCGGGCACGCCGTTGCTGCTCGATGGCCAGCGTGGTCGCCTGCATGTGGACGCTGACGCAGCGACCTTGCAGCGCGCCACGGCCGAACGCGATACCCGCGAGCAGCGCTTGAAGGCGGCTGCAGAACTGCGCCATGAACCAGCGCTGACCACCGATGGCCACGCCGTCGAAGTGTTCGCCAACATTGGTGAAAGCGCCGGCGTCACCAGTGCGGTGGAGCAGGGCGCCGAAGGCATTGGCCTGTTGCGCACCGAACTGATTTTCATGGCCCACCCGCAAGCGCCCGACGAGGCAACCCAGGAAGCCGAGTACCGTCGCGTCCTCGATGGTCTGGCCGGGCGGCCGTTGGTGGTGCGCACCCTTGATGTCGGTGGCGACAAACCGCTGCCGTACTGGCCGATTGCGAAGGAAGAAAACCCCTTCCTCGGCGTACGCGGCATTCGCTTGACCTTGCAGCGCCCGCAGATCATGGAAGCGCAACTGCGCGCCTTGCTGCGGGCTGCCGACAACCGACCGCTGCGGATCATGTTCCCGATGGTGGGCAGCGTCGACGAGTGGCGCCAGGCCCGCGACATGACCGAACGCCTGCGCCAGGAAATCCCGGTCGCCGACCTGCAACTGGGGATCATGATCGAAGTGCCGTCGGCGGCGTTGCTAGCGCCGGTGCTGGCCCAGGAGGTCGACTTTTTCAGCGTCGGTACCAACGACCTGACGCAATACACCCTGGCCATCGACCGTGGCCATCCGACGCTGTCGGCCCAGGCCGATGGCTTGCATCCGGCGGTGCTGCAACTGATCGACATCACCGTGCGCGCGGCCCATGCCCATGGTAAATGGGTTGGTGTGTGCGGCGAGCTGGCGGCCGACCCGCTGGCGGTGCCGGTGCTGGTCGGTCTCGGGGTGGATGAGCTCAGCGTCGGGGCGCGCAGCATTGCCGAAGTCAAGGCGCGGATTCGCGAACTGGGCTTCACTCAGACTCAAACCCTTGCCCGCCAGGCCTTGGCCGTGGGCAGCGCCAATGAAGTTCGCGCATTAGTGGAGGCCCTGTAATGGCCCGGATTCTTACCCTGACCCTCAACCCGGCGCTGGACCTGACCGTCCAGTTGCCGCGCCTTGAAGCCGGCCAGGTCAACCGCAGCGATGTGATGCACACCCACGCCGCCGGCAAAGGCGTGAACGTGGCGCAAGTGCTGGCCGACCTCGGGCATCAGCTGACCGTCAGTGGCTTTCTCGGCGAAGACAACCTGCAAGCCTTTGAAACGTTGTTCGCCAAACGCGGTTTTGTCGATGCCTTCATCCGTGTACCAGGCGAGACCCGCAGCAATATCAAACTGGCGGAAAGCGACGGGCGCATCACCGACATCAACGGGCCGGGACCGCAGGTCAGCGAGGCGGCGCAGCAGGCCTTGATGGATCGACTGGAGCAGATTGCGCCGGGACACGATGCAGTCGTGGTCGCTGGCAGCTTGCCGTTGGGCGTGAGTGGGCAGTGGTTGCAGGCGTTGATTGTACGCTTGAAAGAACTGGGGCTTAACGTCGCACTCGACACCAGTGGCGAGGCGTTGCGTGCTGCGCTCAAAGCGGGGCCGTGGCTGATCAAACCCAACACTGAAGAGCTGGCCGAGGTGCTCGACTGCGAGGTCGTGTCGGTCAGCGCCCAATCCATAGCGGCGGAGCGTTTGCACGCTCAGGGCATCGAGCATGTGGTGATCTCCCACGGTGCCGAAGGCGTGAACTGGTTCAGCGTCGGCTCGGCATTGCATGCCACGCCACCCAAGGTCAGCGTCGCCAGCACGGTGGGCGCGGGTGATTCGTTGCTGGCGGGGATGCTCCACGGTTTGCTCAGTGCCGATACGCCGGAACAGACCTTGCGCACCGCCACGGCGATTGCCGCGATGGCAGTGACCCAGATCGGTTTCGGTATTGGCGATGCAGCGCAACTGGCGCAGCTTGAACAGGGTGTACGCGTGCGTCCCCTGACAGAACAATAAGAGGGTTTGTCATGAAGTTAGCCATCGTTACGGCCTGCCCGAACGGCATGGTCACCAGCGTGCTGTGTGCCCGGTTGCTCGATGCCGCGGCCCAGCGTCAGGGCTGGAGCACCAGCGTCGAAGTCACCGATGCCGCGCATCCCGAAAAACAACTGTCGGCGGCCACCCTCGACGCGGCCGAGTGGGTGCTGCTGGTGACCAGCGCGCCGGTGGACATGTCACGGTTTGTCGGCAAACGGGTGTTCCAGAGCACCCCGGCCCAAGCCCTGCAGGACGTGGAAGCCGTGCTGCAGCGAGGAGCGCAGGAGGCACAGGTCTACGTCGCTACCGAAGCCGTCATCGAACCTGTGGCGGCGGTCCAGAACGCACCGCGACTGGTGGCCGTCACCGCGTGCCCGACGGGTGTCGCTCACACGTTCATGGCCGCCGAGGCCTTGCAGCAAGCGGCCAAGCGCCTGGGTTATGACCTGCAGGTGGAAACCCAGGGCTCGGTCGGCGCGCGCAATCCATTGAGCGCACAAGCCATTGCCGAGGCCGATGTGGTGCTGCTGGCGGCCGATATCGAAGTCGCCACCGAGCGTTTCGCCGGCAAGAAAATCTATCGCTGTGGCACCGGCATTGCTCTCAAGCAAGCCGAGGCGACCTTGAAAAAAGCCTTGGCCGAAGGTCAGCAGGAAAACGCCTCGAGTGCAGCCAAGACAACGGCCAAACAGGAGAAGACGGGCGTTTATAAACACCTGCTGACCGGCGTGTCGTTCATGTTGCCAATGGTGGTGGCCGGCGGCTTGATGATCGCCTTGTCGTTCGTGTTCGGCATCACCGCTTTCAAGGAGGAGGGCACGCTGGCGGCGGCGTTGATGCAGACCGGCGGCGACACTGCGTTCAAGCTGATGGTGCCTCTGTTGGCGGGTTATATCGCCTATTCCATTGCCGACCGTCCGGGCCTCGCGCCGGGGATGATCGGCGGCATGCTGGCGAGCACCCTGGGCGCCGGTTTCATCGGCGGGATCATCGCCGGTTTTCTGGCTGGCTATGCGGCCAAGGCGATCAACCGTTATGCGCGATTGCCGCAAAGTCTTGAGGCGCTCAAGCCGATCCTGATCATCCCGCTACTGGCGAGTCTGTTCACCGGTCTGGTGATGATCTACGTGGTCGGTAAACCGGTGGCCGGGATGCTTGCCGGGCTCACGCATTTCCTCGACAGCATGGGCACCACCAACGCGATTCTGCTCGGTGTGCTGCTGGGCGGGATGATGTGCGTCGACCTCGGCGGGCCGATCAACAAGGCGGCCTATGCGTTCTCGGTGGGCTTGCTGGCGTCGCAGAGCTACGCGCCGATGGCGGCGACCATGGCGGCCGGCATGGTGCCGCCGATCGGGCTTGGCATTGCTACGTTCATTGCCCGGCGCAAGTTTGCGCAGGCTGAGCGCGAAGCCGGTAAAGCAGCGCTGGTACTGGGGCTGTGTTTCATCTCCGAAGGGGCGATTCCGTTTGCCGCCAAGGACCCGTTGCGAGTGATTCCGGCGAGCATCGCCGGCGGTGCACTGACCGGTGCGTTGTCGATGTATTTCGGCTGTAAATTGATGGCGCCCCACGGTGGGTTGTTCGTCCTGGCGATCCCGAATGCGATCAACCATGCGTTGCTTTATTTGTTGGCGATTGTGGCGGGGAGCCTGTTGACGGCGGTGGTGTATGCGCTGGTCAAGCGGCCGGAGACGGTGGAGTTGGCGGTAGAGCCCGTCACCGCCTGACATAGCCCCTTTGTAGGAGCGAGCCTGCTCGCGATTGCAGTGTGTCAGTCGACATGCATGTTGAATGTGTTACCGCCATCGCGAGCAAGCTCGCTCCCACAGGGATCTGCAGCGCTGGGAAGACCTGTGTCATGCCAGGGTCATAGGGCCATGCTTTAGTTTTTCCTTTTTCAGGGAGAACACCATGAGCGATTTCAACCTCGGGCGCCGTCGTGTCATGCAAGCGGTCGGCGCCGGGCTGTTGTTGCCGGGGCTGGCGCCGGCGGTGATCGCTTCGGTCAAGGATCGGCCGCAACTCACCGACGGCGTGCAGTCCGGCGACCTGCTGGGCGACCGGGCAATCATCTGGAGCCGCTGCGATCGCCCCGCGCGGATGGTGGTGGAGTGGGACACCCGCAGCCTGTTTCCCAACCCCCGGCGATTCGTCTCGCCCCTGGCCGATGCGCGCACCGATTTCACTGCCCGGGTCGAGCTCACCGGGCTGCCCGCCGACCAGGCGATTTTCTATCGCGTGCAATTCGAGGAAGCCCAGAGCGGCGTCGCCAGCGAGCCCTGGTTCGGTCATTTGCGCAGCGTGCCGCAAACCCGCCGCGACATTCGCTTTGTCTGGAGCGGCGACACCGTCGGGCAGGGCTTCGGCATCAACCCGGACATTGGCGGCATGCGCATCTACGAAGCAATGCGCCTGCGTCTGCCGGATTTTTTTATTCACAGCGGCGACACCATTTACGCCGACGGCCCGATCCCGGCGCAGCTCACCACGGAAGGCGGCCGGGTGTGGCGCAACATCACCACTGAGGCCAAGAGCAAAGTCGCCGAGACCCTCGATGAGTATCGCGGCAACTATCGCTACAACCTGATGGACGAAAACATCCGTCGCTTCAACGCCGAGGTCCCGCAGATCTGGCAGTGGGACGACCACGAAGTGGTGAACAACTGGTCGCCGGGCAAACAGCTGGATGCACGTTACCAGGACAAGGATATCCACAGCCTGGTGGGCCGCGCACGCCAGGCCTGGCTCGAATACGCGCCGATGCGTTTGCAGAGCGGCGATGGCGGCGGGCGGATCTATCGCAAGCTTGGCTACGGGCCGCTGCTCGATGTTTTCGTGCTGGACATGCGCAGTTATCGCGGGGCCAACGATGACAATCTGGGCGCTGAAAAACCCTTCCTCGGGCGTGAGCAACTGGACTGGCTCAAGCGTGAAATGCAGGCCTCGAAGGCGCAATGGAAAGTGATCGCCGCCGACATGCCCATTGGCCTCGGCGTGCCCGATGGTGAAGTCAGTCCCGGTGTCGCGCGCTGGGAAGCGGTGGCCAACGGTGACCCCGGCCCGGCCCAGGGGCGCGAACTGGAGATCGCCGAATTACTCGGTTTCCTGCGGGCGCAGCAGGTGCGCAATTTCCTGTTCCTGACCGCGGATGTGCATTACTGCGCGGCCCATCATTACCACCCGGATCGGGCGGCGTTCCAGGATTTCGAGCCGTTCTGGGAGTTCGTCGCCGGGCCGTTGAATGCCGGCAGCTTCGGGCCGAACGCGCTGGATAAGACCTTTGGTCCTGAAGTGGTGTTCGAGAAGGCGCCGCCGGCGCAGAACGTCTCGCCGTTTGCCGGATTTCAGTTTTTTGGCGAGGTGAATATCGATGGGCAAACGGGGGAGTTGAGCGTGGTGTTGCGGGATCTGGACGGGGTGTCTGTATTCGAGCAGAAGTTGCAACCGGTCTGACTGACTCTGGGTCCCTGTAGGAGCGAGCTTGCTCGCGATGAACCTGAGGATAACGCGCTCATCCTGTATGAACGCGTCATCGTTAACGACCATCGCGAGCAAGCTCGCTCCTACAGGGAAATCATTGGGTCAGTACACGTCGCGGCGGTAGCGGCCCTGTTCGATCAGGCGCTCCACTTCGGCGGCGCCCAGCACCTCGTTGAGCACCTGGTCCACGCCCGAAGCCATGCCTTGAAGGCTGCCGCAGATGTAGATCACCGCACCGTCCGCCAGCCACTTCTTGAGCTCGGCTGCCGATTCACGCAGGCGATCCTGCACGTAGATCTTTTCGGCCTGGTCGCGGGAAAACGCCAGGTTGAGGCGCGCCAGGTCACCATTGATCAGCCACTCCTCCAGCTCCTTTTGGCACAGGTAGTCGTGCTCGCGATGGCGCTCGCCAAACAACAGCCAGTGACGTTGCTGACCATCGGCAATCCGGGCCTTGAGCAGGCTGCGCAACCCGGCCAGCCCCGTGCCATTGCCCAGCAGGATCATCGGCACCGCTTGGGCCGGCAGATGGAAACCACTGTTGCGCCGCACGCGCAGGCTGATGGAGCTGCCCACCGGCGCGTGTTCGGTCAACCAGCCGGAACCGACGCCGAGGTTGCCGTCGGCATGCACTACCTGGCGCACGATCAATTCCAGCACGCCATCGGCCGGGATCGAGGCAATGGAATACTCGCGCATGGCCAACGGTACGAGGGCCTCTGCCAGTGCTTGAGCGTGCAGGCCGACCAGATGGGTGCGGTTCTCCGGCAACTGGCGGCTGGCCAGGGCCTGTTCGAGGGTTTCTTCCAGGCCGTTGAGTTGCACTCTGGTTTCCCCGTGAATCCCCATGCCGTCGAGGAAGTGCTCGATGGCCCACGGGCAATTGCGTGGCATCACTTCCACCAGGTCGCCTGCCAGCCAACTGCTGGTGGAAGGAGGCTTGAGGCCCAGCAAGTACACCGGCGAACCATTGCTGTCCGGATTGAGCAGTTCACGATGCAGCAGGGTCCAGTTGTTGTAGCTGGGCGCTTGCCAGGTATCCACGGGAGCCTGGCCGGTCAACAGGCCCAATTGCTGTTGCCAGTGACGCAAGGCGTAAGGGTCACCGCTGTCGACCTCCACCGGGGCGAACAAGGTTTTGCCGCCGTGTTCGCCGAGCCAGGTGTGCAGGCGCTTGGCGAATCCGCAGAAGTGTTGATATTGCCGGTCGCCGAGGCCGAGTACTGCATAGTTCAGGCGTTCCAGACTTGGAGTGCGGCCCAGTACCTTGCGTTCGAAACCGCGGGCGCTGTCCGGTGCTTCGCCGTCGCCAAAGGTGCTGACCACGAACAAGGCATTGTTCGATTCATGCAAGTCCTGCTCGCTGACGTCCGCCAACGGTTGCACTTTGACCGGCAAGCCTGCGGCCTGCAATTGCCCGGCGGTTTGCCATGCCAGCTGTTCGGCAAAACCACTTTGGCTGGCGAAGCCGATCAGCCACGTCGGCGCATCGCTGGCGGGTTGCACGAGGTCTTTGCGCGCCTCTTTTATCTGGCGTTTTTTGCGCCGACGATCCAGGTACAGCATCCAGCCTGTGACGAAGAACAGCGGCATGGTCAGCGCGGTGATGGTCAGGATGATACGCCCGACGATGCCGAAGTAGCTGCCGACGTGCAGCGCATAGATGCTGGTCAGCAGTTGCGCCTTGAGGCTCTTGTCGCTGTAGCGATCAACGCGCTTGACCACGCCGGTGGCCGGATCGAGGGTGATCTGGTTCAGGGCGCGGTCGTGAGGCGAACTTTTCAGCAGGAAGTACACAGTCGCGGGTTGCCCGGCCACGGGCGGCATGCGCACGTTATAGGAACTGAGTAGCGGACCGGCCGTGCTGTAGATGCTGCTCCACATCGCCGCGTAATCGGCTGTCGGTGCCGGACCGCTCGGCGCAGGCCCGCGTCCGCCGCGCACGCGTTCGCTCTGCGGTGAGTCGGAGAGCAAGCGGGTCAGGCCTTTGTTGTACCACTCGTAGGACCAGGACAGCCCGGTTAGCGCCGCCAGGAGGTAAAACACCAGACACCAGGTGCCGGCCACCGAGTGCAGGTCCCAGTTGAAGCTGCGGCCCTTTTTCTTCCAGTCCAGAGTCAGCCAGGCGCGCCAGCTTCTCCACTGGCGAGGCCAGCGCAGGTACAGGCCGGACAGGCAGAAGAACACCAGGATCAGCGTGCACGCGCCGGTGATCTGCCGACCTGTGTCACCCATGGCGAGAAAGCGGTGCAGTTGCAACATCAGGCCGAAGAAGTCCTGGCCGGTGGCGTCGCCAAGGAACTCGGCGGTGTAGGGATCGAAGTAACGCATCTCGCCACGGCGCTCGCCCGGTGGCGGGGTGAACCACACTTTGGCGGCGTTGCCGCTGTCGGTTTCCACGGTGAGCATCGAGACTTTTTTGCCCGACGCGGCTTCGATTCGCTCCACCAGTTCGACGGGCGGCAGCACACCGGCGACCTGTTTATCGACCTGCAACACGGAAGGGTTGAGTGTGCTCAGGATTTCATCCTGAAACGACACCGCCGCCCCGGTGATGCCCATCAGGGCCAGGACCAGCCCGGCGCTGATTCCGAAAAACCAGTGCAACTGGAACAGGGTTTTCTTCAACACGTCGCTCGCCTTGTTCGTTCAAATTGATTCATCACGGCGCGCATTATGCCGTGGGGTTGTCGAGAAGCATTCTTTTTTACGCACAAAGGCCCCGTTCATGTGGATGAACGGGGCCTGGCCACACACCAACTATGTAGGAGCGAGCCTGCTCGCGAAAAACTCGAGAACGACGCGGGGGTCAGGCTAGTCGCGTTATCGTTGACGACCATCGCGAGCATGCTCGCTCCTACAGGAAGTTGTTGGTCGCATTTCCATCAGAAGTGGAAGTTGGTACTCAGCAAAGCGGTGCGACCGGCTGCCTGGTTGGCGAAGTGAGTCGAGAACGCCTTGTCGTAGTAGGTCTCGTCGGTCAGGTTCTGCACGTTCAGTTGCAAATCGACGTTCTTGCTCAGCTTGTAGGCCGCCATCGCGTCGTAACGAACGTAGGAATCGACCATGGTGGTGTTGGCGGCACTGCCGAACACGTCGTCGACATAGAACGCACCGCCGCCAATGGTCAGCTTCGGCGTGACTTGATAGGTCGTCCACAGGCTGGCGCTGTTTTTCGGCGTGTTAGGCAATTCGTTGCCATCATTGGCTTTGTTTGCCGGCATGTCGCCGCCATCGACTTGCTCGCTGTCCATGTAGGCGTAACCGGCGAAGACCTGCCATTTGTCGGTGAGCTTGCCGGTGGCCGACAGTTCGACACCTTGAACACGGGTTTTGCCGACGTTTTCGTAAGTCGTGGTGTTGGTCTGCACACGAGCGTTTTCTTTCTCGGTGCGGAAGATGTCGGCAGTCAGGGACAGACGATCGTTCAGCAGGTCCCACTTGGTACCGATTTCGTAGTTCTTGGTGGTTTCCGGCTCCATGTCGCTTTTCAGCAGGTTGCCATTGCGATCCGGCGTGCCACCCAACGGGTTGCCTTCCGAACCTTCACCCAGGGTGTTGCCCGGTGGCGTGGCAGACGTCGCGTAGGACGCATAGATGCTGCCGTTTTCGGCGGGTTTGTACACCACACCGAACTGACCGGTAACGAATTCGCTGGTGTCATCGCCCTTGGACGTGGTCACGCTGGAACCGTTGAAGGTTTTGTAGTCGGTGTCGAAATGGTCGTAGCGCAGGCCCATGTTCACCAGCCACTGCTCGGTCAATGTCAGGGTGTCGAACACATACAGTGCGTAGGTGTTGGCCTTGGTGTCGGTGCCGGCGAAGTTGCGCGAGATGGCACCGCTCCACGGATCATTCGGGTTCGGGTTGGACAGCGAGGTGCAGTTGTAACCGCTTGGCGCGCCGATCAGGGCTGGCGAGCAGTTATTGGTTACCGCTGCCGTTCTCGGGGTGGTGTCCGTGTTGACGTTGTACGAGGATTTTTCACTTTCCTCGTGTGTGTATTCGACACCGGTGGAGAAGCTGTTCTTGAACCCGGCGATGTAGATATCACCAAACAGGTCGGTCTGGTTGGTGGTGGTCTCGGTGTTGCTCACGCGGGTATTCGCCCGACGCCAGACACTGCCGTTGTTGACGTTGCCTTTACTGTCGTCCGGCTGGGTCAGGATGTAATCCTGCATGCTGGAGCCGTGACGCAGGGTGTTCTTGATGGTCAGCGAGTCGCTCAGGTCGTGCTCGATGGCGAAGGTCGCGGTGTCGGTGCGGGTCTTGCGGAAGTCGCGATCGGTCAGACCATAGAAGTTGCTGCTGTCACCGCCGTCATTCGGCTTGTCCGGGTTGGACTTGGTACGGGCAGCCGAGCCACCGACCGGGATGGAGTACGGAATACCCGAGTCCGGCAGGTCGTTGCTTTCAAGATGGTAGTAGTCGAGGTTGACGCGAGTGTCGGTGCCCAGACCGAAGGCCAGGGACGGTGCGACACCCCAACGGTCGTAGTTGACGCTGTCACGTCCGGCGACGTTGCTCTCGTGGCTCAGCAGGTTCAGACGGCCAGCGGCGGTGTCGGTGAACTGGTAGTTGCCGTCGAAGGTGTAGCGCTGGGTCTGATCGGAGCCCCAGGTGAAACCACCGTCGAGCGAATCGCCCAGGTGAGCTTTCTTGCTGACCAGGTTGATGCTGCCGCCCGCGGCGCCACGACCACCGATGGCGGAGTTCGGGCCCTTGCTGACTTCGATCGATTCAACGGCGAAGATTTCGCGGCTCTGGGAGCCGGTATCGCGCACACCGTCCAGGTAGGTGTCGCCCTGGGCGTCGAAACCGCGGATGAACGGACGGTCGCCCTGAGGGTTACCGCCTTCACCCGCACCGAAGGTGATGCCCGGAACAGTGCGCAGCGCGTCCTGCAGGTTGAGCGAGCCGGTGTCTTTCAGAACCTGTTGCGGAACGACGGTCACCGAGCGCGGCGTGTCGATCAGCGGGGCGGTGTACTTGGGCGAGGAGGCTTTCTCGACGTTGTAGGTTGTCTCGTCCTGGGCTTCGCCGGTGATGGCGGTGGCGCCCAGCGAAATCACTTTGTCCGGTGCTTTTTCGTCGGTTTTTTCCGCCGCGAAAACCATGTGGCCCGCAGACCCGGCAGTAATCGCCATGCCGATGGCCGATGCGAGCAAACGTGGTGAACTGACCGGTACTTGTGGTTGTTGACGCGACATTTGAATTCCCCTCCCCCAGGATTTGAGGTGGCGGAATATAGGGTAAATACGTATTCGTAACAATTGCGAAATATTACTATTCGCACTGAATTTACATTCTTTACAATTTAACCTTACGGTTTTTGCTGACTCATTCGTCAGATGGGTTTTACACAGGCAATAAGAATCAATACCATTGGCATCCCTTTGTTTTCAGGTGTCTTGCCATGCTGCTGCATATTCCAGGTCTGTTCGAAAAAGACGAGGTGCGGCGCATTCGCGAGGCTCTGGAGCAAGCCGATTGGGCCGATGGCAAGATCACCGCCGGTTACCAGTCGGCCAAGGCCAAGCACAATTTGCAGTTGCCTGAAGGGCATCCGCTGGCCAAGGAGATCGGCGCGGCGATGCTGGAGCGGCTGTGGAAAAATCCGCTGTTCATGTCAGCAGCCTTGCCGCACAAAGTCTTTCCTCCGTTGCTGAACTGTTACACCGCCGGTGGCAGTTTCGACTTCCATATCGACAACGCGGTGCGTCAACCCAAGGGCAGCATCGAGCGGGTGCGTACGGATTTGTCCGCCACGCTGTTCTTCAGCGAACCGGAGGATTACGACGGCGGCGAGCTCGAAATCCAGGACACCTTCGGCACCCAACGGGTGAAGCTGCCTGCCGGTGACATGGTGCTGTACCCAGGCACCAGTCTGCACAAGGTCAACGCGGTGACGCGGGGAACGCGACTCGCCTCGTTTTTCTGGACGCAAAGCCTGGTGCGTGAAGACAGCCAGCGCGCCCTGTTGTTCGAGATGGACGGGGCCATCCAGCAACTGACCCGCGATGTGCCCGATCATCCATCGCTGATCCGCCTGACCGGTACCTATCACAACCTGTTGCGTCGCTGGGTCGAGGTGTAAGTGGCGGATTTTCGTTTACGCCGCGAGGAAATGCTCGACGGTGAGCGCCTGCGCGCGATGCTCGACGAAAGCCCGGCCCGGGCGGCCCAGGCGATTCTGATCGCGGCCCGCGAAGACGTCCTTGATGCGCAGGCGTTGCTCGGGCAGATTTTGCTGGACGGGCAGGGCATTGCTCAGGATCGGCCGCTGGCGCTGCGTTGGTTCGACATCGCCGCGCGGCGCGGGCATGTGATGGCGCGCAACATGCTTGGCCGTTGTCATGAGCATGGTTGGGGCTGTGCTGCCGATGCATCGCTAGCGGCCAGGCATTACCGACTTGCCGCCACGGCAGGGCTGGATTGGGCGATGTACAACTACGCCAATCTGCTGGCCACCGGACGCGGGGTGGTTGAGGATCAACTTCAAGCACTGAGTCTGTATCGTCGTGCGGCTGAGTCGGGCCATGCAAAATCGATGAATCTGTTGGGGCGGTATCTGGAAGAAGGGCGGGTCTGTCCGGCGGATCCGGCAGCGGCTCGTAACTGGTATCGACGTTCGGCCGAGGGCGGGGATTTTCGCGGGCAGTTCAGCTTTGCAGCGGTCTTGACCGACGAAGGGAATATCGAGGATGCATTGGTCTGGCTGCGCAAGGCGTTGGCCGGGGGGAATTTGAATTTTCTGCGAGTGGCGAGTCAGGCGTTGTCGAGCGCGACCGATCCAAGGATTCATGCACTGGCCCACGAATTTCATCATCGAGTCGTCGAATTGACCCCGGTCTCTTGAATCTTTGTGGGAGCGAGCTTGCTCGCGATGACGTCATGACATTCAACATCAATGTTGACTGACCTATCGCCATCGCGAGCAAGCTCGCTTCCACAGGGATTTGCATAAACAAAAAAACCCATGACATGTCATGGGTTTTTTGTTTTTTAGGCAGTCTTTACACGTAGAACGACTTCAGCGGCGGGAAGCCATTGAACTCGACGGCGCTGTAGCTGGTGGTATACGCACCGGTCGACAGCCAGTACAGGCGATCACCGATGGCCAGGTTCAGCGGCAGGCCGTACTTGTAGTTTTCGTACATGATGTCGGCGCTGTCGCAGGTAGGACCGGCGATGACCACTTCTTCCATCTCGCCCTTTTTCTCGGTCCAGATCGGGAACTTGATGGCTTCGTCCATGGTTTCGATCAGACCGGAGAATTTGCCCACATCCGTGTACACCCAACGCTCTACCGCGGTACGGGATTTACGTGCGACCAGTACCACTTCGCTGACCAGGATGCCGGCGTTGGCGATCAGCGAGCGGCCTGGCTCGAGGATGATTTCCGGCAGGTCATCACCGAAGTCTTCCTTCAGGAAGCGGATGATTTCCTCGGCGTAGGTTTCCAGGCTGTTGGTGCGGGTGATGTAGTTGGCCGGGAAGCCGCCGCCCATGTTGATCAGCTTCAGGTGAATGCCGTCTTCTTCCTTCAGGCGCTCGAAGATCACTTTGACCTTGGCGATCGCCGCGTCCCAGACGCTGATGTCGCGCTGTTGCGAGCCGACGTGGAACGAGATGCCGTAAGGCACCAGGCCCAGGTCGCGGGCGAGGATCAGCAGGTCCATGGCCATGTCGGTCTGGCAGCCGAATTTGCGCGACAGTGGCCAGTCGGCGGTGGTCGAGCCTTCGGTCAGGATGCGCACATAAACTTTTGCACCCGGGGCGGCCTTGGCGATGTTGCGCAGGTCGGCTTCGGAGTCGGTGGCGAACAGGCGCACGCCCTTCTCGTAGAAGTAGCGGATGTCCTTGGACTTCTTGATGGTGTTGCCGTAGCTGATGTGGTCGGCGCTGACGCCGCGATCCAGCACTTTGTCCAGCTCATAGATAGAGGCGATGTCGAAGCTCGAGCCTTTCTCTTTGAGCAGGTCGATGATCTCGACGGCCGGGTTGGCCTTGACCGCGTAGTAGACCTTGGCGAATTCGAAACCGGCGCGCAGGTCGTCATAGGCCTGGCTGATCATCGCGGTGTCGATCACCACGAACGGGGTTTCCTGTTTGTCGGCGAACGCCTTCATTTTCTGAAAGGTTTCGCGCGCGAAATAGTCTTCGACCTGGATCGACATACCTGGGAGCTCCTAATGGCAAACGAGTAAAAACAATGGGTGCAAATGAACGTCCTCCGTATCCCCACTTTGGTTCGCCTACTTCCCAAGGCATGTCGCCGAAAGCAAAAAGGCCATGGGAAGTGCAGCTTTCCCTTGGCCTTGCTGTCTCGTCGTCAGTACTTGAGCCGGATGGATCGTTTCCAGCATGGACGTTCGGCGCGAACTTTAGGGCGTGAGGGGCTTGAGATCAACAAAAAATGTCGCGTTTTTGCACTCTTCTGACGCGCGTTACGAGCATTACTCTTTGTAACCGACACAGATGACAGTCGGATGTTCCCGAGGAATTCGGAGGTGTTAAAAATACCTGCACGTTCGACGCTTTTGTACGCCAAGTCGCTAGTAACTACGATGGCGTCAACATCGGCGACGTTGTCTGCGAAAAGGTGGGCTGAGAGGGGATTTGACTATTTCAGAGCGTGTTTACGGATGGTTTTTACAGACGCCACTGTTGATATTTTTTTCCGGTATGCCGATTACCCAAAAATTGCACAAACCTTGTAGGGGCGAGCCTGCTCGCGATGGCATTTTCACTGCCAACATCGTCGTTGACTGATATTGCGCTATCGCGAGCAGGTTCACTCCTACAGGTTTTGCGTTTTTTACCGGGCGATTTGGGTGATCAGGCGACCACCGCCTCGGCCGGCGAGACGATATTTGTCTTCATCCCGCGCGACCGACCAGAGCTCAGATACGCCGCAATCGACTCCTGCGTGACCTCGCCAAGGAACACCCGCTCGGCATCCATTACCGGCAACCACGCCCGATTGAACTCGTACATGCGTGACAGCAGGATGCGCAAATGTTCGTCGTACGCCGCCGTGGCATTGAAGTCGCGTTGGTACTGCGCGCAGGTGCCGGTCTGACGGTGCAGGTCGCGACGTCGTACGTAACCCAGGGCTTTATTCTCGGCACAAGTGACCACGACATAGCGTCGGTCATGCTCGTCCATCAACTCCAGCGCTTCGGTCACCGGGGTATGCGGGCTGACGGAGGGTGCGTTGTCCGCTGCATCTTCGGCTTTCACCAACAGCAGACGCTTGAGTGTGCTGTCCTGGCCGACGAAGTTGCTGACAAATTCATCCGCCGGGTGCGCGAGCAGAGTGTCCGGGTGATCGATCTGCAGCAGCTTGCCGGCGCGGAAGATCGCGATCTTGTCGCCGAGCTTGATCGCCTCGTCGATGTCGTGGCTGACCATGATCACGGTCTTGTTCAGCGCCCGCTGCATGTCGAAGAATTCGTTCTGGATCATCTCGCGGTTGATCGGGTCGACCGCACCGAAGGGTTCGTCCATCAGCAACAGCGGCGCATCGGCGGCCAGTGCGCGAATGACGCCGATCCGCTGTTGTTGGCCACCGGACAATTCCCGTGGATAACGATTCAGGTATTGCTTGGGTTCAAGCTTGATCATGCTCATCAACTCGCGGGCGCGGTCGTGGCATTTCTGCTTGTCCCAGCCGAGCAGTTTCGGCACCACGACGATGTTCTCCTCGATGGTCATGTTCGGAAACAGGCCGATCTGCTGGATCACGTAGCCGATGTTGCGGCGCAGCGTCACTTCGTCGAGGCCGGTGGTGTCTTCGCCATTGATCAGGATCTTGCCCGAGGTCGGTTTGATCAGACGGTTGATCATTTTCAGCGTGGTGCTTTTGCCGCAACCCGATGGCCCGAGGAACACGCAGATTTCGCCTTCATTGACGGTCAGGCTTACCGAGTCCACGGCTTTCACATCTTTGCCGTTGCTTTGGAAGGTCTTGCTGAGGTTTTGAAGTTCGATCATTTCAGGAGTCCTTTTGGAGTCAGCGAGCGTTGCAGCATTTGCAGGATCAGGTCGGCGATGATCGCCAGCACGCTGACCAGTACGGCACCGACAATCAGCATCGACATGTCACTGCGGCTGATGGAAGCGAGGATGAGTACGCCCAGGCCGCCGGCGCCGATGGTGGCGGCGATGGTCATGACGCCGATGTTCATCACCACGGCGGTGCGCACACCAGCGAGGATCACCGGCACGGCGATGGGCAGTTCGACCATGCGCAGGCGCTGGCCGAAGGTCATGCCGATGCCGCGGGCGGCTTCGCGGATGCCCGGCTCGACATTGGTCAGGGCCAGGTAGGTGTTGCGCATGATCGGCAGCAGTGAGTACAGGAACACCGCGGTAATCGCCGGCATCGGCCCCAGGCCCTGGCCGAACTTGGAGTAGAACGGCAGCAGCAGGCCGAACAAGGCAATCGACGGCACGGTCAGCAGCACCGTGGCGCTGGCTTGCAAGGGGCCGGCGAGACTCGGGAAGCGCGTCATCAAAATGCCCAATGGCACGCCGACCAGAATCGCCAGGGTCACGGCAATGCCGACCAGGGTGATGTGTTGCCACGTCAGGTGTAAGACCAATGGCCAGTCGAGATGGGAAAAGGCGTTCAGGAATTCCATGACTTTTCCTCCTTAATTGATCGGGTGCTGGCGCAGAAAATCGGCGGCAACGGCGGAAGGACTTTGGTGCTCGACGTCGACCCGCGCGTTGAGTTCGCGCATGGTGTTGTCGTCGAACAGTTCAGCCAGCGGCTTGAGTTGAGCGGCCAATTGCGGATGCGCGTCGAGGTAGGCCTGACGCACCACCGGCGCGGCGGTGTAGTCCGGGAAGTAATGCTTGTCGTCTTCCAGCAGCTTCAGCTTGAAGGCGTTGAGGCGACCGTCGGTGGTGTAGACCAGGCCGGCAAACACCTGGCCGTTACGCAACGCGGTATAGACCAGGCCGGCGTCCATCTGCCGGATGTTCTTGCGGGTCAGGTTCATGTCGTAGAGCTTGACCATGCCATCCAGACCGTCCGAACGGTTGGCGAACTCGGTATCCAGCGCCACCAGGTTGTTGGTCTCGGCTTCCTTGCGCAGCACCCTGTTCAGCTCACTGATGGTGTTGATTTGCGGGTATTGGTCGGCGACGTTCTTCGGCAGGGCGAGGGCGTAGGTGTTGCTGAATTTCGACGGGGTGAGCCAGACCAGGCCTTTTTTCGCGTCGAGTTCTTTTACTCGTGCGTAGGACTGTTCGCTGTCGAGTTTTTCAGTCACATGGTTGTAGGCCACCAGCGAAACGCCGGTGTATTCCCAGAGCATGTCCAGCTGGCCAC
This sequence comes from Pseudomonas sp. IT-P74, assembly GCF_949768175.1. Lineage (NCBI taxonomy): Bacteria > Pseudomonadati > Pseudomonadota > Gammaproteobacteria > Pseudomonadales > Pseudomonadaceae > Pseudomonas > Pseudomonas sp. IT-P74. The sequence continues at coordinate 202,697 of NZ_CATKQD010000093.1, read as the reverse complement.
TTTCGTGGGCGCTGCGGGCCAGATTGCTGCCCAGGCCGCCGGTCACTTGCACCTCGTAACCCTTGGTGCGCAGGTACTGCGAAGTGATTTCCGCCAGCAGGGTTTGTTCGGTGAACACCCGAGCGCCGATGCGTATCAAGGGTTTGTCGGCGGCATGGGCAAATCCTGCGAACAGCAGGACGCAGCCTAGTAAAAAGCTTGATGTTTTCATGACGATTCCTTTGCCGAGGCTTAAGACGGGCGCAAGCCGCGTTCGAGCCAGAGGCGGCTGGCGAGTGTCACCAGGCCGTCGAGCAATAAGGCCAGCAGGGCGGTGCAGGCCGCGCCGAGCAGCAATTGCGGCTGATTGTTCAGGGCGATGCCAGGGAAAATCAGGCTGCCGAGACTGTTGGCGCCGATCAGGAACGCCAGCGGCGCCGTCCCGACATTGATCGCCAATGCCACGCGCACACCACCGATGATGATCGGCACCGCGTTGGGCAATTCGACTTTCCACAGCACCTGGAGCGGGGTCATGCCGATGCCGACGGCGGCTTCCTTGAGCGAACCCTGAACGTTTTTCAGGCCTTCATAGGTGTTGCGCACGATGGGCAGTAGCGAGGCGAGGAACAGGGCGAAGATGGCAGGACCGCTGCCGATGCCGAGAATGCCCAGGGCGATGGCCAGGACGGCCAGGGGCGGAACGGTGTTGCCGATGTTGAAGAACTGCATGAAGCGTTCGGCGCGGCCGACCATGGACGGGCGGCTGAGGAAGATGCCGGCAGGAATGCCCACGACAAGGGCGGCCAGCATGGAAGCGAGGACGAGAACCAGATGAGCTTGCAGGTAAAACAACAAATCGTCGCGGTAAAGTTCGATCGTGTTGATGCCGATCCATTGGATCAGCAGGGCCAGAAGGGCGATTACCAGCGCGCCTCCTATCAGCCCTTTGCCATAGTGGATAGCCACAGGCGGACTCCTTTTTTCAGTCGGCGAACACTTTTTCGTGTGGCAACGCCATTCCTGGCTGCCGAAAAAATGATCGCGAGAAGCAGCTCAAGCCGAGCGCGTTCCACTGTAGGAGCGAGCCTGCTCGCGATGGGCGTCAACGATAACGCTGGGTACTTGAATGTACGCGTTGTCTGGACGTTTTTCGCGAGCGAGCTCGCTCCTACAGAGGGTAAGCGCACGGCTTATCGAGCCATGAGCACAGCCTCGTCAGGCCGATTTGCAGGTGTTTCAGGCCCCCGACGAGTGGTCGTAACGGGGGAGTGGACGTCTCCTTGCTTTAAAAGGTTCCCATCTGAAGCAGCATTTGGCCACCCCTAATATGCTCAACGGTTCGGTTCTTGGATCAACTTGGGCTATAATCTGCGCCCTTTTTTGAATCACCTGCCAGGCGATTTCCCATGACCAAACAGGCCGCCGAAGTCGCGAAACGCCGCACTTTCGCCATTATTTCCCACCCCGATGCCGGTAAGACCACCATCACCGAGAAGCTCTTGCTGATGGGCAAGGCGATTGCGGTAGCCGGTACGGTGAAATCTCGTAAATCCGATCGCCATGCCACCTCCGACTGGATGGAAATGGAAAAGCAGCGTGGTATCTCCATTACCACGTCGGTCATGCAGTTCCCGTATCGCGAACACATGATCAACCTGCTCGACACCCCGGGCCACGAAGACTTCTCCGAAGACACCTACCGCACCCTGACAGCAGTGGACTCGGCGTTGATGGTGCTCGACGGCGGTAAAGGTGTAGAGCCACGGACCATCGCCCTGATGGACGTCTGCCGTCTGCGTGACACGCCGATCGTCAGCTTCATCAACAAACTCGACCGTGACATCCGCGACCCGATCGAACTGCTCGACGAAATCGAGGCCGTCCTCAAGATCAAGGCGGCGCCGATCACCTGGCCGATTGGTTGCTACCGCGACTTCAAGGGCGTGTATCACCTTGCCGATGACTACATCATCGTGTACACCGCCGGTCACGGCCATGAGCGCACCGATGTGAAAATCATCGAGAAGCTCGACTCCGATGAAGCCCGCGCCCATTTGGGTGACGAGTACGAGCGTTTCATCGAACAGCTGGAACTGGTGCAGGGCGCCTGCCACGAGTTCAACCAGCAGGAGTTCCTCGACGGCCAACTGACCCCGGTATTCTTCGGTACGGCACTGGGCAACTTCGGTGTCGACCACGTCCTCGACGCCGTGGTTGATTGGGCCCCCCGCCCACTGGCACGCGTGGCCAACGAGCGTACCGTGGAGCCGGTGGAAGAGAAGTTCTCGGGCTTCATCTTCAAGATCCAGGCGAACATGGACCCGAAACACCGCGACCGCATCGCCTTCATGCGTATCTGCTCCGGCAAGTACGAAAAAGGCATGAAGATGCGCCACGTGCGCACCGGCAAGGACGTGCGGATCGGCGACGCGCTGACCTTCTTCTCCTCCGAGCGTGAGCAGCTTGAAGAGGCGTTTGCCGGCGACATCATCGGCCTGCACAACCACGGCACCATCCAGATCGGCGACACCTTCAGCGAAGGCGAAGTCCTGGGTTTCACCGGCATCCCGCACTTCGCTCCGGAATTGTTCCGCCGTGTACGCCTGAAAGATCCGCTGAAATCCAAGCAACTGCGCCAGGGCCTGCAACAGCTGGCCGAAGAAGGCGCGACCCAGGTGTTCTTCCCGGAACGCAGCAACGACATCATCCTCGGCGCCGTCGGTGTGCTGCAGTTCGATGTGGTCGCCAGCCGTTTGAAGGAGGAATACAAGGTCGAGTGCTCCTACGAGCCGATCACTGTTTACTCGGCGCGCTGGATCGAATGCAGCGACAAGAAGAAGCTTGAGGAATTCTCCAACAAGGCCGTGGAAAACCTGGCACTGGACGGCGGCGGTCACCTGACCTACCTCGCGCCTACGCGGGTCAACCTGGCCCTGATGGAAGAGCGCTGGCCGGACGTGAAATTCCGTGCGACGCGTGAGCATCACTAAGCGCTGAATTGCAAAATCCAAAAGCCCCGACGTGAAAGCCTCGGGGCTTTTTATTGTCTGTTGCAATTCCCTGTAGGAGCGAGCTTGCTCGCGAAGATTCCAGCCGCGCTGCGTTTATCCGGACAGAGCGCGTCATCGTTAACGTCCATCGCGAGCGAGCTCGCTCCTACACGGTTCTTTGGTGTTAGTGGAATTGGGAATAGCCCCTATTCCAAACCAGTCTCCAAACCCTCTGCATTTTCCCCCGCTCGATAGCATCCAATCTGGAGAACCCGGCTGATCGGAACTAGATTTGACTCAGCGCCAGACAGGCACTCAACGAAAGGAAGGAATCGGCTATGAACAGATTGTTTCGCGTTTTACTGCTGTTGAAGGTGATGGTGATGTTTTCGCTCGGAACTTCGATGGCGTGGGCCGAGTGTATCGATCATGGGGAGCAGGCTTCGAGCGGGCAGGCGGGTTATGCGGGGTTGATGATCGCCAAGTCAGAATCGGAACCAGGAGATCAGGGGCAGGGTGGTGCTGACAACGACGATGACTCGACCACCGACGAGCCGGACTCCGATGAGGAAGAAGGCGACAGCCAGACCTAGTCACTCTATTGCAGGCAAAAGAAACCCCCTTCTACCTGAATGATGCGCAATCGAGGCGGAAGGGGGCGGGTTAACGCTGACTGCTTGAGCTACTCAATCCCTGTAGGAGCCAGCCTGCTGGCGATTGCGGTGTACTCGTAAACAGAAATGTTGACTGGTATGCCGCTATCGCCAGCAGGCTGGCTCCTACAGTTTTTTATGCCGCGCCGTCGAGGAATTGTTCGGCGTAGTGGCAAGCCACCTGGCGGCCGGCGAGCAGGCGCAGGGCCGGCTCTTCAGTGCTGCAACGCTCGGTGGCGTACGGGCAGCGCTTATGGAAGGCGCAGCCGGACGGCGGATTCAACGGGTTGGGCAACTCGCCGACGATCTTGATTTTCGGCTTGTCCGGATCCGGGTGGATGGCCGGCGTCGCCGACAACAGCGCCTGGGTGTAGGGGTGCAGAGGGCGGGAGTAAATGTCCTCTTTCGCCCCCATTTCCACCGGACGACCGAGGTACATCACCATCACGTGGTCGGCAACGTGGCGTACCACTGCCAGGTTGTGGGAGATGAACACATAGGCGGTGTTGAACTCCTGTTGCAAATCCATGAACAGGTTGAGCACCTGCGCCTGAATCGACACGTCCAGTGCCGAGGTCGGCTCGTCCGCCACCAGCACTTTCGGTTGCAGCATCATCGCGCGGGCCAGGGCGATCCGCTGGCGCTGACCGCCGGAGAACATGTGCGGATAACGCTGGTAGTGCTCGGGACGCAAGCCCACTTGCTTCATCATCGCCTGGACTTTCTCGCGACGTTCCGCGGCGCTCAGGTTGGTGTTGATCAGCAGCGGCTCAGCCAGTTGATCGCCGACTTTCTGCCGAGGGTTCAACGAGGCGTACGGGCTCTGGAACACCATCTGCACGTCCTTGCGCAGTTGCTTGCGCTGGGCCTTGTCGGCGCCGGCAACTTCTTGCCCGGCGATTTTCAAGGAGCCGGAGGACGGCACTTCGATCAGAGTCAGGGCACGGGCCAGGGTGGATTTGCCGCAACCCGATTCGCCGACGACAGCGAGGGTCTTGCCGGCTTCCAGTTCGAACGACACACCGTTGAGGGCGCGCACGGTGGCGTGACCCTTGAACAGGCCTCGGGACACCTCGTAGTGACGGGTCAGGTCACGGGCGGTAAGAACGACGGCCATTACGCCACCTCCTGGTTCAGCGGGTAGAAGCAGCGAGCGAGGCTGTTGCTTTTCTGGTCAAGGGCCGGACGTTGTTGACGGCAGTTGTCTTTCACGTACGGGCAGCGTGGCGACAGCAGGCAACCTTGCGGGCGGTCGTAGCGACCGGGAACGATGCCCGGCAGGGTCGACAGGCGCGAGGCGCCCAGGCTGTGTTCCGGAATCGCCTTGAGCAGCGCTTCGCTGTACGGGTGCGCCGGGATGTCGAACAGTTGCGGCACCTGACCGACTTCGACCGCTTGGCCTGCGTACATCACGCACACGCGCTGGGCGGTTTCAGCCACGACGGCGAGGTCGTGGGTGATCAGCACCAGGCCCATGTTCTGCTCTTTCTGCAAGGCCAGCAGCAGGTCCATGATCTGCGCCTGAATGGTGACGTCCAGTGCGGTGGTCGGTTCGTCGGCGATCAGCAGTTTCGGTTCGCCGGCAATTGCCATGGCAATCGCGACACGCTGGCTCATGCCACCGGACAGTTGATGCGGGTAGGCGTCCATGCGGCTAGCGGCACCCGGGATCTCGACTTTTTCCAGCAGTTCGATGGCGCGCTTGCGGGCAGCCTTGCCGGACATTTTCAGGTGCAGGCGCAGCACTTCTTCGATCTGGAAACCGACGGTGTAGCTCGGGTTCAGCGCGGTCATCGGATCCTGGAAGACCATGGACAGGTCTTTACCGACGATCTGTCGACGCTGGCGATTGTTGAGCTTGAGCATGTTCTTGCCGTCGAAATTCAGGGCGTCAGCGGTGACGATCCCCGGATGCTCGATCAGGCCCATCAGCGCCATCATGGTCACGGACTTGCCGGAGCCGGACTCGCCAACGATGGCCAGCACTTCGCCCTTGTCCACTTGCAGGTCGAGACCATCGACGACTGGCGTAGCGGTTTTGTCGCCGAAGCGAACGTTGAGATTCTTGATTTCTAGCAGTGACATGGGAATCTCCTCAGGCGGCGTTCTTGAGTTTCGGGTCCAGCGCATCGCGCAGGCCGTCGCCCATCAGGTTGATTGCCAGCACGCTGAGCAAAATGGTCAAACCAGGCAGGCTCACCACCCACCAGGCGCGTTCGATGTAGTCGCGGGCCGAAGCCAGCATGGTGCCCCACTCAGGGGTTGGCGGTTGTACGCCAAGGCCGAGGAAGCCCAGTGCGGCGGCATCGAGGATCGCCGAGGAGAAGCTCAGGGTGGCCTGAACGATCAGCGGCGCCATGCAGTTTGGCAGCACGGTGACGAACATCAGGCGTGGCAGGCCGGCACCGGCCAGGCGCGCGGCGGTCACGTAGTCGCGGTTCAGTTCGCCCATCACCGCAGCGCGGGTCAGACGAACGTAGGACGGCAGGGACACCACGGCAATGGCGATCACGGTGTTGATCAGGCCAGGGCCGAGGATGGCGACGATCGCCACGGCCAGCAGCAGGGACGGCAGGGCCAGCATGATGTCCATCAGACGCATGATGGTCGGGCCGAGCACGCGCGGGAAAAACCCGGCGAACAGACCCAGCAGGATCCCCGGAATCAGCGACATCACCACCGAGGACAAGCCGATCATCAAGGACAGGCGCGAGCCAGTGATCAGACGCGACAGCAGGTCGCGGCCCAGCTCATCGGTGCCGAGCAGGAACTGCAGTTGCCCACCTTCCAGCCAGGCCGGCGGAGTCAGCAGGAAGTCGCGGTATTGCTCGCTCGGGTCATGAGGGGCGACCCACGGGGCGAAGATGGCGCAGAAAATCACCAGCAGCATGAACATCAGACCGGCGACGGCACCTTTGTTCTTGGAGAACGCTTGCCAGAATTCTTTGTACGGAGACGGGTACAGCAGGCTTTGATCGACTGCTACCGATGGAATTGGAGTGGTCATGGTCATGATCTCAGCGCTGATGACGGATGCGTGGGTTGGCAAAGCCGTAGAGGATGTCCACTACGAAGTTGACCACAATCACCAGGCAGGCGATTAACAGGATGCCGTTTTGCACGACGGGATAATCCCGGGCGCCAATGGCTTCGATCAGCCATTTGCCGATGCCGGGCCACGAGAAGATGGTTTCGGTCAGGACCGCACCGGCCAGCAGGGTGCCGACTTGCAGGCCGACCACCGTCAGCACCGGAATCAGCGCGTTGCGCAGACCGTGCACGAACACCACGCGCGCCGGCGACAGGCCTTTGGCCTTGGCGGTGCGGATGTAGTCTTCGCGCAGCACTTCGAGCATCGAGGAACGGGTCATCCGTGCGATCACCGCCAGCGGGATGGTACCCAGCACAATGGCTGGCAGGATCAAGTGGTGCAGGGCGTCGAAGAAGGCGTCCGGCTCGTCGGCCAGCAGGGTATCGATCAGCATGAAGCCGGTGCGCGGCTCGATGTCATACAGCAGGTCGATCCGCCCGGATACCGGGGTCCAGCCAAGGCTTACCGAGAAGAACATGATCAGGATCAGGCCCCACCAGAAGATCGGCATCGAGTATCCCGCCAGGGAGATACCCATCACCCCATGGTCGAACAGGGACCCTCGCTTGAGTGCCGCGATTACCCCGGCCAGGAGGCCCAGGATGCCGGCGAACAACAGGGCGGCCATGGACAGTTCCAGGGTCGCGGGGAACAGGGAGGTGAACTCGCTCCACACGCTTTCACGGGTACGCAGGGATTCCCCGAGATCGCCGTGGGCCAGCTTGCCGATGTAATCCAGGTACTGGGCATACAGGGGTTTGTTCAGACCTAGGCGTTCCATTGCCTGAGCGTGCATTTCGGGATCGACCCTGCGTTCTCCCATCATGACTTCTACGGGGTCGCCCGGGATCATGCGAATCAGCGCGAAAGTCAGCAAGGTGATGCCGAAGAACGTGGGGATCAACAACCCCAGTCGGCGGGCAATAAAACTAAACATCGTGTGTTGTACCTCATCAGCCGGTTAGGCGTGCCCGGCATGCCTGGGTCAGGAATGCCGGGAGTTTTCTTATTACTTCACCTGGGTGGTGGCGAAGTTATTCGTGGTGAGTGGGCTAATGTGATAGCCCTCTACGTTGTTGCGCATTGCGGTAAACATTCTAGTGTGTGCCAAGCTGATCCACGGCTGGTCCTGGTTGAAAATAACCTGGGCCTGTTCGTAGAGCGCTGCGCGTTCGGCCGGGTCGGTTTTTTCCCGGGCCTGATCGATCAGGGCCTGGAACTTGTCATTGCACCAGCGTGCATAGTTTTCGCCGTTCTTGGCCGCTTCACAACTGAGCATAGGCGTCAGGAAGTTATCCGGGTCGCCGTTGTCGCCCGCCCATCCGGCGGAAACCATGTCGTGCTCGCCGTTTTTCGCGCGTTTGAGCATTTCGCCCCATTCCATCACGCGGATGTCGATCTTGATCCCGACCTTGGCCAGGTCGGCTTGCATCATCTGCGCGCCGAGCATCGGGTTCGGGTTGGTTGCACCGCCTCCGTTGCGGGTGAACAGGGTGAAGGTGGTGCCTTCCGGTACGCCGGCTTCCTTGAGCAGGGCACGGGCCTTGTCCAGGTCACGGGCCGGGTTCTTCAGTGTGTGGTTGAAGCCCAGCAGGGTGTCCGGGAACGGGTTGACTGCGGCTGTTGCATTGCCCTTGCCGAACAGCGCGTTGACAGCCGCTTCCTTGTCGAAAGCGATGTCGATGGCTTTACGCACCCGCACATCGCTCAGGTACTTGTGCGTGGTGTTGATGGCGATGTACGCGACGGTCATCGCGTTCAGTTCATCGACTTTCAGCTTGTCGTCTTTCTTGATGCTCGGGATATCATCCGGCTTCGGATACAGCGCGACCTGGCACTCGTTGGCCTTGAGCTTTTGCAGGCGCACGTTGTTGTCGGTGGCGATGGCCAGGATCAGCGCATCAGCCGGTGGCTTGCCACGGAAGTAATCCGGGTTGGCCTTGAAGCGAACCTGGGCGTCCTTGTTGTAGCGCTGGAATACGAACGGGCCGGTGCCGACTGGCTTGTTGTTCAGGTCGCCGGTCTTGTTCGCCTTGAGCAACTGGTCGGCGTACTCGGCGGAGTAGATCGAGGAGAAAGCCATGGCAATGTCGGCCAGGAACGGCGCTTCGCGACGGGTCAGGGTGAACTTGACCGTGTTGTCGTCGACTTTCTCGACGCTCTTGAGCAGTTCCTTGAAGCCCATGCTTTCAAAGTACGGGAAGCCCACGCTCGACAGTTTGTGCCACGGATGATTCGGGTCCAGCTGGCGCTGGAAGCTCCAGACCACATCGTCGGCATTCATGTCGCGGGTCGGCTTGAAGTATTCGGTGGTGTGGAACTTGACGCCTTTACGCAAATGGAACGTGTAGGTCAGGCCGTCTTCGCTGATGTCCCAGGAATCGGCCAGCGCCGGAATCACTTCGGTGGTGCCGGGCTTGAAGTCCGCCAGCCGATTGAAGATGGTTTCGGCCACGGCATCGGCGGTGACTGCAGTCGTGTACTGGACCATGTCGAAGCCTTCGGGGCTGTTTTCGGTGCAGACCACCAGCGGCTTGGCCGATACACCCATCGCGACACTCAGCAAGGCAGCCGCGATGGCCGCACGTAGGGGAAGCATTTTCATCAAGAACCCTCTGCAATCAGTTAAAGGACAAAAGCCGAACGGCCGATTCGTCATTGAATCAGCCGTTCGGCACGGGCATTACAGGATGTTGAACGGAACCGTGGTCACGAGACGGAACTCGTTGATGCTGCCGTCAGCCTGGTTTTCGCTGGCACGGTGAGCGGTGTAGGTGCCGCGGATCGTGGTGGCCTTGAGCGGGCCGCTCTGCACGGCGTAGGTCGCGCCGATGCCGTATTCATAGTGGTGTTCGCCATCCTGGGACTGGATGCCGTCGTAACCCTTGCCTGCCACGCCGCCGTTGCCGGTGTAGTGAGTACCGTCGATGCCCCAGCCGCGAGCCTGGTAGATGTTGAACTTCAGGCCTGGCACGCCGTATTCGGCCATGTTCAGACCGTAGGCAACCTGGAACGATTTTTCGTTCGGGCCGTTGAAGTCCGACAGCAGGGAGTTGGCCAGGTAGATGCCGTTGGTTTCGTGCAGGTAGTCGAAGTACTCGTTACCGTTCACCTCCTGATACGAGAGGGTCAGGGTGTGGGCCTGGTGGGTCAGGCCGAACGACAGCGAGTAGGTGTCGTTGTCGATATCACCGATCAGGGCTTTACCGGTTTCCTTGGTTTTGTAGTAGTTCAGGCCGGTGGTCAGGCTCAGTACCTGGCTGTCGCCCAGTACGTGAGAGGCGCCGAAGTAGTACTGGTTCCAGATGTCTTCAGCCTGGGTCGCCCAGAGGCTGGTGGTCAGGCTGGCAAATGGGGTGTAGGTGATACCGCCGGTGTGAACGTGGTCGGTTTCGACGATGCCGTTGGCGTATTCGGTGCGGAATTTGCGCTGGCTTTCTTCGGTACGCGGTGAGTTGCGGTCGAAGGTGGCCAGGTCGAAGGCCAGGTTGTTCAGCTCTTCGCTGTGCAGGGCCACGCCCTGGAAGCTCGAAGGCAGTGCACGGTTACCGATCACGTCGACCATCGGGCTGCTGAAGTTCATGCGGCCGGCGGTCAGGGTGCTGTTGGAGACACGCGCCTTGACGTTGGCCAGGCCCAGTTTGCTCCACTGGCCTTGAGCGTCGCCGCCTTCTTTGGTCAGAGTACGGTTGTTGCCCGCGCCTGGACGAGAGCCCGGCGCGCCACCGTTGTTGGACGCCAGGTCTTTGCGGTCCCGGTCCAGGGCGATGGCGTTGTATGCCGCCACTTCAGTGCTGAAGCCTACGGTGCCTTCGGTGAAGCCCGAGTTGTACTTGAGGATGGTGCCCTGGACCCAGTTGATCCGGCGATCGGTCGGGGTCGAAACGCCGTCCTTTTTGTAGGCGAACTTGGCGCCGCGTTGCAGTTGCTCGTTGGCATACCAGTTACGCGTGGTGCCGGTGATCGACTGGCCTTCGACAAAGCCGGTGGCTTCGCTTTGGGCGTTTTTCTCGTTCACGGTAACCGGGGTGAAAGCCTGGCTTTGGGACTCTGCGTAAGCCGTGGCGGTTACGCTGCTTATGGCCAAGGCCAATAACGCGGTGCTGCTCAGTTTCATGGGTAAAGCTCCTTACTTTCTTTTTTTATGCCGGTCTTTTTTTGTGATCCGGCTATTGGTTTAGAACTCATTCACGGCATCGCAAACGTTTGCTGCAGGCCAAATTGGCAAAAGACGGCAAAGCGTCTGCGTGAGGGCGGAAAATCCGCCCCCCGGCATTTCTGGCTAATCGGTTATTTTTCTATGCTGACACCCGAGAAAACGTTGCGACCGAACGGGCTCACCTTGAACCCTTCGATTTTGGCGCTCAGCGGCTGGTTGACCGTTGAGTGAGCGACTGGCGTGATCGGCACCTGCTGCTTGAGGTACTGCTGCGCCTGTTTGTAGAGCAGGGTGCGCTGGTCGCGGTCGGTGACGACCTTGGCCTGCTTGATCAGCTTGTCGTAAGCCGGATCACACCACATCGAGTAGTTGTTGCCGCCAATGGCGTCGCAACTGTAGAGCGTGCCCAGCCAGTTGTCCGGATCACCGTTGTCACCGGTCCAGCCGATCAGGCTGATGTCGTGCTCGCCATTCTTGGTGCGCTTGATGTACTCGCCCCACTCATAGCTGACGATCTTGACCTTGAGGCCGATCTTCGCCCAGTCGGCCTGGAGCATCTCGGCCATCAACTTGGCGTTGGGGTTGTACGGACGCTGGACCGGCATGGCCCAAAGGGTGATTTCGGTGCCTTCCTTGACGCCGGCAGCCTTGAGCAATTCCCTGGCTTTTTCCGGGTTGTAGGCGGCGTCCTTGATCGTGTCGTCATAGGACCATTGGGTCGGCGGCATGGCGTTGACCGCCAGTTGCCCCGCGCCCTGGTAGACGGCATTGAGAATGCCTTGCTTGTTCACCGCCATGTCCAGCGCCTGGCGCACTTCGAGCTGGTCGAAGGGTTTGTGGCGCACGTTGTAGGCGATGTAGCCGAGGTTGAAACCAGGCTTCTCGATCAGTTGCAGGGCCGGGTCGTTCTTCAGCGCAGTCACATCGGCAGGGCGCGGGTGCAGGGTGATCTGGCACTCGCCGGCCTTGAGTTTCTGCACGCGCACCGAGGCGTCGGTGTTGATGGCGAAAATCAGGTTGTCGAGCTTGACCCGGCTCGGATCCCAGTACTGCTGGTTGCCGGTGTAACGGATGTTCGAGTCTTTCTGGTAGCTCTTGAACACGAACGGCCCGGTGCCGATCGGCTTCTGGTTGATGTCGCTCGGCTTGCCTTCGGCCAGCAGCTTGTCGGCGTATTCGGCCGAAAGGATGGCGGCGAAGCTCATGGCGATGTTCTGGATGAACGCGGCGTCCACGCTATTGAGCGTCATGACCACGGTCAGCGGCCCGGTCTTTTCGACCTTGGCGATGTTCTTGTTCAGGCTCATGCCGTTGAAGTAAGGAAACTCTGTCGGATAAGCCTTACGGAAAGGTTGCTGCGGATCGAGCATGCGATTGAAGGTGAACAGCACGTCATCTGCATTGAAGTCGCGGGTCGGCGTGAAGTATTTGGTGGTATGAAACTTCACCCCTTCGCGCAGGTGAAACGTGTATTTGAGGCCGTCCTCGGAAATATCCCAGCTCGTGGCCAGGCCCGGTACGACGTTGGTCGCGCCTTTTTCAAACTCCGCCAACCGGTTGTACAGCGGCTCGGCGGCGTCGTTGTCGGTCGCAGTGGTGTACTGCGCCGTGTCGAAACCGGCGGGGCTGCCTTCGGAGCAGAACACCAGGCTGTTGTTGGCGGCCTGGCTGATGGAAGTGGCGGCCAACAGGCCGGTGCCCAGCAATGCGGATAAAACCAGGGTATGGCGCATAACGCTTCCTTTTCTCTCAAAGTGTTTTCAATGAGCCGCCGTCCCGTCCGCGGACGTAGAGGCATCACTGATTTCAAGCCATGCACACAGCAGTAACCGATGACCCACGCGTGCACTGGTCAGATCCCGACGGTATGAGCCATGGGTCCGGCAGTAAATGCGTAGAGTCCTAAAGACTCGTAGGAAATGGCAACGCGTCCTCGCCCGATGCTGTAGTCAGCTGCGGATTAGGATGTAGGCGAATTCCTGCCTTCTCGGAAGATAAAGCAACGGCGACGTCAGGAACGTCGCCGTTGCAAAACCTTATTTGCTGACGCTGACGCCGTAGAAGGAGTTCAAGCCAAATGGGCTGATCTTGAAGTCCTGCACGTTGGCGCGCATGGGTTGGAACACCGTCGAGTGAGCGATAGGTGTCATAGGCACGGCGTCTTTGAGGACGTGTTGCGCCTGTTTGTACAGCTCGGTGCGTTTGCTTTGGTCCGAAGTGCGCTTGGCTTGCTTGACGATGTCGTCAAACTTCTTGTCGCACCATTTGGAGAAGTTGTTGCCTTCCAGCGAGTCGCAGCCGAACAGCACGTTCAGCCAGTTGTCCGGATCACCATTGTCACCGCTCCAGCCAATCAGCATCGCCTGGTTCTCGCCACCTTTGGAACGCTTGATGTACTCGCCCCACTCGTAGCTCTGGATCTTGACCTTGAGGCCGATCTTGGACCAGTCGGACTGCAGCATTTCTGCCATCAGCTTGGCGTTCGGGTTGTATGGACGCTGTACCGGCATCGCCCAGAGAACGATTTCGGTGCCATCTTTCACGCCGGCTTCCTTGAGCAGCTCTTTGGCTTTCTCAGGGTTGTACGGCGCATCCTTGATGGTGGTGTCGTAGGACCACTGGGTCGGAGGCATGGCGTTGACCGCCAGCTGGCCGGCACCCTGGTACACGGAGTCGATGATCTGTTGCTTGTTGACCGCCATGTCCATTGCCTGGCGTACCTTCAGGTCAGCCAGCGGGTTCGCATCGGTTTGTCCCTTGACCTTGGGCATCACGTTGTAGGCGATGTAACCGAGGTTGAAACCCGCCTGGTCAGGCAGCTTCAGGGTCTTGTCTTCGCGCAGTGCCTTCAGGTCGGCCGGACGAGGGAACAGGGTGACCTGGCACTCGTTCTTCTTCAGCTTCTGGATACGTACCGATGGGTCGGTGGTGATGGCGAAGATCAGGTTGTCGATCTTCACGTCGTCAGGCTTCCAGTAGTCCTTGTTCCCGGTGTAGCGGATGTTGGAGTCTTTCTGGTAGCTCTTGAACACGAACGGGCCAGTACCAACCGGCTTCTGGTTGATGTCGGCGGCCTTGCCGTCCTTGAGCAGCTGGGCAGCGTACTCGGCGGACTGGATCGAGGCGAAGCTCATGGCCATGTTCTGGATGAACGCGGCATCAACGTCCTTGAGGGTGAACTTGACAGTCTTGTCGTCGACTTTATCGATCTTGGTGATGTTGGTATCCATCCCCATGTCGGTGAAGTACGGGAATTCAGTCGGGTACGCTTTGCGGAACGGGTCATCCTTGTTAATCATGCGATTAAAGGTGAACAGCACGTCGTCGGCGTTGAACTCACGAGTTGGCTTGAAGTACGGCGTGGTATGGAACTTGACGCCTTCACGCAGGTGGAAGGTGTACGTCAGGCCGTCATCGGAGACGTCCCAGCTGGTCGCCAGACCAGGAATTACGGCGGTACCGCCGCGCTCGAACTGGGTGAGGCGGTTGAACATGGTTTCTGCAGAGGCGTCGAAGTCGGTTCCGGTGGTGTATTGACCTGGATCGAAACCGGCCGGGCTCCCTTCGGAGCAGAACACCAGGTTAGTCGCTGCTTGGGCGAACGGTGCGCTGGCTAACAAGCTTGCGCCAACTAAAAACGGAATGACCGCGTGTTTAAGCATGGTGGCCTCATGATTTGTTGTCATTTTTGGAATTAGAGGACGACCTCGTGAGTCGTGCCTGCGGATACTTATGCAGGGGCCATACCCAATGCAAGATCCAGAGTGACTACTAGCCTTAAACAGTGGCACGAACGTACCTTAATGTCGCATTTGTGTAATTTCTGGCGCATTTGACCGTTTGCGCGGCTTTTTTACTGTGCAAATGACGCACTTTTGCAGTGCGCTCGCGGTCCTGGTTGCTCCCGAGTGGGGCGAGGGTGTTACTTATTCATACCCCGAATTGTGGGGTGGGTATGGCGTGAATAAGAGTGGTTATTGTTGCACCAATAGTGGCCAATCGAACTCAGTTGCACCCGGTACAACTGCCAGCTTTTCCCGGTGGTCTCTCCAGTTATAGCTCATGCCTGAAAACTGCCAAAAAAAAACGGCGATCATCTGAATGATCGCCGTCTTTTGTTTGCGGGCTATCGATTCAAGGCATCAGCACTTCAATCGAACCATCCGCGGTCATGCTGACCTGGCTGGTGCCGGCCTCGACATCCGGCGTCACCGGTACGCTGTCCATGGCGGCGGCTTTCATCATCATCGGCGCGCGCAGGTAAGGCTGTGGATAACCGTTGCTGTTGAGGTTCAGGTTGACGATTTTATAGCTCTTGCCGCCCAGAGCATCAGTCGCAAGCTGGGCGCGAGCCTTGAACGCGCTCACGGCGTCTTTGAGCAGGGCGTCTTCGCTGGCCTTGCGGGTCGGGGTGGCGATGGCGAAGTCCATGCCGCCCATTTTCAGGTCGGTGAGCAGTTCGCCGGTCAGCTTCGACAGCGCGGCGAAGTTCGGGCTTTCCAGGCGCAATTCGGCGCGCTCGCGCCAGCCGGTGATTTTCTGGCCCTTGGTGTCATAGATCGGGTAGCTGTTGCGGCTGCCCTGGCGCAGGGTGATGTCCTTGACTTGCTTGGCCTTGGCCAGCGCCTTGTTCATGGTGGTGCTGACGTCGGCGGCGAGTTTGGCCGGGTCGCTGTTCTGTTCTTCGGTGTAGAGGGTCACGATCATCAGGTCGCGGGCCACTTCCTGACTGACTTCGGCGCGCAGGGAAATCTGGTTGTAATGAAGCTCGTCGGCGGCCAGGGCCGGGAGGCTGGCGACGGTGCCAACGCCCAGGGCGAGGAGGGCGGCGCTGCGGCGGAATGTGTGCATGAAGGCTCCTTGAAAGGTGCGCAGGGGTATGATCCGGGCCTGCGTGAAACCATCAGACTCTAGCTTTTATGCTCCGGTTCGCACAGTTACAACTTCTATACAGATGCATCCCTGTAGGAGCGAGCTTGCTCGCGAAAAAACCGAAAGCGCCGCAGGGTATCAGGACTCCCTCGTAATCGTTGACGACCATCGCGAGCAATCGAGCGTCGACCGGCTGCTCCTACAGGCATGTGGCCGTTTGCCGCACTTTTGCCTGTCAGCCCCCGTGCTTGGTTATACTCCCTGCGATCCGCCTGGAGCGCTCATCAGGAGAGCTCATGCTCGCCCCCGTTCAAATCACTTCCGCCACTCGCCAGAACCTCTGGCGGCTGACGTTCATCCGCACGTTGGTGCTGGCCGCCCAGGCCGGTTCCGTTGGCCTGGCCTACTGGCTCGAATTGCTGCCACTGCCCTGGTTTCAACTGGCGGCAACGCTCGCATGTTCAATGCTGCTGTGCGTCTTCACGGCGATTCGCCTGCGCACCTCGTGGCCGGTGACCGAGCTCGAATATGCCGTGCAACTGGCTTGCGACCTGTTTATCCACAGCGCCTTGCTGTATTTCTCCGGTGGCTCGACCAACCCCTTCGTCTCCTATTACCTGGTGCCGCTGACCATTGCCGCCGTGACGTTGCCTTGGCGTTATTCGGTGATCCTGTCGGGTATCGCGCTGACGATGTACACGTTGTTGCTGGCGCAGTTCTACCCGCTGCAAACCTTCCCGATCGCTCGGGAAAACCTGCAGGTGTACGGGATGTGGTTGAGCTTTGCCCTCGCGGCTGCGGTGATTACGTTCTTCGCCGCGCGCATGGCCGAAGAGCTGCGTCGCCAGGAAGAGTTGCGCGCCATTCGTCGCGAAGAAGGCCTGCGCGATCAACAACTGCTGGCCGTCGCTACCCAGGCCGCCGGTGCGGCCCATGAACTGGGCACGCCGCTGGCGACCATGAGTGTGCTACTCAAGGAAATGCGTCAGGACCACCATGACCCGATGTTGCAGGATGACCTGAGCGTGCTGCAGGATCAGGTCAAGTTGTGTAAAGAGACCTTGCAGCATCTGGTGCGCGCCGCCGAGGCCAATCGCCGGTTGGCGGTGGAGATGCAGGACGTCACCGATTGGCTTGATGAAGCCCTCAATCGCTGGCACCTGATGCGCCCGGAAGCCAGTTATCGCTTCCAGCGCCTCGGCCAGGGCCCGGTTCCCCGCATGGCACCGCCACCGGACCTGACCCAGGCTTTGCTGAATCTGTTGAACAACGCTGCCGATGCCTGCCCCGAAGGGCTGCAAGTGACGCTGGACTGGGATTGGGAAAACCTCACCATCAGCATTCGTGACCATGGCGCCGGTGTGCCGCTGGCCATCGCCGAGCAAATCGGCAAGCCGTTTTTTACCACCAAGGGCAAAGGCTTCGGCCTGGGCCTGTTTTTGAGCAAGGCCAGCGTGACACGCGCCGGCGGCTCAGTGAAACTCTACAGTCATGAGGAAGGTGGCACGCTCACCGAGCTGCGCCTGCCCCGTGTCGCCCGAGGAGACGAACATGAGTGAAGAGATCCAAGTCGAAGGCGAAGAACTGCCGCATTTGTTGCTGGTCGATGACGACGCCACATTCACCCGCGTCATGGCCCGCGCCATGGCCCGTCGGGGTTTTCGCGTCAGCACTGCCGGTTCCGCCGAGGAAGGCCTGGAGCTGGCCAAGGCCGACCTGCCGGATTACGCCGCCCTGGACCTGAAGATGGACGGCGACTCCGGCCTGGTGCTGCTGCCAAAGTTGCTGGAAATGGACCCGGAAATGCGCGTGGTGATCCTCACCGGTTATTCGAGCATCGCCACCGCCGTCGAGGCGATCAAGCGCGGTGCCTGCAACTACCTGTGCAAGCCGGCGGATGCCGACGACGTGCTGGCGGCGCTGCTGTCCGAGCACGCCGACCTCGACAGCCTGGTGCCGGAAAATCCGATGTCCGTGGACCGCCTGCAGTGGGAGCACATCCAGCGCGTGCTGACCGAACACGAAGGCAACATCTCCGCCACGGCCCGTGCCCTGGGCATGCACCGCCGCACCCTGCAGCGCAAACTGCAGAAGCGTCCCGTTCGCCGCTGAACCTGCGTTGAACGAATGCGGGCCGTATCTCGCGACAAACCGGACCGATCATCTATGATCGGTTCGTGTGCGTACTTTTCTCTATCGAGCCTTATCCATGAATCAGAACGCTGAGTATTCCGCGGTCAACGACGCCGTGCGCGGGCAGTTTTTTCGCAAAGTGTGGGCGATGATCACGCCTTACTGGCGCAGTGAAGAGAAGGTCAAGGCCTGGACACTGCTGATCGCGGTGATTGCGCTGTCGCTGATCAGCGTGGGGATCTCGGTGTGGTTCAACACCTGGTACAAGGATTTCTACAACGCCCTGCAAAAGAAGGACGAGGCCGCGTTCTGGCAACTGATCCTGTACTTCTGTGCGATTGCGGCGGTGGCGATTGTCGGCGCGGTGTACCGGCTATACCTGACGCAGATGCTGACGATCCGCTGGCGGGCATGGCTTACCGAAAAGCACTTTGCACGCTGGCTCGCCGACAAGAATTACTACCAGCTGGAGCAGGGCGGTTACACCGATAACCCGGACCAGCGGATTTCCGAAGACCTCAACAACTTCACTTCCAACACCCTTGAGCTGGGTATCGGACTGCTGCGCAATATCGTCAGCCTGGTGTCGTTCTCGATCATTCTGTGGGGCGTGTCGGGCAGTATCGAAGTGTTCGGCATCACCATTCCCGGCTACATGTTCTGGTGCGTGCTGGTTTACGCCGTGGTGGGCAGCTGGTTGACGCATTTGATCGGTCGTCGCCTGATCGGCCTGAACAACCAGCAACAACGCTTCGAAGCCGACCTGCGTTTCTCCATGGTGCGAATTCGCGAGAATGCCGAAAGCATCGCGTTGTACAACGGCGAGCCGAACGAAAATCGTCGGTTGAGCAGCCGCTTCGGGATGGTCTGGCATAACTTCTGGGACATCATGAAGGTGTCCAAGCGCCTGACGTTCTTCACTGCCGGTTACAGCCAGGCCGCCATCATCTTCCCCTTCATGGTTGCCGCGCCGCGTTACCTTTCCGGCAAGATCGAACTGGGCGAGTTGATGCAAATCAGCTCGGCATTCGGCAATGTGCAGGAAAGCTTCAGCTGGTTTATCAGTGCGTATCAGAGCCTCGCTTCCTGGCGCGCCACCTGCGATCGTCTGTTGAGCTTCCACCAGGCCATGCGCGACAACGAAGAGCGTGCACCGGCCATCGACGTACAGAATTCTGGCTCGGTGCTGAAGGTGCACAACCTCGGCCTGGACCTTGCTGAAGGTCGCCACCTGCTGACCAACGCCGACATGACCGTGAAGGAGGGCGAGCGTGTGATGCTCAGCGGTCGCTCCGGCAGCGGCAAGTCGACCCTGCTGCGGGCGATGGGACATCTGTGGCCGACCGGCCACGGCAGTATTCGCCTGCCATCGGCGCGCTACCTGTTCCTGCCGCAAAAACCGTATTTGCCGATTGGCACCCTGCGTGATGTCCTCAGTTATCCACAGCCCGGCGATACCTATCCGAACGAGCGCTACGCGCAGGTGCTGGAAACCTGTCGCTTGCCGCACCTGATTGCCCGTCTCGACGAAGCCAACCACTGGCAGCGCATGTTGTCGCCGGGTGAGCAGCAGCGCCTGGCCTTTGCCCGTGCGCTGCTTTATGCACCGCAATGGCTGTATATGGACGAAGCCACCTCGGCGATGGACGAAGAAGACGAGGCCACGCTGTATCAGGCGCTGATCGATGAGTTGCCGGGACTGAGCATCGTCAGTGTCGGCCATCGCAGCAGTCTGAAGCGCTTCCACCCGCGGCATATCCGTATCGAGAATGGTCATTTGGTGGACCAGGCCGTGACCGCCTGAACACCGCAAATCCTTGTAGGAGCGAGCTTGCTCGCGATGGTAGCTAACGATAACGCGCGCTTTCTGAATAAACGCGGCGCTTTCAAGTCCATCGCGAGCAAGCTCGCTCCTACAAGGGGTTAGGTGATCGTACAACCGCGTTGCGCTATGATGCGCTTTCAGCCGCCGACTTTTTCGAGACAGATGTTCACCATGGAAAACCTGAACGACACACCACGCCTCCCACGCAAGCGCCGCAGCCTCGCTCAGGAACTGGTGACGGTGCTGTCCGAGCAGATCCGTGATGGCCATCTCAAGCGTGGCGACAAGTTGCCCACCGAGTCGGCCATCATGGATGCCCATGGCGTCAGCCGCACGGTGGTGCGCGAGGCGATATCCCGTTTGCAGGCGGCAGGGCAGGTGGAAACCCGCCACGGTATCGGCACTTTCGTGCTCGACACGCCGAGCCCGAGCGGTTTCCGTATCGACCCGGCGACCGTGGTGACCTTGCGCGATGTGCTGGCGATCCTGGAACTGCGCATCAGCCTGGAAGTGGAGTCTGCCGGGCTGGCGGCGCAACGTCGCAGTCCGGAACAGTTGGCCAACATGCGCGCTGCTCTCGATGCGTTGAATGAAAGCGCCGCTCACGCCAGTGACGCCGTGGCTTCGGACTTCGCCTTCCACCTCGAAATCGCGCTGTCCACCGGCAACCGTTATTTCACCGACATCATGACCCACCTGGGCACCAGCATCATTCCGCGCACGCGGCTAAATTCCGCGCGCCTGGCCCATGACGACCAGCAGCACTACATGAGTCGCCTGAGCCGTGAGCACGAAGAAATCTACGACGCGATTGCCCGCCAGGATTCCGATGCGGCGCGTGCCGCCATGCGTTTGCACCTGACCAACAGCCGTGAGCGGTTGCGTCATGCCCATGAAGAAGCTGAGGCGCAGCGGGGGTAAGTTTTATCTTCGAGCGACTCCTTGTCTGACAGACCGCTATCGCGAGCAGGCTCGCTCCCACATTTGAATTCGGCTGTTCACGAGATTTGTGTCCACAGGCGATCCAGTGTAGGAGCGAGCCTGCTCGCGATAGGGCCATCAGCCATTTCACAAATCCTCCCGTCTGTCTGCTCAGATTGGTCAATCTTCCGACAACGTATCTCTAATGAGCCCGTTGGCCGCCACATTCCTGTCCCGCTTTCCCTACGCCAGCGGCCGCTGAAAACCTGAGCTGGCGCGACTCCTTGTCCAACAATTTTCACCCTCCGCGATGAAATGCAGTTGACGGTTGTATTTTAAGTTGTACGATGACCTACAACTTCAGCGCAGGCTGAACGGTTTTCTCACACAACGTCGCTATCCAGGGTGTTCGAATAATGAATCCACAAGAACTGAAGTCCATCCTCTCTGCCGGTCTGCTGTCTTTCCCGGTCACCGATTTCAATGCTCAGGGCGACTTCAATCGCGCGGGTTACATCAAGCGTCTCGAATGGCTGGCCCCATACGGTGCCTCGGCGTTGTTCGCCGCGGGCGGCACCGGTGAGTTCTTCTCTCTGGCGGCCAGCGAATATTCGGAAATCATCAAGACTGCGGTCGACACCTGCGCCACCAGCGTGCCAATCCTGGCCGGTGTGGGCGGTTCGACCCGCCAGGCCATCGAATACGCACAGGAAGCCGAGCGTCTGGGCGCCAAAGGCCTGTTGCTGCTGCCGCATTACCTGACCGAAGCCAGCCAGGACGGCGTTGCCGCCCACGTTGAGGCCGTGTGCAAATCGGTCAACATCGGCGTGGTGGTCTACAACCGTAACGTCTGCCGCCTGACCGCGCCGCTGCTGGAACGTCTGGCCGAGCGCTGCCCGAACCTGATCGGCTACAAGGATGGCCTGGGTGATATCGAGTTGATGGTGTCGATCCGTCGCCGCCTCGGTGATCGCTTCAGCTACCTGGGTGGCTTGCCGACCGCCGAAGTCTACGCCGCGGCCTACAAGGCGCTGGGCGTGCCGGTCTACTCCTCGGCGGTGTTCAACTTCATCCCGAAAACCGCGATGGACTTCTACCACGCCATCGCTCGTGATGATCACGCTACCGTCGGCAAGATCATCGACGACTTCTTCCTGCCGTACCTGGACATCCGTAACCGCAAGGCCGGTTATGCCGTGAGCATCGTCAAGGCCGGGGCAAAAATTGCCGGCTACGACGCAGGCCCGGTGCGTGCACCGCTGACCGATCTGACCGGCGAAGAGTACGAAATGCTCGCCGCGCTGATCGACAAGCAGGGCGCCCAGTAACACCCGATAAACCAGGGCCGCTGAGCAATCAGCGGCTTTTTGCGTGAGGAGATCTCAAAGTGGCAGATGCAACGCGTTTCGATAACTACATCAACGGCGAATGGGTTGCCGGTGGCGACTATTCGACCAACATCAACCCGTCCGAACTGAGCGACGCCATCGGCGACTACGCCAAGGCTGACCTGGCTCAGGTCCACGCCGCCATCGACGCCGCCCGTGCTGCGTTCCCGGCCTGGTCCACTTCCGGCATTCAGGCGCGTCACGATTCCCTGGACAAAGTCGGTACTGAAATACTCGCCCGTCGCGAAGAACTCGGCACCCTGCTGGCCCGGGAAGAGGGCAAGACCCTGCCTGAAGCCATCGGCGAAGTGACCCGCGCCGGTAATATCTTCAAGTTCTTCGCTGGCGAGTGCCTGCGCCTGTCCGGCGACTACCTGCCGTCGGTGCGTCCGGGCGTCAACGTTGAAGTCACTCGCGAAGCCTTGGGCGTGGTCGGTCTGATCACCCCGTGGAACTTCCCGATCGCCATTCCGGCATGGAAAATCGCCCCGGCCCTGGCCTACGGCAACTGCGTCGTGCTGAAACCCGCAGACCTGGTTCCAGGTTGCGCCTGGGCACTGGCCGAAATCATCTCCCGCGCTGGCTTCCCTGCCGGTGTGTTCAACCTGGTGATGGGCAGCGGTCGCGTGGTGGGCGATGCACTGGTCCACAGCCCGAAAGTCGACGGCATCAGCTTCACCGGTTCCGTGGGCGTCGGTCGTCAGATCGCCGTCAGCTGCGTATCGCGCCAGGCCAAAGTCCAGCTGGAAATGGGCGGCAAGAACCCGCAGATCATTCTCGACGACGCCGACCTCAAGCAAGCGGTCGAATTGTCGGTGCAGAGCGCGTTCTACTCCACTGGCCAGCGTTGCACCGCTTCCAGCCGCTTCATCGTCACCGCCGGCATCCACGACCAGTTCGTTGAGGCCATGGCCGAACGCATGAAGTCGATCAAGGTCGGCCATGCATTGAAGGCTGGCACCGATATCGGTCCGGTGGTTTCGCAAGCTCAGCTTGAACAGGACATGAAGTACATCGACATCGGCCAGTCCGAAGGCGCGCGTCTGGTCAGCGGCGGTGGTCTGGTGACGTGCGACACCGAGGGCTACTTCCTCGCGCCAACCCTGTTTGCCGACAGCGAAGCTTCGATGCGCATCAGCCGTGAAGAGATCTTCGGACCGGTGGCCAACATCGTCCGCGTTGCCGATTACGAAGCCGCGCTGGCCATGGCCAACGACACCGAGTTCGGTCTGTCGGCGGGCATCGCTACCACGTCGTTGAAGTACGCCAACCACTTCAAGCGCCACTCCCAGGCCGGGATGGTGATGGTCAACCTGCCGACCGCCGGTGTGGATTACCACGTTCCGTTCGGTGGGCGTAAAGGTTCATCCTATGGATCACGTGAGCAAGGTCGCTATGCGCAAGAGTTCTACACGGTCGTGAAGACCAGCTACATCGGTTCGTAAACGCAACACCCCTGTAGGAGCGAGCCTGCTCGCGATGGTCTCGAGGTCGTGGCGATAAACCTGATGCCCCGCGTCATCGTTGACCACCATCGCGAGCAGGCTCGCTCCTACAACCCGCGCATAAAAATAATTTGTGGGAGTACATCTACATGCAATCGACCCAAAAGCCGACTCACGTCCGCTATTTGATCCTGCTCATGCTGTTTCTGGTGACCACGATCAACTACGCCGACCGGGCTACCATCGCAATCGCCGGCTCCAGCCTGCAAAAAGACCTCGGCATCGACGCCGTTACCCTCGGCTATATCTTCTCCGCATTCGGTTGGGCCTACGTGGCCGGGCAAATTCCCGGTGGCTGGCTGCTGGACCGTTTCGGCTCGAAAAAAATCTACGCACTGAGCATCTTCACCTGGTCGCTGTTCACCGTGCTGCAGGGTTATGTCGGCGAGTTCGGCATGTCCACCGCCGTGGTCGCGCTGTTCATGCTGCGCTTTTTGGTGGGCCTGGCTGAGGCGCCATCTTTCCCGGGTAACGCACGTATCGTGGCGGCCTGGTTCCCGACCGCTGAACGCGGCACTGCCTCGGCGATCTTCAACTCGGCGCAATACTTTGCCACCGTGTTGTTCGCACCGCTGATGGGCTGGATCGTCTACAGCTTCGGCTGGCAGCACGTGTTCATCGTCATGGGCGTGATCGGCATCGTCTTCTCGGGCATCTGGCTGAAAGTGATCTACAGCCCGCGCCAGCACCCGATGATCAACGACGCCGAGTTCAAGCACATCGCCGACAACGGCGGCATGGTCGACATGGACCAGGACAAGGGCAAAGGCAAGAAGACCGACGGTCCCAAGTGGGACTACATCCGTCAATTGCTGACCAACCGCATGATGCTCGGCGTGTACCTGGGCCAGTACTGCATCAACGGCATCACCTACTTCTTCCTGACCTGGTTCCCGGTGTACCTGGTGCAGGAACGCGGCATGACCATCCTCAAGGCCGGTTTCATCGCGTCCTTGCCGGCGATCTGCGGCTTTATCGGTGGTGTGCTCGGCGGGGTGATTTCCGATTACCTGCTGCGCAAAGGCCACTCCCTGACCTTTGCCCGCAAGGCACCGATCATCGCCGGCCTGCTGGTTTCCAGCAGCATCGTGGCCTGCAATTATGTGGACGTTGAATGGATGGTCGTCGGCTTCATGGCCCTGGCGTTCTTCGGCAAAGGCGTGGGCGCACTGGGCTGGGCGGTGGTGTCCGACACCTCGCCGAAACAGATCGCCGGCCTGAGCGGTGGCCTGTTCAACACCTTCGGTAACCTCGCGTCCATCACCACCCCGATCGTCATCGGCTACATCATCAGTTCCACTGGTTCGTTCAAGTGGGCACTGGTGTTTGTCGGTTGCAACGCCTTGGTCGCAGTGTTCAGCTATCTGGTCATCGTCGGCCCGATCAAGCGTGTGGTGCTCAAAGAGCCACCCGCGAACGGTACTGAAGCCCCTGGTAAATTGTCTCAAGCGCATTCCTGAGGAGCGGCGTCATGCAGTTGATTGAACATTCTGACTCGCCGCGCTACATCCGCCTGCACGAGCGGGATAACGTAGTGATCGTGGTCAATGATCAGGGTGTACCGGCCGGCACCGAGTTTGCGGACGGCCTGGTTACCGTGGACTTCGTGCCACAGAGCCACAAGGTCACCCTGGAGGAGATTCCCGAAGGTGGCGAGGTGATTCGTTACGGTCAGGTCATTGGCTATGCCTTGCAGCCGATTCCCCGCGGCAGCTGGGTCAAGGAAGATCAACTGCGCATGCCGACCGCGCCACCGCTGGACAGCCTGCCGCTGTCCACCGATGTACCGGCCGCACAAGCACCGCTGGAAGGCTTCACCTTCGAGGGTTATCGCAATGCCGACGGCACCGTCGGCACGCGTAACATTCTCGGCATTACTACCACCGTGCAGTGCGTGACCGGGGTACTGGATCATGCGGTCAAGCGCATCAAGGATGAGTTGCTGCCCAAGTACCCGCACGTCGATGACGTGGTGGCGCTGACCCACAGCTACGGCTGCGGCGTGGCCATCACCGCCACCGACGCCTACATCCCGATCCGCACCGTGCGCAATCTGGCCCGCAACCCGAACCTGGGTGGCGAAGCCCTGGTGATCAGCCTGGGCTGCGAGAAATTGCAGGCCGGGCAGGTGATGCACGACAACGACAGCTCGGTGGATCTCAGCGAGCCTTGGTTGTACCGCTTGCAGGACTCCAGTCACGGCTTCACCGAAATGATCGAGCAGATCATGGAACTGGCCGAGACGCGCTTGAAGAAGCTCGATCAGCGTCGCCGGGAAACCGTGCCGGCGTCCGAGCTGATTCTGGGCATGCAATGCGGCGGCAGTGATGCGTTCTCCGGCATCACCGCCAATCCTGCGCTCGGTTATGCCTCGGACCTGCTGCTGCGGGCCGGTGCGACGGTGATGTTTTCCGAAGTCACCGAAGTGCGCGATGCCATTTACCTGCTGACCTCACGCGCGGAAAACCAGGACGTCGCTCAGGAACTGGTGCGGGAAATGGACTGGTACGACCGTTACCTGGCCAAGGGCGAGGCGGATCGCAGTGCCAACACCACGCCGGGCAACAAGAAGGGCGGGTTGTCGAACATTGTCGAGAAATCCCTGGGATCTATCGTCAAGTCCGGCAGCAGCGCGATCAACGGCGTGCTTGGCCCTGGCGAGCGTTTCAAACGCAAAGGCCTGATCTTCTGCGCGACCCCGGCCAGCGACTTTGTCTGCGGGACCTTGCAGTTGGCGGCGGGGATGAATCTGCATGTGTTCACCACTGGTCGTGGCACGCCTTACGGGCTGGCCATGGCACCGGTGGTGAAGGTCTCGACCCGGACCGAACTGGCGCAACGCTGGCCGGACCTGATCGATATCGACGCCGGACGCATTGCCACCGGTCGCGCATCGATCGAGGAGCTGGGCTGGGAGCTGTTCCACTACTACCTGGACGTGGCCAGTGGCAAGAAACAGACCTGGGCCGAGCAGCACAAGCTGCATAACGACATTACCCTGTTCAACCCGGCGCCGATCACCTGAAACCGCGTTATCGTTCATCGCCAGCAGGCTGGCTTCCACAGGGATCTTCGGTGTTCACACAGTTTGTGCAACAAGGAAGATCCCTGTGGGAGCGAGCCTGCTCGCGATGGCGATCTTCCAGACGCCAACGTCCTTGGTGGCTTATCATTAGCCAACTAACGACACCATCAAGGTCCACTCCGGCATGCTGGCAATTTTCCTCGAAACCCTGAACATCACCGCGCCGGTGTTTGCCATGCTGTTTCTGGGGGTGCTGCTCAAGCGCATCGACTGGATCAACGACAACTTCATCCACACCGCGTCGGCCCTGGTGTTCAACGTCACCATGCCGGCGTTGCTGTTTCTGGGCATCCTGCATGCCGACCTGCACGCGGCACTGCAACCAGCGCTGCTGATCTACTTCTCCCTCGCGACCCTGGCGTGTTTTGCCATCGCATGGGGCTGGGCGATATGGAAGTGCCCGCGGGAAGATCGGGGGATCTACACCCAGGGTGCATTTCGCGGTAACAACGGGGTCATCGGCCTGGCGCTGGCCGCAAGCATGTACGGCGACTACGGGATTTCCCTCGGGGCGATCCTCGCGGCGCTGGTGATCCTGTTCTACAACACGCTGTCGACCATCGTGCTGGCGGTGTACAGCCCGGTAATCAAGTCCGATCCGTGGAGCATCTGCAAAAGTGTGTTCAGCAATCCGCTGATCATCAGCGTGATTGCGGCTGCACCTTTCGCCTATTTCAAGATCGGTCTGCCGGGCTGGCTGGAGACCTCCGGCCAGTATCTGGCGCAAACCACGCTGCCGCTGGCGCTGATCTGCATCGGCGGCACGCTATCCCTGGCGGCACTGCGCAAAAGCGGCAACATGGCGCTGAGTTCAAGCCTGGTGAAGATGATCGGCTTGCCGGTGCTGGCGACGCTGGGGGCGTGGTTGTGGGGCTTTCGCGGGGCGGAACTGGGGATTCTGTTCCTGTACTTCGGTAGTCCGACCGCCGCTGCCAGTTTTGTCATGGCCCGGGCGGCGGATGGCAATCACGAACTGGCGGCGGCGATTATCGTGATCACTACGCTGATGGCGGCGATCACCACCAATGTCGGGATCTTCTTTTTGCAGTGGGGTGGGTGGATCTGACCTCTGGAGTTGCGGTGTTCCTGAGGGCCTCATCGCGAGCTTGCTCGCGATGGCGCCAGATCAGGCAGCCTTAATTTCAATGACTCACTCAGGCTTCTGGTAGCTATCAATCACTTCCTGCGCCGCCCGAAACGCATCGATCGCCGCCGGCACACCGGCATACACCGCGCAATGCAGCAGTGCCTCGCGAATCTCATCCACAGTGCAGCCATTGTTCAGCGCACCGCGCACATGACCTTTCAACTCCTGCGGGCACTTGAGTGCAGTCAGAGCGGCAAGGGTGATCAGGCTGCGGGTTTTCAGCGGCAGGCCTTCGCGATTCCACACGCCGCCCCAGGCGTGTTCATTGACGAAATCCTGAAGCGGCCGGGTGAACTCGGTGGCGTTGCCCAGTGCGCGGTCGACGAAGGCGTCGCCCATCACTTGGCGGCGCACTTCAACGCCGGTTTTTTTATTCTCGGTCATGGGACTTCCTTCTTATGGTGTTGGCGATGCCAGGCGCGTAGCGACGTGAACAGCAAGAACGCCACCAGCGTCGGCAGGACGAAAAACAGCATCAAGTGTTCCAGCTTGCCGGCCAGGGGCATGCCGGTGGTGAACGACACCACGTGCAGCCCATACGCCAGGTACAAACCCAAAAACAGCAGGCCTTCGGCGCGGGTTACGCGGTAGCCGGTGTAGAACAGCGGCAGGCTCAGTACCGCGACGCCGAGCATCACCGGCAGGTCGAAATCCAGGGCGTTGGGCGATACCGATAGCGGCGACGGTGCCACCAGGGCGGTAAAACCGAGCACACCCAGGAGGTTGAACAGGTTGCTGCCAATCACGTTGCCCACGGCAATGTCGCGCTCGCCGCGCATAGCCGCGATCAACGAAGTGGCCAGTTCCGGCAGTGAGGTGCTGACGGCGACGATGGTCAGGCCGATGATCCGCTCCGACAACCCAAGATCGGTAGCGACCGCAACTGCCGCGCCCAGCAGCAAGTGCCCGGCGTACACCAGCATCGCCAGCCCGGCGACGATCATCAGCAGACTGCTGAGCCAAGGCGCTTGCGCATGATGGTCATGACTGGATACCGGCCGTCCCGAATGCCGTGACTGGCGCAGCAACAAGCCCAGGTAAATCGCCAGTGCTGTCAGCAACATCACGCCGTCGGTACGGGTCAGTTCTTCATTCCAGGCGAGTACGAACACCAGCAGGCTGGCGCCGATCATCAACGGAATATCCAGGCGCACCAGTTGCCGGGAAACCCGCAAAGGAATAATGAGTGCGGACAACCCGAGGGTGACGAGGATGTTGAAAATGCTGCTGCCGATCACACTGCCGACGGCGATGTCGGCATTGTGCGCCAGGGTCGCTTGCAGGCTGACCGCCATCTGCGGCGCGCTGCTGCCGAGGGCGACGATGGTCAGGCCGATGATCAGCGGTCGTACGTGCAATCGCGCGGCGATGCGTACGGCGGCGCGCACCATCAATTCGGCGCCGACAATCAGCAGGAACAATCCGCTGAACAATTCGATCACGCTGATCAGGGGTAAGTCGGCTAGTCCGAAAATGGTCGGGGCTCCATCGGTCAGTCGTCGAGGGCTTGCACGCGAACCCGCGCGGTGCCGCTGCGCAGCATGCCCAGGCGCTCGGCGGCTTCCTTGGACAGGTCGATCAGGCGGCCACGGGTGTGCGGCCCGCGATCATTGATGCGTACCACGCAGGATTTGTCGTTATTCAGATTGGTGACCTTCACCCGTGTACCGAAGGGTAGCTGGCGATGGGCGGCGGTCATGGAATTCATGTTGAAACGCTCGCCGTTGGCGGTGCGTTTGCCTTGGTGTTTGGCGCCGTAGTACGAAGCCACGCCGGTTTTGTCGTAGCCATGCGGATCGACGGTGTCGGTGCTGGCGCAACCGGCCAACAGAGAGAGCAGGGCGCAGGCGCCGAATAGACGTTTCATTCAAGGTTTTCCCGAAACAATTGTGGGAGCGAGCCTGCTCGCGATAGCGTTCTGACAGTCAACTCATCGTTGAGTGCCGGACCGCTATCGCGAGCAGGCTCGCTCCCACAGGGAATGGAGCCAGATTTTAGAGCTGGCTCCATCCTCATCAGCCTTCGAGCTTGCTTTTGAGCAGTTCGTTGACCTGTTGCGGGTTGGCCTTGCCTTTGGAGGCTTTCATGGCCTGGCCGACGAAGAAGCCGAACATTTTACCGCGCTTGGCTTCGTCTGCCGCGCGGTATTGTTCGACCTGCTCGGCGTTGGCCGCGAGCATTTCGTCCAGTACCGCCGAGATGGCGCCGGTGTCGGTCACTTGCTTGAGGCCGCGCTTGTCGATGATCTCGTCCGCGCTGCCTTCGCCGTTGGCCATCGCCTCAAACACCACCTTGGCGATCTTGCCGGAGATGGTGTTGTCCTTGATGCGCAGCAGCATGCCGCCCAGAAGCTCTGCGCAAACCGGCGACTCTTCGATGTCCAGGCCTTGCTTGTTGAGCAGGCTGCCCAACTCGACCATCACCCAGTTCGCCGCCAGTTTGGCGTCGCCGCCGATGCTCGCGACTTTCTCGAAGTAATCGGCTTGTTCGCGGCTGGTGGCCAGCACGCTGGCGTCGTAGACCGACAGGCCGAACTGCTCCTGGAAGCGCTCGCGCTTCTGCGGTGGCAATTCCGGCAGAGTGGCGCGCACGTCGTCGAGGAACGAGTTCTCGATGACCACCGGCAGCAGGTCCGGATCGGGGAAGTAACGGTAGTCGTTGGCTTCCTCTTTACTGCGCATCGGACGGGTTTCGTCCTTGTTCGGGTCGTACAGGCGGGTCTGCTGGATCACTTTTCCGCCGTCTTCGATCAATTCGATCTGACGCTGGATTTCGCTGTTGATCGCCTTCTCGATGAAGCGGAACGAGTTGACGTTCTTGATCTCGCAGCGGGTGCCGAATTCGACCTGGCCTTTGGGACGGATCGACACGTTGCAGTCGCAACGCAGCGAACCTTCGGCCATGTTGCCATCGCAGATCCCCAGGTAGCGCACCAGCGCGTGGATCGCCTTGACGTAAGCCACGGCTTCCTTGGCGCTGCGCATGTCCGGTTCGGAGACGATTTCCAGCAGTGGCGTGCCGGCACGGTTCAGGTCGATGCCACTGGCGCCGCTGAACTCTTCGTGCAGGCTCTTGCCGGCGTCTTCTTCCAGGTGCGCGCGGGTGATGCCGACACGTTTGACCGTGCCGTCTTCCAGGGCGATGTCCAGGTGGCCCTTGCCGACGATCGGCAATTCCATCTGGCTGATCTGGTAGCCCTTTGGCAGGTCCGGATAGAAGTAGTTTTTACGGGCGAACACGTTGTGCTGGCCGATCTCGGCGTCAATCGCCAGACCGAACATCACCGCCATGCGCACCGCTTCCTGGTTCAGCACCGGCAGCACGCCGGGCATGCCCAGGTCTACGAGGCTGGCCTGGGTGTTCGGCTCGGAACCGAACGTGGTGGAACTACCGGAAAAGATTTTCGACCGGGTGGTGAGCTGGGTGTGAATCTCCAGCCCGATCACGACTTCCCATTGCATGTGTGTCTCCTCAGAAGCCGGTTGGGGTGCGGGTGTGCCAGTCAGTGTTCAACTGGTACTGGTGCGCAACGTTGAGCAAGCGGCCTTCCTGGAAATACGGGGCGAGCAGTTGCACGCCGACCGGCAGACCCTCGACAAAACCGGCCGGCATGGACAAGCCCGGCAGACCCGCGAGGTTGGCGGTGATGGTGTAGACGTCTTCCAGGTACGCAGCGACCGGGTCGCTGTTCTTGGCGCCAAGCTTCCAGGCCGGGTTCGGCGTGGTTGGGCCGAGGATGATGTCGACCTCATTGAAGGCCGCCATGAAGTCGTTCTTGATCAAGCGACGAATCTTCTGCGCCTTCAGGTAATAGGCGTCGTAGTAACCGGCCGACAGCGCATAGGCACCGACCATGATCCGGCGCTGCACTTCCGGTCCGAAACCTTCGCCACGGGAACGCTTGTACAGGTCTTCCAGGTTTTTCGGGTCTTCGCAGCGATAGCCGAAACGCACGCCGTCGAAACGCGACAGGTTGGACGAGGCTTCCGCCGGGGCGATCACGTAGTACGCCGGGATCGCGTGCTGCATGTTCGGCAGGCTGATTTCCTTGACCACGGCGCCGAGCTTTTTCAGCTCTTCAACGCTGGCCATGACCAGGTCGGCGATGCGCGGGTCGAGACCGGCGCTGAAATACTCTTTCGGCACGCCGATGCGCAGGCCTTGCAGCGAACCGCTGAGGCTGGCGCTGTAGTCCGGCACGGGTTCATCGATGCTGGTGGAGTCATTCGGATCGAAGCCGGCCATACCTTGCAACAAAATCGCGCAGTCTTCGGCGGTGCGTGCCAATGGACCGCCCTGATCGAGGCTGGACGCGTAGGCAATCATGCCCCAGCGCGAAACGCGACCGTAGGTCGGTTTCAGGCCGGTGAGGTTGGTCAGGGCCGCAGGCTGACGAATGGAGCCGCCAGTGTCGGTGCCGGTGGCCGCTGGCAGCAGACGAGCGGCAACCGCCGCTGCCGAACCGCCAGACGAACCGCCGGGCACGTAGTCCAGGTTCCAAGGGTTTTTCACCGCGCCGTAGTAGCTCGACTCGTTGGCCGAACCCATGGCGAATTCGTCCATGTTGGTCTTGCCCAGGGTCACGGCCCCGGCAGCGGCCAGCTTGGCGACGACGGTGGCGTCGTACGGCGCTTTAAAGTTGTCGAGCATCTTCGAGCCGCAGCTGGTCCGAATGCCCTGGGTGCAGAACAGGTCCTTGTGGGCGATCGGCGCGCCGAGCAGGGCGCCGCTCTCACCATTGGCCCGGCGGGCGTCAGCGGCTTTCGCCTGCGTCAGCGCCAGGTCTTCGGTGAGGCTGATGAAACTGTTGAGCTGCGGATCGAGCTGGGCGATGCGCGCCAGCAGGACCTTGGTCAGCTCTTCGGAGGAAAACTTTTTATCGGCGAGTCCGCGGGCGATCTCGGCCAGAGTCAATTGATGCATTGCAGGCTCTTTCCCTATTAGTCGATGACTTTCGGAACCAGGTACAGGCCGTTTTCGACCGCTGGTGCGATGGACTGGTAGGCCTCGCGGTGATTGGTCTCGGTCACGACGTCTGCGCGCAGGCGCTGGCTGGCTTCCAGTGGGTGGGCCAGCGGTTCGATACCGTCGGTATTGACCGCCTGCATTTCGTCGACCAGCCCGAGAATGCTGTTGAGGGCCGAAGTGATGTGTGGAAGATCGGCATCATTGAGGCCAAGGCAGGCCAGATGAGCGATTTTTTCCACGTCGGAGCGTTCAAGCGCCATTGGGATTCTCCAGTGGAAAACAAAACGGACGGCGTCCGTGTGTTAGATTGTCGGAACACTACCGCACTTCTACGGTCATAAGGCCGCGATTGTGGGGCTTGGTGCACAGAAAAGCGGCCAATTTAACATATTGGCGCCTTGCCCAAAATCCCTGTCGTTGTTAGAGTTTGCCGCACTTTTTTACCCACGCGTTGCCTAGGGTCCCTTTCCCATGTTCAAGAAACTGCGTGGCATGTTTTCCAGCGATCTTTCCATTGACCTGGGCACTGCCAACACCCTTATTTACGTGCGCGAGCGCGGTATCGTCCTGAATGAGCCATCGGTTGTGGCCATTCGGACACACGGTAACCAGAAAAGTGTCGTTGCTGTCGGCACCGAAGCCAAGCGCATGCTGGGCCGTACGCCGGGCAACATTGCTGCCATTCGTCCGATGAAGGACGGCGTGATCGCCGACTTCAGCGTTTGCGAAAAAATGCTGCAGTACTTCATCAACAAGGTTCACGAAAACAGCTTCCTGCAGCCTAGCCCTCGCGTGTTGATCTGCGTTCCATGCAAATCCACCCAGGTTGAGCGTCGTGCAATCCGTGAATCGGCCCTCGGTGCCGGTGCCCGTGAAGTGTTCCTGATCGAAGAGCCAATGGCCGCTGCGATCGGTGCCGGCCTGCCGGTAGAAGAAGCCCGCGGTTCGATGGTCGTGGATATCGGTGGCGGTACCACTGAAATCGCGCTGATCTCCCTCAATGGTGTGGTTTACGCCGAGTCCGTACGTGTGGGCGGCGACCGTTTCGACGAAGCGATCATCACCTACGTGCGCCGCAACTACGGCAGCCTGATCGGTGAATCCACCGCCGAGCGCATCAAGCAGGAAATCGGTACCGCCTACCCGGGCGGCGAAGTTCGCGAAGTCGACGTTCGCGGTCGCAACCTGGCCGAAGGCGTTCCACGGGCATTCACCCTGAACTCCAACGAAGTGCTGGAAGCTCTGCAAGAGTCCCTGGCAACCATCGTTCAGGCCGTGAAAAGCGCCCTGGAGCAATCGCCGCCGGAACTGGCTTCCGACATCGCCGAGCGTGGCCTGGTACTGACCGGTGGTGGCGCCTTGCTGCGTGACCTGGACAAATTGCTGGCCCAGGAGACCGGTCTGCCGGTGATCGTTGCCGAAGACCCGCTGACCTGCGTTGCTCGCGGCGGTGGCCGTGCATTGGAAATGATGGATAAACACACCATGGACCTGCTTTCCAGCGAATAAGTCGCCGGATTGCCTCTATGCTGTTGAGCGCGCAGGCGGCACTTTGCAGTGCTGCCTGTTCGCGTTTATCTTCTGTCAGTCTGCATCCAGGCCGGATTGCCGCCGTATGAATAAACAGAACATTTGCCTGGGAGGAGCGGCTTATTAAACCGCTTTTCACCAAGGGCCCTTCACTGGGCGTGCGCCTGTTGGTGCTGGTCGTGCTATCGGTCGCACTGATGGTGGTCGATGCCCGTTTCAGTCTGCTCAAGCCTGCACGCAGCCAGATGTCGCTGGTGCTGATGGACGCCTACTGGATCACCGACCTGCCCGGACGACTGTGGGAAGGCGTTGCCAGTCAGTTTGGCAGCCGGACCGAACTCGTCGCCGAAAACGAAAAACTCAAGACCGAGAACCTGCTGTTGCAGGGGCGCATGCAGAAGCTGGCCGCCCTGACCGAGCAGAACGTTCGGCTGCGCGAGTTGCTCAACTCTTCGGCACTGGTCAATGAGAAGGTCGAAGTGGCCGAGTTGATCGGCATGGACCCCAACCCCTTCACCCATCGCATCATCATCAATAAAGGTGAGCGCGACGGCGTGGTCCTCGGTCAGCCGGTACTCGATGCCCGTGGCCTGATGGGCCAGGTGGTCGAGTTGATGCCCTACACCTCCCGCGTCTTGCTGCTGACCGATACCACCCATAGCATTCCGGTGCAGGTGAACCGTAACGGTTTGCGGGCGATCGCCAGCGGCACCGGCAACCCGGAGCGTCTCGAGTTGCGGCATGTGGCCGATACCGCCGACATCAAGGAAGGCGACTTGCTGGTCAGCTCCGGCCTCGGTCAGCGTTTCCCGGCCGGTTATCCGGTGGCGACGGTCAAGGAAGTGATTCACGATTCCGGCCAGCCGTTTGCCATTGTCCGCGCCGTTCCAACCGCCGCCTTGAACCGTAGCCGTTACCTGCTGCTGGTGTTCAGCGACAACCGGACCGCCGAAGAGCGCGTCAACGCTGCCGCCCAGGCCCAGGAAAACCTGGATGCACAGGGCGGTGGGCCGACCATTCCGGCGACGGTTCCGAAGCTGGTCAGCCCCGCGGCCCCCGCTGCACCGGCTGCGGCACCGGCGATTCCTGCCACGGCGGCGCCTGCGGCCACCGCACCCGCCAAGCCTGCCACCACGCCAGCCAAGCCTGCGGCCTCGCATCCTGCGGCGGCTAAACCGCCGACAGCGCAACCCGCTGCCGCGAAGCCTGCCGCCAAACCGCCAGTCTCCGCGCCGGCCACTCCAGTGGGGAGAGAATAATGGGCGGTGTAAAAGCATCCCGAAACGGCTGGATAGTCTGGCTGACGTTTGCCGTCGGCCTGCTGCTGAGTGTTTCGCCTTTGCCGCAATTCATGGAGATCCTGCGCCCGCTGTGGTTGGCCTTGTTGCTGGCATTCTGGGCGTTGAACCTGCCGCAGACCGTCGGGATGGTGACGGCGTTTTGCCTGGGGCTGGCTGAAGACGTGCTCTACGGCACGCTCCTGGGGCAGAACGCCTTGATCCTGACGCTCATCACCTATCTGGTGCTGGCGCTGCAGCAACGCCTGCGGATGTTCCCGATGTGGCAGCAGAGCCTGGTGATCCTGGTGATCTTCGGCCTCGCCCAGCTTGTACAACTGTGGCTCAGCGCCTTGACCGGCAATCGTCAGCCGACGCTCGCGCTGGTGCTGCCGGCACTGGTCAGTGCGCTGCTCTGGCCCTGGATCAGTTTCGGTTTGCGCGGACTGCGTCGACGCTACAAAATCAATTAATTCGCTCAGGCATTGGACAGGGAGAGGTCTTGATGAAACGGTTGTACCTCGCCTCTGGTTCGCCGCGTCGACGTGAGCTGCTCACGCAGATCGGCGTACCGTTCCGCGCCATCAGTGCGGATATCGATGAAACTCCTTTAGCTCAAGAA
Source organism: Pseudomonas sp. IT-P74 (assembly GCF_949768175.1). NCBI lineage: Bacteria > Pseudomonadati > Pseudomonadota > Gammaproteobacteria > Pseudomonadales > Pseudomonadaceae > Pseudomonas > Pseudomonas sp. IT-P74. The sequence continues at coordinate 166,549 of NZ_CATKQD010000093.1, read as the reverse complement.
TCCCCGTCGGCCTACGTCGAGCGCTTGGCGCGCGGCAAGGCCGAAGCCGGGCGCGGCAGCGTCGTGTCCGACGAACCGTTCTGCGTGCTCGGCGCCGATACCGCCGTGGTGCTCGATGGAAAAATTCTCGGCAAACCGGTTGATCAAGCGGATGCGTGCGCCATGCTGATGATGCTGTCAGGGTGTGAGCATGAAGTCCTGACCGCGATTGCCGTGCTCGATGGCGAACGTTGCGAATCCCGGGTTGTCACCAGTCGCGTGCGTTTTCGGGATATCAGTCGTGAAGAAGCCGTGGCTTACTGGGCCAGTGGCGAACCACAGGACAAGGCGGGCGGTTATGGCATTCAAGGACTGGGTGCGGTGTTTGTCGCCGGGCTCGATGGAAGTTATTCAGCGGTGGTCGGACTGCCGCTTTGCGAAACCGCGGAACTGCTCGGCCATTTCGGCATACCCTGTTGGCAACCCCGGAACGCACACCAAGCAACGTTCTGAACAGATGCGGCCATTATCGTGAACATGCCTGAACGAGACCCTGCCATGAGTGAAGAGATTCTGATCAACATCACGCCGATGGAATCGCGCGTGGCGGTGGTCGAAAACGGTGTCCTGCAAGAGGTCCACGTCGAGCGTACGCAAAAGCGCGGGATCGTCGGCAACATCTATAAAGGCAAAGTCGTGCGGGTATTGCCGGGAATGCAGGCGGCATTCGTCGATATCGGCCTGGACCGTGCCGCGTTCATTCATGCGTCGGAAATTTCCCTGCGCGAAGGCCCGGCGGTCGAGAGTATCAGTGCGCTGGTGCACGAGGGCCAGAGCCTGGTGGTGCAAGTGACCAAGGACCCGATCGGTTCCAAAGGCGCACGCTTGACCACCCAGCTTTCGATCCCTTCGCGTTACCTGGTGTACATGCCGCGCACCGCCCACGTCGGCATTTCCCTGAAGATCGAAGACGAAGCCGAGCGCGAACGCCTCAAGCAAGTGGTCACCGACTGCGTGGCCAAGGAAGGGATCAAGGAGGCCGGCGGTTTCATCCTGCGCACGGCAGCCGAAGGTGCCGGCGCCGATGAAATCCTCATGGACATCCGTTACCTGCGCCGTCTCTGGGATCAGATCAACGCCCAGATCAAAACCATCAGTGCGCCCAGCGTGATCTACGAAGACCTCGGTCTGGCGCTGCGCACCCTGCGTGACCTGGTGAGCCCGAAAATCGAGAAGATCCGCATCGATTCTCGGGAAACCTTCCAGAAAACCACGCAATTCGTCGCCGAGCTGATGCCCGAGATTGCCGACCGCCTGGAACATTACCCGGGCGAACGGCCGATTTTCGACCTGTATGGCGTCGAAGACGAAATCCAGAAGGCACTTGAGCGCAAGGTCCCGCTCAAGTCCGGCGGTTATCTGGTGGTCGATCCGGCGGAAGCCATGAGCACCATCGACGTCAACACCGGGGCGTTCGTCGGCCATCGCAATCTCGAAGAGACCATCTTCAAGACCAACCTCGAAGCCGCGACGGCCATCGCCCGTCAATTGCGCCTGCGTAACCTGGGCGGAATCATCATCATCGACTTCATCGACATGGAAGATGAAGAACACCAGCGCCAGGTGTTGCGTACGCTCGAAAAGCAACTGGAGCGCGATCACGCCAAGACCAACATCATCGGTATCACCGAGTTGGGCCTGGTGCAGATGACCCGCAAGCGCACCCGCGAAAGCCTTGAACAAGTGCTGTGCGAGCCGTGCAATGCCTGTCAGGGACGGGGCAAGCTCAAGACCCCGGAAACCGTTTGCTACGAAATCTTCCGTGAAATCCTGCGCGAGGCTCGCGCCTATCAGGCGGAAGGCTATCGTGTATTGGCAAACCAGAAAGTGGTGGACCGCCTGCTTGACGAAGAGTCGGGCAACGTTGCCGAACTGGAAGGGTTTATCGGGCGAACCATCCGCTTTCAGGTCGAAACCATGTATTCCCAGGAACAATACGACGTGGTGCTGCTCTGAAGCGTTTCGTATTGATTGTTCGAGAAGGGCTGGCCTCAGCTTTTTGCAAAACTTTTGCCATGGGAGCCACCTGACATGGATCGTCTGACACGCATTTTGGCCGCACTGACCCGCTGGGGTCTGGGCCTGTGCGCGTTGGTTTTGGTGTTGATGGCGCTCTACGTCAGCCTTGGCCGGGAGCTGACGCCGTTAGTCGCCGAGTACCGTGCCGACATCGAAACCAAAGCCAGCGATGCCTTGGGCATGCCGTTGCAGATCGGCGAGCTCGAAGGCAACTGGAGTGGATTCGCCCCTATATTGATGGCCCGCGACGTGACTGTCGGCGAGGGCGCCAATGCCTTGCGCCTGGATCAGGTGCGCGCAGTGCCGGACCTTTGGGCCAGCCTGCTGGCACGTCAGGTACGCATCGCTCATCTGGAATTCAGTGGCCTGAAGATCAACCTCAAGCAGGCTGAGGACGGTCAATGGGCACTGGAAGGTTTGCCGGTGCAGCAAGACCAGCCGACCGATCCGGAACAACTGCTCAATCGCATGCAGATGATCCAGCAACTGTCGGTGCTCGACAGTCAGGTGACCTTGCAGCCGTTTGGCCAGTCGCCGCTGACCCTGACTTATGTCGGCCTGAATCTGAAAATCGGGGCGTCGCGGCAGCGGCTCGACGCACGGCTGACCCTGCCTGACGGGCAACCGGTGGCCATGAGTCTGCGTACCCGTATTCGAGCCAGCGAATGGAAGGACGCTGAAGCGGAGGTCTACCTGAGCCTGCCGCAAAGCGACTGGTCGAAGTGGTTGCCTGAAAGTCTGACCCAGCAGTGGAATTTTTCCGAAATCAAGGCCGGCGGCGAGCTGTGGGTGAACTGGGGCAAAGGCACCTTGCAAAGCGCTGCGGTGCGCTTGAACGCGCCACAACTCAAGGGAGCCTACGCCGAGCGTCAGCCGATCCAGATCAATAACCTGGCGCTCAACGGATACTTCCAGCGCGGCGCCAAAGGCGCGTCAGTGACTCTGGACTCCCTGGCGATGAACCTCGGCGAGACCCGCTGGGAAACGCATTTGCAGCTCACGCAAAGCGCCGCCACTGATAAAACCGAAGAGCTCTGGCACCTGCAAGCCGACCGGGTTGATCTCACTCCGCTGACCCCACTGCTAAACGCCCTGGCGCCGTTGCCAGAAGGTTTTGCCACGGTTGTCGAGCGGCTCAAGGTCACGGGTGGCCTGCGTAACGTGCTGGTCGACTTCCGCCCCAATGCCATCGACGACAGCAAGTTCGGGTTTGCCGCCAACCTCGACCAGGTAGGCTTCGACGCCTATCACGGCGCGCCGGCGGCGCGCAATGTCAGCGGCAGCATCAGCGGTGACCTGGGGCAAGGTGAGTTGCGCATGGACAGCAAGGATTTCATGCTGCACCTGGACCCGATTTTCGCCAAGCCATGGCAGTATATTCAGGCCAATGCGCGGCTGACCTGGAAACTCGACAAAGAAGGTTTCACTCTGATCGCGCCGTATCTGAAAGTGCTGGGCGAGGAAGGCAAGATTGCCGGCGACTTCCTGATTCGCCTGCACTTCGATAGCACTCAGGAAGACTACATGGACCTGCGGGTCGGCATGGTGGACGGTGACGGTCGCTACACCGCCAAGTACCTGCCGGCAGTCCTCAGCCCGGCGCTGGATGAATGGCTGCGCACGGCGATTCTCAAGGGCGCGGTGGATCAAGGCTTCTTCCAGTATCAAGGGTCGCTCAGCCATGGTGCCGCGGACGTCGATCGCAGCATCAGCCTGTTCTTCAAGGTCCACGATGCCGAACTGGCCTTTCAGCCGGGCTGGCCCCATGTCAGCAAGGTCAGCGGTGATGTGTTTGTCGAGGACAGCGGCGTGCGGATTCTGGCCAGCAAGGGCCAGTTGCTCGACACCCAGGTCAACGATATCTACGTCAACATTCCCCATGTGCCGGCCGGGCAGAACGTTCATTTGTTCCTCGATGGCGGATTTGCCGGCGGTTTGGGCGATGGCCTGAAAATCCTCCAGGAAGCACCGATCGGCACCGGGGCAACCTTTGCCGGCTGGGAAGGCGAGGGTGACCTGCAAGGCAAGTTGAAGCTGGATATTCCCCTGGCAAAAGGCGAGGAACCGAAGATCCTCGTCGACTTCAAGACCGCCAAGGCACGCTTGAAACTGGCCGAACCTGTGCTGGAACTGACCCAACTAAAAGGTGATTTCCGTTTCGACAGCGACAAAGGCCTGAGCGGGCACAACATCAGCGCCCGGGCGTTCGACAAACCGGTCACCGCACAGATTTTTGCCGATGGCAGCCCGGGCAGGCTCAATACCCGGGTGGCTGCGTCAGGGCAGGTCGAGGTCAAGAAACTGACCGACTGGCTGAAGGTGACCCAGCCTCTGCCGGTGAGCGGCGTGATCCCGTATCAACTGCAACTGACCTTGGACGGCGCCGACAGCCAGTTGATGGTCAATTCCAGCCTCAGGGGCGTGGCTGTCGATTTGCCAGCACCGTTCGGCATGACTTCCGAGGCCGGGCGCGACACGACGTTCCGCATGACTTTGCAGGGCGACGAGCGGCGTTATTGGGCCAACTACGGGGACCTGGCGAGTTTCACGTTCGCGGCCCCGGCCAGCAATTTCGCCGATGGTCGCGGGGACTTGTTTCTCGGTGGCGGCGAGGCTGTGTTGCCGGGCACCAAAGGCCTGCGGATACGGGGCGTGCTGTCGGAGCTGGACGTTGGCCCGTGGAAGGACCTGGTGGACAGATACGCCGGACAGGACCCAGGCGGCAGCGCCAGGCAACTGCTCAGCGGCGCGGATTTCCAGGTCGGCAAGCTCAGCGGTATCGGCACCACCCTCGATCAGGCCTCGATCCAGCTGGCGCGCAAGCCTTCCGCCTGGGCGCTGCAACTGGACAGCCAGCAGATCAAGGGCAGCGCCAATCTTCCCGATTTGAAGGCCACGCCAATCACGATCAATCTGCAAACCGTGCGCCTGCCCGCACCGGACCCGACCGTGCTGGCCGATGAAAACTCGCCGGATCCGCTGGTGTCGGTGGACCCGACGAAAATCCCCGCGATGGATATCACCATCAATCAGCTATTCCAGGGCCAGGATCTGGTGGGGGGCTGGTCGCTGAAGATTCGGCCAACGCCCAAGGGCATCGTGTTCAACTCCCTGGACCTGGGCCTCAAGGGCATGCTGTTGGTCGGTAGTGGTGGCTGGGAAGGCATGCCCGGCGCCAGCAACAGCTGGTACAAGGGACGCATCAGCGGCAAGAACCTGGCCGATGTGCTCAAGGGCTGGGGGTTTGCGCCGAGCGTCACCAGCCAGGACTTCTATATGGACGTTGATGGCAACTGGCCCGGCTCGCCGGCCTGGGTGGCGACCAAGCGTTTCTCCGGCACGCTCGATGCGACGCTCAATCAGGGCCAGTTCGTCGAAGTTGAGGGCAGTGCCCAGGCGCTGCGGGTATTTGGCTTGCTCAACTTCAACTCCATCGGCCGGCGCCTGCGCCTGGACTTCTCCGACCTGTTCGGCAAAGGCCTGAGTTATGACCGGGTCAAGGGACTGCTGGTCGGGACCAATGGTGTGTATGTCACCCGTAAGCCGATCCAGCTGACGGGGCCGTCGAGCACCATTGAACTCGACGGCACCCTGAACATGGTGGCCGATCAGATCGATGCGAAACTGATGGTGACCTTGCCGGTGACCAACAACTTGCCGATTGCCGCACTGATCGTCGGCGCACCCGCGGTCGGCGGGGCGCTGTTCCTGATCGACAAGCTGATCGGTGACCGGGTCGCCCGTTTCGCCAGTGTGAAGTACAGCGTCAAAGGGCCGTGGAAAGAACCGAAGATTACCTTCGACAAGGCTTTTTGAGATCCTTTTGAAAAGGCGCTCGGCAAGCCTATGGAGTAGCATGGCCGCATACGACTCCAGGAGTGCGCCATGTCTGTAGCGGTGATTCAAATGGTCAGCCAGAGCGATGTGCCGGCCAATCTGGTCCGGGCCCGTCGGCTGCTCGAGCAAGCGGCCGCCGGTGGCGCGAAACTGGCGGTATTGCCGGAAAACTTCGCCGCCATGGGCCGGCGCGACATTGCCGACATCGGGCGCGCTGAAGCATTGGGCGAAGGCCCGATCCTGCCGTGGTTGAAACAGACCGCACGCGACCTCAAGTTATGGATTGTGGCCGGCACGTTGCCGTTGCCGCCGGTGGATCAGCCGACGGCGAAAGTGCATGCCTGTTCATTGCTGGTCGATGACCAGGGCGAAACGGTGGCGCGCTACGACAAGCTGCACCTGTTCGACGTCGACGTGGCGGACAATCGTGGCCGTTATCGTGAATCCGATGACTATGCTTATGGCAACGGGGTGGTCGTGGCGGACACGCCTGTCGGCCGGGTTGGCCTGACGGTTTGCTATGACCTGCGCTTTCCGGAGCTGTACAGCGAATTGCGTGCCGCCGGCGCGGAGCTGATTACCGCCCCTTCGGCCTTCACGGCGGTGACCGGCGCGGCGCATTGGGATGTGCTGATTCGTGCACGGGCCATAGAGACGCAATGTTACGTGCTCGCGGCTGCCCAGGGTGGGACGCATCCGGGGCCGCGGGAAACCTTTGGCCATGCGGCCATCGTCGACCCGTGGGGGCGTGTGCTGGCACAACAGGATCAAGGCGAGGCCGTGCTGCTGGCCGAACGCGACAGCAGCGAACAGGCGTCCATCCGGGCGCGGATGCCGGTGTCCAGTCACCGGCGCTTTTTCTCGCAGGGCGCCCAGCGACCTGCATCAGAACGACGAATTTAAGGCGTAAAGCATATGAGCGAGTTGTTGTCCTCAGTCAGTGAACACCTGCTGGCGCCCGGTGGCGTCACGATCGAGAGCCTGCAAGGCGTACTCGGCGACCTGGCCGGGCCGGGCATCGATGCGGCCGACCTGTATTTCCAGGGGCAGATCTCCGAGTCCTGGGCGCTGGAAGACGGCATCGTCAAGGAAGGCAGTTTCAACCTTGACCAAGGTGTGGGCGTGCGCGCGCAATCGGGTGAAAAGACCGGCTTTGCCTACAGCAATGCCATCACCCTGGAAGCCCTGGGCGCGGCGGCGCGGGCCGCCCGTTCCATCTCCCGCGCTGGCCAGAATGGCACCGTACAGGCATTCACCAGTCAGGATGTCGCGCAGCTGTATGCGCCGGACAATCCCCTGGAAGTGCTGACCCGTGCCGAGAAAGTCGATTTGCTCAAGCGCATCGATGCCGCGACCCGCGCCCTCGACCCACGCATCCAGCAAGTCACCGTGAGCATGGCCGGTGTCTGGGAGCGGATTCTGGTGGCTTCCACCGACGGCGGCCTGGCGGCGGATGTGCGGCCGCTGGTGCGTTTCAACGTCAGCGTGATCGTCGAGCAGAACGGTCGCCGCGAGCGCGGCGGCCATGGTGGTGGCGGTCGCACCGATTACCGTTATTTCCTCGGCGAAGACCGCGCCATGGGCTATGCCCGTGAAGCGTTGCGCCAGGCGCTGGTCAATCTCGAAGCCATTCCGGCACCGGCCGGTACCTTGCCGGTGGTGCTCGGTTCCGGCTGGTCGGGCGTGTTGTTGCACGAAGCGGTCGGTCATGGTCTGGAAGGCGATTTCAACCGCAAGGGCAGTTCGGCTTATAGCGGGCGCATGGGCGAGATGGTTGCGTCGAAGCTGTGCACCATTGTCGATGACGGCACCCTGGCCGGTCGTCGTGGCTCATTGAGCGTCGATGACGAAGGCACGCCGACCGAGTGCACCACGCTGATCGAAAACGGCGTACTCAAGGGCTACATGCAGGACAAGCTCAACGCCCGCCTGATGGGCGTGGCGCGCACCGGTAACGGTCGTCGCGAATCCTACGCGCACCTGCCGATGCCGCGCATGACCAACACCTACATGCTCGCCGGCGAAAGCGACCCGGCGGAAATCATCGCCTCGGTGAAGCGCGGCATCTACTGCGCCAACCTCGGCGGCGGTCAGGTGGACATTACCAGTGGCAAGTTCGTGTTCTCCACCAGCGAGGCGTACTTGATCGAGGACGGCAAGATCACCGCTCCGGTCAAGGGTGCGACCCTGATCGGCAACGGGCCGGAAGCCATGAGCAGGGTGTCGATGGTCGGTAATGACCTGTCGCTGGACAGCGGCGTGGGCACGTGTGGCAAGGATGGGCAGTCGGTGCCGGTGGGTGTCGGCCAGCCAACGCTGAAGATTGATGCGATCACCGTGGGTGGCACGGGTTCGTAAGCAGTGAGGCTGCGGGTGAGCTGCGAGGCAGCTCACCCGATTCGAGAATTAACGCAGACCGCGTTGAGTCTCGTCCAGCTCACGGATGTACTTGAAGATTTTACGGCTGGAAGCAGGAGGCTTGTTTTGCGCAACCTCATGCTGGGCCTGACGGATCAGGGAACGCAATTGCTGGCGGTCCGCGTCCGGGTAGTCGACGACGAATTTTTCCAGAACGGCATCGTCGCCGGCGATCAGACGATCGCGCCAGCGTTCCAGGTTATGGAAGCGTTCGTTGTATTGACGGGTGGAGGCATCGAGTTGATCGAGCAGAACCAGAATGGCGGCAGTGTCCTGATCGCGCATCAGTTTGCCGATGAACTGAAGGTGCCGTTTACGCGCGATGTTCGCGGTGTGCTTGGGCGCATCGGCCAGAGCCCGACGCATTCCGTCGGTCAAGGGCAGTTTTGCCAGCAAGTCAGGCTTGAGTGTTGTAAGGCGCTCGCCAAGGTCAACCAGAGCATGCAGCTCGCGTTTGACCTGGGATTTGCTTTTTTCTCCCGTATCGAGGGAGTCGTCGTAAGAATCAACCATGGTGGCCGTCCGCAAAGAAACGCCGCCATGATAACCAGTCGGGGGCCGCTTGTCCGGCCCGGTCGCTCGATGACCGTTACCGAAAGCAGAATTTGAGTGGAGAACAGCATGAGTGCAGTTGAAAGCGTCGGCCCACAAGCGTTGCCGGCACTGCAGGAGCAAGTCGAGCAGATCATCGCTGAAGCCAAGCGCCAGGGCGCCAGTGCCTGTGAAGTGGCAGTGTCCCTGGAGCAGGGCTTGTCGACCACGGTGCGTCAGCGTGAAGTCGAAACCGTTGAATTCAACCGTGATCAGGGTTTCGGCATCACCTTGTACGTGGGGCAGCGCAAAGGCTCCGCCAGCACCTCGGCCAGCGGTCCGGAAGCGATCCGCGAGACAGTCGCCGCAGCACTGGCCATCGCCAAGCACACCTCTGAAGACGAAGCCTCGGGCCTGGCGGATGCCGCACTGATGGCGCGGGAAATCCAGGATTTCGACCTGTTCCACCAATGGGACATCACTCCGGAACAAGCCATCGAACAGGCCCTGGCCTGCGAAGCCGCGGCGTTTGCCGCCGACAGCCGGATCAAGAACGCCGACGGCACCACCCTCAGTACCCATCAAGGCTGCCGTGTTTATGGCAATAGCCACGGGTTTATCGGCGGTTACGCATCGACTCGCCACAGCCTGAGCTGCGTGATGATCGCCGAGGCCGATGGTCAGATGCAGCGCGATTATTGGTACGACGTGAACCGCCAGGGCAATCTGCTCGCCGACCCGGTGAGCATCGGCCAGCGCGCCGCGCAACGGGCGGCGAGCCGTCTGGGCGCGCGTCCGGTGCCGACTTGCGAGGTGCCGGTGCTGTTTTCCGCAGAGTTGGCTGGCGGCCTGTTCGGCAGTTTCCTGTCGGCGATTTCCGGCGGCAGCCTGTATCGCAAGTCGTCCTTCCTTGAGGGCACTCTCGGGCAGAAACTGTTTCCGGAGTGGCTGACCATCGACGAGCGTCCGCATCTGATGCGTGCCATGGGCAGCGCCGCGTTCGACGGTGATGGTCTGGCAACCTACGCCAAACCGTTCGTCGAAAAGGGCGAGTTGGTGTCGTACATCCTCGGCACCTATTCCGGCCGCAAGCTCGGCATGCCGAGCACGGCAAACGCCGGCGGCGTGCACAACCTGTTCGTCACCCATGGCGACGAAGATCAGGCCGCCTTGCTGCGGCGCATGGGGCGTGGCTTGCTGGTGACTGAATTGATGGGGCAGGGCCTCAATATGGTGACCGGCGATTACTCCCGTGGTGCGGCGGGTTACTGGGTCGAGAACGGCGAAATCCAGTTCGCGGTGCAGGAAGTGACCATCGCCGGGAACATGCGCGACATGTTCAAACAGATCGTTGCCGTGGGTAACGATCTTGAGTTGCGCAGCAACATTCGCACCGGTTCGGTGCTGATCGAGCGGATGACGGTGGCGGGCAGCTAAGCCTCGGCCGCTTCACCAAAAGGCGCGCCACCCATTGGGTGGCGCGTCTTTTTTATTGGCTACAACACAGTTCCCCTGTAGGAGCGAGCCTGCTCGCGATAGCGGTGCGTCAGACGAAATCAATGTTGAAAGTGATGACGCCATCGCGAGCAAGCTCGCTCCCACAATGACCCTGTTGTATTTTTTCGGTATTGTGTTGTTTCTCATTATCATTTAATAATAAATCTCATTATCGAATGAGCCCCGGATCATGAGTTCTGCCTTGCACGAGCAGCCTTACCTCGAAAGCTGGCGCTGGATGAGTCGCCAGATCCGTTGCGCGATGAACCCCGATGAGCCTCGCCTGATCGATCACTACCTGGCCGAAGGCCGGTATCTGGCGTGTTGCACGGCCACCTCACCCTGGACCGTCGCCGAAACTTCTTTCCGTTTGTTGCTCGATACCGCTTCCGATGTCGCGCTGCCGTGGCACTGGCGCACCTACTGTCTTGACCAGGCCTGGCGCCCGCTGCGCGAACTGGAACGCCTTTCGTTGTGCAAATGCCGCCTCAAGCGTTGGCAAAGCTACACCTGGCAACTTGCTACCTGCGAGTTGCAGCCCTCGATTCCTCTTACTGAACTGGTGCAAGGATTTTCTGATGAACAAGACACGTATTGAGCGCGACAGCATGGGCGAGCTTCAGGTCCCGGAAGACGCCCTCTACGGCGCACAGACCCAGCGTGCAGTGGATAACTTCCCGATCAGCGGCAAACCGATGCCGGTTCAGTTCATCCGCGCGTTGATCCTGGCCAAGGCAGCGGCCGCCCGCGCCAACGTCGAGCTCAAGCAGGTCAGCGAAGCCCAGGGCAAAGCCATCGTCGATGCGGCCCAAGGCTTGCTCGAAGGCGATTTCATGCAGCACTTCCCGGTGGATGTCTTCCAGACCGGTTCCGGCACCAGTTCGAACATGAACGCCAATGAAGTGATCGCCACGCTGGCCAGCCGCTTGCTTGGCGAGGCGGTGAACCCCAACGATCACGTCAACTGCGGGCAGAGCAGCAACGACATCATCCCGACCACCATTCATGTCAGCGCAGCATTGGCGCTCCATGAACAACTGCTGCCGGCGTTGACGCATCTGGTGCAGGTCATCGAGCGCAAGGCCGGGCAGGTTCATCGCCACGTCAAGACCGGGCGCACACACCTGATGGACGCCATGCCGGTGCGCATGAGCCAAGTGCTCAATGGTTGGGCGCAGCAGCTCAGGGCCAACATCAGCCATCTGCAGGACTTGCTGCCAAGCCTGCAATCCCTGGCCCAGGGCGGTACGGCGGTGGGCACGGGTGTCAACGCCCACCCCGAGTTCGCGGCGCGTTTCAGCCGGCAGCTAAGCAAATTGACCCATGTTGAGTTCCAGCCAGGCAAGGACCTGTTCGCACTGATCGGCTCCCAGGACACTGCCGTTGCCGTTTCCGGGCAGCTAAAAGCCACCGCCGTATCGCTGATGAAAATCGCCAACGACCTGCGCTGGATGAACTCCGGACCGTTGGCCGGCCTTGGCGAGATCGAGCTGGAAGCCTTGCAGCCGGGGTCTTCGATCATGCCGGGCAAGGTCAACCCGGTCATTCCCGAGGCCACCGCGATGGTCGCGGCTCAGGTCATCGGCAACGACAGCGTGATCACCATCGCCGGTCAGTCGGGCAATTTCGAACTGAACGTGATGCTGCCGATCATCGCCCAGAACTTGTTGAGCAGTATCGAGTTGCTGGCCAATTCCAGCCGTCTGCTGGCAGACAAGGCCATCGCCAGCTTCAAGGTCAACGAAGGCCGGATCAAGGAAGCGCTGTCACGCAACCCGATTCTGGTGACCGCGCTCAACCCGGTCATCGGTTACCAGAAGGCTGCCGAGATTGCCAAGAAGGCCTATCAGCAAGGCCGGCCGGTGATTGACGTCGCGCTGGAACACACCGATCTGTCGCGCAGCCAGCTGGAAGAGTTGCTCAACCCGGAAAAACTCACCGCGGGCGGCGTGTAAGCCCCGTTACCGCTTTGGAGGCGCACCATGGAGCACTGGAAACGCACGATCGAAAGAGCTAACCGTTTTTTCATGCTGGGTGAACTGGTCGATGCCCGCGAAGCGTATCTGCAGGCGTTGGCCCTGGCCCAGGTGCTGTTCGAGCGCTGGGCGGATGCCGACGAAGCGGTGGCGGCCTGCGTGATTTCCCATCACAACCTGGCGGACCTGCACTTGTGTCTGAACCAGCCGGAGGAGAGCGCCGAATACTTGTGTGCCATCCATCAACGGCTGTTGCAGACCATGCAGGACCCGCGTCTGCCGCAGGCATTGCGGGAAGCCGCGTTGCGCCAGAGCAGCAAGACCTACGTCGAACTGCTGAATTTCATCAGTGAACATGGCGAATATCCGCGTACCCATCGACTGCTGCACATCGATGTCGCTTTGTCTGCGCCTCATCATCATGGAGTCCATTGAACATGGCTTTTACCCTGCCTGCCTTGCCGTACGCCTACGACGCCCTGGAACCGCATATCGATGCGCAGACCATGGAGATTCACTACACCAAGCATCACCAGACTTACATCAACAACCTCAACGCGGCCGTCGAGGGCACCGAGTATGCCGATTGGTCCGTGGAGAAGCTGGTGTCTGCCGTTCAGCAGTTGCCGGAAAAACTTCGCGCAGCGGTGATCAATCAGGGCGGCGGCCACGCCAACCATTCGCTGTTCTGGGACGTCATGACGCCCGGCGGTGGTGGCGAGCCCGAAGGTGCGCTGGCCAAGGCCATCGATGAACAACTGGGCGGCCTCGACAGATTCAAGGAAGCCTTTATCAAGGCTGCATTGACCCGCTTCGGCAGTGGCTGGGCCTGGCTGAGCGTGACCCCGCAACAGACCCTGGTGGTGGAAAGCAGCGGTAACCAGGACAGTCCGCTAATGAACGGCAATACCCCGATTCTGGGCCTCGACGTCTGGGAGCACGCCTATTACCTGCGTTATCAGAACCGTCGTCCGGAATACATCAGCGCGTTCTACAACGTGATCAATTGGCCGCAAGTCGCAGCGCGCTATCAGGCCGCACTGGTTTAAGTCTTCTAAAAAACAAATCCAAGGCTGGGCTATGGGCACTGAAACACTGGCGATCGGAAGTGGACGGATGTTTCGTTACGCGTTTGGATCGCTGTTACTGCTGGCAGGTATGAGCCTATTGGTTGCCCACGGGCTGGCATGGCTTGATCTTGAGCCGAAGCTGCTACGTGCACTGCAAGGCGGTGCGATCTGCGCCTTGGGTACCGCGCTGGGCGCGGTGCCGGTGTTGGTGATTAGCCGGATGCCGCAGGTGCTCAGCGACACACTGCTTGGCTTTGGTGCTGGCGTGATGCTCGCGGCGACGGTATTTTCGCTGATCGTTCCGGGCATCTCTGCCGCCGAAGGGCTTGGCCTGTCACCCTGGGCGTCCAGTGGGCTGATCAGCTTCGGCATTATGCTCGGTGCGTTCGGGTTGTTCCTGGTGGATCGGAAGGTCTCCGGGGCCAGCCCGGACATACTGGTCGGCACACTGGAGCGACCGGTCATTGCTCCGCGCATCTGGTTGTTCGTGTTTGCGATCATTGCCCACAACATTCCCGAAGGCATGGCGGTCGGTGTTTCGGCCGGTGGCGCAATGCCTGACGCCGATAGCCTGGCCATGGGCATTGCCTTGCAGGATGTGCCGGAAGGGTTGGTCATCGCTTTGGTACTGGCCGGGGCAGGGATCTCCAGGATCAAGGCGTTCCTGATCGGTGCCGCATCAGGGTTGGTCGAGCCGGTGTTTGCACTGCTATGCGCCTGGCTGGTAAGCCTGGCCGAGCTGCTGTTGCCCTTGGGATTGGCGCTGGCGGCGGGGGCGATGTTGCTGGTGGTGACCCATGAAATCATTCCCGAGTCGCGCCGCAATGGTCATGACAAGCTTGCCAGCCTCGGGCTGCTGATGGGGTTCTGTTTGATGATGGTGATGGATACAGCCCTCGCTTGATTTGTGGCGAGGGGCTTTTGTGGTTGTATTACTCGCCTTCGTCGAAGTAGTTGTTGATCAGCGCCACCAGCGCTTCCAGCGCTTCCTGTTCCTGCTCGCCTTCTGTGCTCAAGTGGATCGTGGTGCCTTTGCCAGCGGCCAGCATCATCATCGCCATGATGCTTTTGCCATCGACCATGGACTCTGGTGTACGACCGGCCCGGATCTGGCACGGGAACTGACCTGCCACCCCAACGAATTTTGCAGAAGCGCGAGCGTGCAGGCCCAATTTATTGATGATTTCGATTTCCAGAGCAGGCATCGCGATGTGAATCCTTTAGCTGAGGTCGCGGTGGCGGACCTGGACGTTCTTCAGGGATTGTTGCAGCGTCTGCCCCAGACGCTCGGTCAGGTAGACGGAACGGTGATGTCCGCCAGTGCAGCCAATGGCAATGGTGACGTAGGCGCGGTTGCTGGCGGCAAAACGAGGCAGCCACTTTAGCAGGTATGTGGAAATGTCCTGGAACATCTCTTCGACATCCGGTTGTGCCGCCAGGTATTCGGCAACCGGTTGATCGAGCCCGGACTGCTCGCGCAACTCCGGTTTCCAGTAAGGGTTGGGCAGGCAGCGCACATCGAATACCAGGTCGGCGTCCACCGGCATGCCGCGCTTGAAGCCGAAGGACTCCACCAGGAACGCAGTCCCAGGTTCCGGCTGATTCAACAGGCGCAGTTTGATGGCATCGCGCAGTTGATACAGGTTCAGGCTGGTGGTGTTGATCTTGAGATCGGCAAGGTCGGCAATCGGCCCGAGCAGGACGCTCTCGACGTTGATGGCTTCGGCCAGCGAGCGGTTGGCGTTGCTCAGGGGGTGACGTCGGCGGGTTTCGGAGAAACGCTTGAGCAGGGTTTCTTCGTCGGCGTCCAGGTACAGCACATCGCACTTGATGTGGCGGGCACGGACTTCCTCGAGCAGGTCGGGGAAACGTGACAGGTGGCTGGGCAGGTTGCGCGCGTCAATGGAAACGGCGACCAGCGGCTGCAACATCTCGGTATGAACCAGGGCGCGTTCGGCCAGCTCCGGCAGCAGACCGGCGGGCAGGTTGTCGATGCAGTAGTAGCCGTTGTCCTCAAGAACGTTGAGGGCGGTACTTTTACCTGAGCCGGAACGGCCACTGACGATGATCAAGCGCATGATTACTGACCGTTTTGCTCGTCCAGGACAACCTGATACAGGGCTTCGTTGCTTGCAGCACTTCGCAGCTTTTCGCGCACTTCCTTGCGGTCGAGCATGCTGGCGATCTGGCGCAGCAGCTCAAGGTGCGCATCGGTGGCGGCTTCCGGGACCAGCAGCACGAACAGCAGGTCAACCGGCGCGCCATCGATGGCGTCGAAATCGATAGGGGCGTCCAGGTGCATCAATGCACTGATGGGCGAAACACAGCCCTTGAGACGGCAATGTGGAATGGCGATGCCATTGCCAAACCCGGTGGAGCCGAGTTTTTCACGGGCGATCAGTGCCTCGAAGACATCTTGCATCTCCAGGGCCGGCACTTCGCGGGCGATCAGATTGGCAATTTGTTCGAGGGCTTTCTTTTTACTGCCTCCCGGCACGTTCACCAGGGAACGGCCGGGGGTCAGGATACTTTCAAGTCGGATCATGGGTAGGGAGTGTTAACGACCGGTTGCGCCCTGGAGGAGGCTCTGGGTCTTTTCCTTATGCTTTTTGAGTTGTTTATCCAGCTTGTCGGTGAGTGCGTCGATCGCGGCGTACATATCGGTATGTTCCGCGTTGGCGACCACTTCATTCCCGGGAATATGCAGCGTGGCTTCGATTTTCTGCTTCAGTTTTTCGACGGTCATCGTGACCTGCACATTAGTGATCTTGTCGAAATGTCGCTCCAATCGTTCGAGTTTTTCGCCGATGTAGGTGCGAAGAGGTTCGGTCACTTCCAGTTGGTGTCCACTGATGTTGACTTGCATACAGCTTCTCCTTCGTTGCCAGTGCATAAAGCGGTAGATCAGATGATCTACCACTGGAACGCTGTGGCGTGGCTCTACATCAACCGCTTGCGTTCGCTCGAAGGCGCGATCCCGAGGGATTCGCGGTACTTGGCGACGGTGCGGCGAGCCACCTGAATGCCTTGTGCCTCCAGTAAACCAGCGATCTTGCTGTCACTCAACGGCTTTTTCTGATTTTCCGCTGCAACCAGTTTTTTGATGATCGCCCGGATCGCCGTGGACGAGCATTCGCCGCCTTCGGAGGTGCTTACGTGACTGGAGAAAAAGTACTTCAGTTCATAAATGCCCCGGGGGGTGTGCATGAACTTCTGGGTGGTCACCCGTGAAATCGTCGATTCATGCATGCCGACCGCTTCGGCGATGTCATGCAGGACCAGCGGCTTCATGGCTTCGTCGCCATATTCGAGGAACCCGCGCTGATGCTCGACGATCTGGGTGGCAACCTTCATCAGGGTTTCATTGCGGCTTTGCAGGCTCTTGATGAACCAGCGGGCCTCCTGCAACTGATTGCGCATGAAGGTGTTGTCGGCACTGGTGTCGGCGCGGCGCACGAAACCGGCGTATTGGGCATTGACCCGCAGCCGTGGCACCGACTCCTGATTGAGCTCCACCAGCCAGCGCTCGTTGTCCTTGCGCACGATGACGTCAGGAACGACATACTCGGCTTCGGTGGACTCGATCTGCGAGCCCGGGCGCGGGTTGAGGCTCTGGACCAGTTCGATGACCTGGCGCAGTTCGTCTTCCTTGAGCTTCATGCGACGCATCAACTGGCTGTAGTCGCGGCTGCCAAGCAGGTCGATGTAATCGGTGACCAGGCGCTTGGCCTCGGCCAGCCAAGGGGTCTTGGCAGGCAGCTGGCGCAATTGCAGCAGCAGGCATTCGCCCAGGTTGCGGGCGCCGATGCCGGCAGGCTCGAATTGCTGGATGCGGTGCAGGACGGCTTCGATTTCGTCCAGTTCGATGTCCAGTTCCGGGTCGAAGGCTTCGAGGATCTCCTCGAGGGTTTCGTCCAGGTAACCTTGATTGTTGATGCAGTCGATCAGGGTCACGGCGATCAGGCGATCGGTGTCGGACATCGGGGCCAGGTTCAGTTGCCACAGCAAGTGGCTCTGCAGGCTTTCGCCGGCCGATGTGCGGGTGGTGAAGTCCCACTCGTCATCGTCGTTGCTGGGCAGGCTGCTGGCGCTGGTCTGGTAAACGTCTTCCCAGGCAGTATCGACGGGAAGTTCGTTGGGAATGCGTTCGTTCCAGTCGCCTTCCTCAAGGTTATCAACCGTAGGGGCGCTTTCCTGGTAGGAAGGTTCCTGAATATCCGTGTTGGGCTTTTGTTCGGCGTTGTCGGCCAAGGGGTCGGAGTTGTCGAAGTCGTCGCCTTCTTCCTGGCGTTCGAGCATCGGATTGGACTCCAGGGCCTCCTGGATTTCCTGTTGCAGGTCCAGGGTCGACAATTGGAGCAGGCGGATGGCCTGTTGCAGCTGCGGTGTCATCGTCAGCTGCTGGCCCATTCTCAAGACTAGCGATGGTTTCATGGCAGGGGCTTAACACCTTATTCGCCGGCGCACATGCGCCATCCACTACAGGGCGCCGGGGCGCCAAACTTAAGCAAATTATATGCCTGAAACTGAAGGATTTGCCTAGAGCGCTGTAACAATAAAAAACTATAAAGTTGTGTTGCTGCGCTGCCCTTGTCGGGGGCTGACCACGCTTGTCGGCACGAGGCGCTGGTGAGTGGGCCGGTCAGGTGCCCGGGCGACTGCCTGGGCACAGCTCAGCGCTTACAGGCGGAACTCATGGCCCAGATACACTTCCTTGACCAGATCGTTGGCCAGGATGGTCTCTGCGTCGCCTTCGGCGATCAGTTGGCCGTCATTGACGATATAGGCGGTTTCACAGATATCCAGGGTTTCACGAACGTTGTGGTCCGTGATCAGCACGCCAATGCCTTTGGCCTTGAGGTGGTGAATGATCTGCTTGATGTCGCCGACCGAAATCGGGTCCACGCCGGCGAAGGGTTCGTCGAGGAGGATGAATTTCGGGTTGGTGGCCAGGGCGCGGGCGATTTCCACGCGACGGCGCTCACCACCGGACAGGCTCATGCCCAGGTTGTCGCGGATGTGGCTGATGTGGAACTCCTGCAGCAGGCTTTCCAGCTCCTTGCGACGGCCGGCCTTGTCGAGTTCCTTGCGGGTCTCGAGGATGGCCATGATGTTGTCGGCCACCGACAGCTTGCGGAAAATCGATGCTTCCTGCGGCAGGTAGCCGATACCGGCTTTTGCACGGCCGTGCATCGGCTGGTGGCTGACGTCCAGGTCGTCGATCAGGACGCGTCCCTGGTCAGCCTGTACCAGGCCGACGATCATGTAGAAGCAGGTGGTCTTGCCGGCGCCGTTCGGGCCAAGCAGGCCGACGATCTGGCCGCTGTCGATGGACAGGCTGACGTCACGCACGACCTGGCGGCTCTTGTAGCTCTTGGCCAGATGCTGAGCTTTCAGAGTTGCCATTACTGGGCCTTTTTCTCGTCGGTTTTCTTCTTCGGCTGGATCACCATGTCGATGCGCGGGCGCGACTCTGTGATCTTGCTGCCCGTGGCGCGACCGGCGCTGGCGAGCTTCTTGTCGGTGTCGTAGACAATTTTTTCGCCTTGGGTGACGTTGTTGTCCTTGTCGACAACTTTGGCCTTGTCGATCAGCACGACGCGATTTTGCGAGGCGTGATACTGGATCGTCACGCCCCAGCCCTGAACAGGCTTGGTATCACCAGCCGTTTGCAATTGCTCGAAGTACGCCAGGTTGCCCACCGAGGTCACTACGTCAATGTCGCCAGTCGAGGTGCGGGTAATGGTAACGGTGTTGCCTGTCACCTTCATCGAGCCTTGGGTGATGATCACGTCACCCTTATAGGTCGCAATGCCTTGCTTGTCGTCCAGTTGGGCGTCGTCGGCCTGAATGCGGATAGGCTGCTGTTGATCTTCCGGCAGAGCCCAGGCGCTCACGCTTCCCAGTGCTGCGCCCAGACTGAGCAAAATCGGGAGGGTTTTAACGAGCCTCATACTGTCCTCTTACGTTCGATAGCAGGTGTATCCTGCTTTCTTTCAAATACGCTTTCATTCCCTTGCCAGTCGATACACCGCCAGCGCCGTCGATTCTAACGTCTTGCTCGGTCTGCGCATATTGCTGCTGCGGGAACACGGTCATGCGGGTGCTGGTGATCAGGGTTCTACGGTTTTTCTCGTCGAAGCGCGTGATGCGCACGTCATCGATCAGTTCGACCTGTGTGCCGTCAGGGTTGACCTCGCCGCGCAGGCTCTGGACGTGCCACGGGAATTCAGTGCCGCGGAACACATTCAGGTCGGGGTTGGTCAGCAATGTCACTTCGGTCGCTTTGAGGTGCTCGACCTTGTCGGACACCAGATCATATTGCAGCTTGCCGTCGGGCAGGTACTGCACGCTGTGGGCGTTGATGGCGTAATAGTCGATCGCGCTTTCATCGACCGGCGTTACCGGCTTGTCGAGGAAGCGTTCCGGGCTGATGTTCCAGTAGCCAACCGCGGCGAATATCGCCGCGATGCAACTGTACATCAGGGTGTTGCGAAACTTTTTGCTCAGCATAGTGGGCTCACAGGTACGCCGCATTGGCCGCATCGAGGCGGTCCTGGGCGCGCAGGATCAATTCGCAGAATTCGCGAGCGGCACCTTCGCCGCCACGGGCGAGGGTGATGCCGTGAGCGTGTTCACGCACGAAACTGGCGGCATTGGCCACTGCCATGCCCAGGCCGACGCGGCGAATCACCGGCAGGTCCGGCAGGTCGTCGCCGAGGTAGGCCACCTGTTCATGGCTCAGGTTGAGTTGGGCCAGTAGCTCATCGAGTACCACCAGTTTATCTTCGCGACCCTGATAGAGGTGCGGGATACCGAGGTTTTTGGCCCGCCGCTCGACTACCGGGGTCTTGCGGCCACTGATGATGGCGGTCTGCACGCCGGCGGCCATCAGCATCTTGATGCCCTGGCCGTCGAGGGTGTTGAACGTCTTGAATTCGCTGCCGTCTTCGAGGAAGTACAGGCGCCCGTCGGTCAGCACGCCATCGACATCGAACACCGCCAGCTTGATCTGTTTGCCGCGTTGCAGCAGGTCCGCACTCATTACATTACTCCCGCACGCAGCAAGTCGTGCATGTTCAAGGCGCCGACCGGGCGGTCTTCACGGTCGACCACGACCAGCGCGTTGATTTTATGGTCTTCCATGATTTTCAGCGCTTCGGCGGCGAGCATCTCGGCGCGGGCGGTCTTGCCGTGTGCAGTCATGACCTGGTCGATGGTAGCGCTATGGATGTCGATGCTACGGTCCAGCGTGCGACGCAAGTCACCGTCGGTAAAGATCCCGGCCAGCTTTCCATCGGCTTCCAGGATCACGGTCATGCCCAGGCCTTTGCGGGTCATTTCCATTAGCGCGTCCTTCAGCAGGGTGCCGCGCTGTACTTGCGGCAGCTCTTGCCCGGCGTGCATGACATTTTCCACTTTCAGCAGCAGGCGTCGGCCCAGGGCGCCACCAGGATGGGAAAAGGCGAAGTCTTCGGCGGTAAAGCCGCGGGCTTCCAGCAGCGCAACGGCCAGGGCGTCGCCCATGACCAGAGCGGCGGTGGTCGATGAAGTGGGTGCCAGGTTCAACGGGCAGGCTTCGTGTTCGACGTGAACATTCAGGTTGACCTCGGCGGCCTTGGCCAGCGGCGAGTCAGGGTTGCCGGTCACGCTGATCAACTGGATGCCCAGGCGCTTGATCAGTGGCAGCAGGGTCACGATTTCATTGGTGGAGCCGGAGTTCGAGAGCGCCAGAATGATGTCGTCGCGGGTAATCATGCCCATGTCACCGTGGCTGGCTTCAGCCGGGTGCACAAAAAACGCCGTGGTGCCGGTGCTGGCCAGGGTTGCGGCAATCTTGTTGCCGATGTGCCCCGACTTACCCATGCCGACCACGACCACGCGGCCTTTGCTGGCCAGAATCATCTCGCAAGCGCGTACGAAATCTGCGTCGATATGGGGTAGCAGGCCTTGCACGGCTTCTACCTCGAGGCGGATGGTGCGTTGTGCCGATTGAATCAGGTCGCTGGATTGGCTCATGTCAGAAATCGTATAGCCTGATGAAAAGGCGGCGATTATAGCGGTTATGATCGAATCCCTCACGCTAGTTCGTCGCGCATTGTCATCCTTGTTGCCGGAAACCTTCTAAACGGGGCTTTCAAGCTGTCATGCAGTTGAACATGTCCTGGCTTTGGCCTTGGGCGCGCAGCCTTTGCAGTGATATAGTTCGCCGCCAGTTCGGCCTGCCCGGGAGGTATGTGCTTTCGTCAGAAAGCCAGGCGTCCAAGTGAGAGGCTGCATCGCAAGGAGTTTAGATGAGTGCCGATAACGCCTACGCGGTCGAGCTGAAGGGACTGTCCTTCAAGCGCGGTGCGCGCAGCATTTTCAATAATGTCGATATCCGTATCCCGCGCGGCAAGGTCACCGGCATCATGGGGCCTTCCGGGTGTGGCAAGACCACGCTCCTGCGTCTGATGGGCGCCCAGCTGCGGCCCACCAAGGGTGAAGTCTGGGTCAACGGTCAGAACCTGCCGAAACTGTCGCGCAGCGACCTGTTCGATGCGCGCAAGCACATGGGCGTGTTGTTTCAGAGCGGCGCACTGTTTACTGACCTTGATGTCTTCGAGAACGTCGCTTTTCCGTTGCGGGTTCACACGCAACTGCCGGAAGAAATGATCCGTGACATCGTCCTGCTCAAGCTGCAGGCCGTGGGCTTGCGCGGTGCCATCGAACTGATGCCTGACGAGCTTTCCGGCGGCATGAAGCGCCGTGTTGCGCTGGCCCGGGCGATCGCTCTCGATCCACAGATCCTCATGTACGACGAGCCGTTTGTCGGCCAGGACCCCATCGCAATGGGCGTTCTGGTGCGCCTGATTCGTTTGCTCAACGATGCGCTGGGCATCACCAGCATCGTGGTATCCCACGATCTGGCCGAGACCGCGAGCATTGCCGATTACATTTATGTTGTGGGCGATGGTCAGGTGTTGGGGCAGGGTACGCCGGACGAGTTGATGAACTCGGATGAACCGCGCATTCGCCAGTTCATGACCGGCGAACCCGATGGCCCGGTTCCGTACCACTTTCCAGCGACGGATTACCGCGCAGATCTTCTGGGGAAGCGCTGATGCGCAGAATTTCATTGATAGAACGCGTTCGCCGCTTCGGCCAGGCCGGCATCGATGTGCTGGCGGTGTTCGGGCGTTCGAGCCTGTTCCTGTTCCATGCCTTGCTCGGCCGGGGCGGTATCGGTGGCGGCTTCGGGCTGCTGGTCAAGCAGTTGCATTCGGTGGGCGTGATGTCCCTGGTGATCATCGTGGTCTCCGGGGTGTTCATCGGTATGGTGCTGGCGCTGCAGGGCTTCAACATTCTTTCCAGCTATGGTTCAGAGCAGGCCGTCGGGCAGATGGTGGCGCTGACGCTGCTGCGTGAGCTGGGGCCGGTGGTGACCGCCTTGCTGTTCGCCGGGCGCGCAGGTTCGGCGTTGACCGCCGAAATCGGCAACATGAAGTCCACCGAGCAGTTGTCCAGCCTGGAAATGATCGGGGTCGACCCGCTCAAGTACATCATCGCGCCACGCTTGTGGGCCGGTTTCATTTCCCTGCCGGTGCTGGCGATGATTTTCAGCGTGGTGGGTATCTGGGGCGGCTCGTGGGTGGCGGTCGACTGGCTGGGAGTCTATGAAGGTTCCTATTGGTCGAACATGCAGAACAGCGTGACGTTCACCGAAGACGTACTCAACGGGATCGTCAAAAGCGTCGTCTTTGCCTTTGTCGTGACCTGGATCGCCGTATTCCAAGGCTATGACTGCGAACCCACTTCCGAGGGGATCAGTCGTGCCACTACCAAGACCGTTGTGTATGCCTCGTTGGCAGTACTCGGCCTGGACTTTATTCTGACCGCCTTGATGTTTGGAGATTTCTGATGCAAAACCGCACCCTGGAAATCGGTGTCGGCCTTTTCTTGCTGGCTGGCATCCTGGCTTTGCTCTTGTTGGCGTTGCGGGTCAGTGGTCTGTCCCCGACTTCGAGCACCGACACGTATAAACTTTACGCCTACTTCGACAATATCGCCGGTTTGACGGTCAGAGCAAAGGTGACCATGGCCGGTGTGACCATCGGCAAGGTCACGGCCATCGATCTGGATCGCGACAGTTTCACCGGTCGGGTGACCATGCAGCTGGAAAAACGCATCGATAATCTGCCGGCGGACTCCACTGCATCTATCCTGACCGCTGGCCTGTTGGGCGAGAAGTACATCGGCATCAGCGTGGGCGGGGAAGACACCCTGCTCAAGGATGGTGGAACCATCCATGACACGCAGTCATCGCTGGTGCTCGAAGACCTGATCGGTAAATTCCTGCTCAATACCGTTAGCAAAGAAGCTAAATGAGGAACAGTTAAATGATCTCTACCTTGCGACGTGGCCTGTTGGTAATGCTCGCGGTGTTTCCGTTGGTGTCCCATGCCGTGGCGGCGCCTTCGGCGCACGATCTGGTGCAGGACACAACCAACCGTATGCTCGCGGACCTGGCTGCAAACAAAGAGAAGTACAAGCAGGACCCGCAGGACTTCTATACGGCGCTGAACAACATCGTCGGGCCGGTTGTGGATGCCGAGGGTATTTCCAAGAGCATCATGACGGTCAAATACTCTAAGAAAGCTACGCCTGCGCAAATGAAGACCTTCGAAGAAAACTTCAAGAAGGGTCTGTTCCAGTTCTACGGCAATGCCCTGCTGGAGTACAACAACCAGGGCATCACCGTTGAGCCGGCCAAAGACGAGTCGGGCGACCGTACCAGCGTTGGCATGACCGTCAAGGGCAGCAGCGGCGCGATCTATCCAGTGTCCTACACGCTGGAAAAGATCAACGGCGAGTGGAAGCTGCGTAACGTCATCATCAACGGCATCAACATCGGCAAGCTGTTCCGCGATCAGTTCGCCGATGCGATGCAGCGTAATGGCAACGACCTGGACAAGACCATCAACGGTTGGGCCGGGGAAGTCGCCAAGGCCAAGGAAGCCACCGACAAGAAGCCGGAGCAGTCAGCCCAATGAGTGAGTCGGCAGTCCGGATGGACGAAGCGGGCGAGCTGCTCCTTAGTGGCGTGCTGGATTACCGCAGCGGCCCTGGTCTGCGCGAGCAGGGCAAGGCGCTGATCAAGGCCAGCAAGGCTGCGGCGCTGGTGGTCGATTGCTCGGCGGTGACCAAGTCCAGCAGTGTCGGTTTGTCGTTGCTGCTGTGCTTTATCCGAGATGCGCAGGCAGCCGGCAAGACCCTGAGCATCCACGGGATGCCCGAAGACATGCGTGAAATCGCTCAGGTCAGCGAGCTGACCGAGCTGTTGGCGCATCCCTAACCCGCATCTATGAACAAGCCCCCCGTCCGAGTCCTGCTTGGCGGGGTTCGCAGGCGCGGGGCTTTTTTGTATGATGTCCGACCCGCGCGCACAGGGCGCCGATTGAGGTTGAGCATGCAGGCCAACGAAGTTAAGAGCTTTCTTGAAGGAAAGCTGCCCGGAACGAAAGTGGAAGTCGAGGGCGAAGGCTGCAATTTCCAGCTGAACGTGATTAGCGATGAACTGGCGGCGTTGAGCCCGGTGAAGCGTCAGCAGCAGGTCTATGCCCATTTGAACCCATGGATCACCGATGGCAGCATCCATGCGGTCACTATGAAATTTTTCAGCAGCGCGGCCTGGGCCGAGCGCACCTGAGCCCAAGGGCGTCGAGATTCTTATGGATAAATTGATTATTACTGGCGGTGCTCGTCTTGACGGCGAAATCCGCATCTCCGGGGCAAAGAACTCTGCCTTGCCGATCCTGGCTGCCACTTTGCTGTGCGATGGCCCGGTGACCGTGGCCAACCTGCCGCACCTGCACGACATCACCACCA
This sequence comes from Pseudomonas sp. IT-P74, assembly GCF_949768175.1. Classification (NCBI taxonomy): domain Bacteria; kingdom Pseudomonadati; phylum Pseudomonadota; class Gammaproteobacteria; order Pseudomonadales; family Pseudomonadaceae; genus Pseudomonas; species Pseudomonas sp. IT-P74. The sequence continues at coordinate 141,294 of NZ_CATKQD010000093.1, read as the reverse complement.
TGATCGAGCTGTTCGGGCGCATGGGTATTGAACCTGTGATCGACGAGAAACTCGCCGTCGAAATCGACCCGCGCACCATCAAGACCCTGATCGCACCGTACGAACTGGTCAAGACCATGCGTGCGTCGATCCTGGTGCTGGGCCCGATGGTTGCCCGTTTCGGTGAAGCCGAAGTCGCCTTGCCTGGTGGTTGCGCCATCGGTTCGCGTCCGGTTGACCTGCACATCCGTGGCCTGGAAGCCATGGGTGCGGTCATCGACGTCGAAGGCGGCTACATCAAGGCCAAGGCGCCTGAAGGCGGCCTGCGCGGTGCGCACTTCTTCTTCGATACCGTCAGTGTGACCGGTACCGAAAACATCATGATGGCTGCCGCCCTGGCCAAGGGCCGTAGCGTGCTGGCCAACGCGGCGCGCGAGCCGGAAGTGGTCGACCTGGCGAACTTCCTGAACGCCATGGGCGCCAAGGTTTCCGGCGCCGGCACCGACACCATCACCATCGATGGCGTCGAGCGTCTGCACACCACCACTTATAAAGTAATGCCCGACCGTATCGAAACCGGCACCTACCTGGTGGCGGCGGCGGTGACCGGTGGTCGTGTGAAGGTCAAGGATACGGATCCGACTATCCTCGAAGCCGTTCTGGAAAAACTCCGTGAGTCCGGTGCCGAAATCACCTGCGGCGAAGACTGGATCGAGCTGAACATGCACGGCAAGCGTCCGAAAGCCGTCAACGTGCGGACCGCTCCGTACCCGGCGTTCCCGACCGACATGCAGGCGCAGTTCATCTCCCTCAACGCCATTGCCGAAGGCACTGGTGCCGTGATCGAGACGATCTTCGAAAACCGCTTCATGCACGTTTACGAACTGCACCGCATGGGCGCTCACATCCAGGTCGAAGGCAACACCGCGATCGTTACCGGGATCGAAAAGCTCAAGGGCGCGCCAGTCATGGCCACCGACCTGCGTGCTTCGGCCAGCCTGGTGATCTCGGCGCTGATCGCCGAAGGCGATACCCTGATCGATCGCATCTACCACATAGACCGTGGTTACGAGTGCATCGAAGAGAAACTGCAGATGCTCGGCGCCAAGATCCGCCGCGTACCGGGCTAGTTTCTGCTGCATGGGCATAAGGATGTGCCCGTTGAATTGTTGTAAAGTCGAGCCGGTTTCCGGCTCGATGTGTGTCCGGCGCCATTTGCGACCGGGCATGAGTACCTTGATAAGGACTGACGTTTCCCATGTTGACCATCGCACTGTCCAAGGGCCGCATCCTTGACGACACCCTGCCGCTTCTGGCTGAAGCGGGCATCGTGCCGACCGAGAATCCGGACAAGAGCCGCAAGCTGATCATTCCCACGACCCAGGAAGATGTACGCCTGCTGATCGTGCGCGCCACCGACGTGCCGACTTACGTCGAACATGGTGCCGCCGACCTCGGTGTCGCCGGTAAAGATGTGCTGATGGAATATGGCGGCCAGGGCCTGTACGAGCCTCTGGACCTGCAAATTGCCCAGTGCAAGTTGATGACGGCCGGCAAGGTCGGTGCAGTCGAGCCCAAGGGGCGTCTGCGCATCGCCACCAAGTTCGTCAACGTTGCCAAGCGTTATTACGCTGAACAGGGTCGTCAGGTCGACATCATCAAGCTGTACGGCTCGATGGAACTGGCACCGCTGATCGGCCTTGCCGACAAGATCATCGACGTGGTCGACACCGGCAACACGCTGAGGGCCAACGGCCTGGAACCACAGGATTTCATTGCGGCCATCAGCTCCCGGCTGATCGTCAACAAAGCATCGATGAAGATGCAGCACGCCCGTATCCAGGCGTTGATCGACACCCTGCGCAAGGCAGTGGAGTCTCGACACCGCGGCTGATTCACCTGCGCGACGTTAAGTCGCGCCCGTCTATCCGCCTCATAGCCAGAATTCTCAGGTGCCCAAGCGGATGGAGTGCTAGCTTCGGGCGCCTGAGTTTTTGCCATTCCTATGAGGCTCTCGCTATGACCGCACCGACTGCAATTCGCCGACTCAACGCTGCTGACCCGGATTTCGCGCATCATCTGGATCATCTGCTGAGCTGGGAAAGTGTGTCTGACGACTCGGTCAATCAGCGGGTGCTGGACATCATCAAGGCCGTGCGTGAGCGCGGTGACGCGGCACTGGTGGACTTTACCCGCCAGTTCGACGGCCTGGACGTGAAGTCCATGGCCGACCTGATTCTGCCGCGCGAGCGTCTGGAGCTGGCGCTGACCCGCATCTCCGTGCCTCAGCGCGAAGCCCTGGAAGTCGCCGCGGCTCGTGTGCGTAGCTACCACGAAAAACAGAAGCAGGACTCCTGGAGCTACACCGAGGCCGACGGCACCGTGCTGGGCCAGAAAGTCACGCCGCTGGACCGCGCCGGTCTGTACGTGCCAGGCGGCAAGGCGTCGTACCCGTCGTCGGTGTTGATGAACGCGATTCCGGCCAAGGTCGCCGGCGTCACCGAAGTGGTCATGGTGGTACCGACCCCGCGCGGTGAAATCAATGAACTGGTGCTGGCCGCTGCCTGCATCGCCGGTGTCGACCGCGTGTTCACCATCGGTGGTGCTCAAGCCGTTGCCGCATTGGCTTACGGCACCGAAAGCGTGCCGAAGGTCGACAAGGTCGTTGGGCCGGGCAACATCTATGTCGCCACCGCCAAGCGCCACGTGTTTGGCCAGGTCGGTATCGACATGATCGCAGGTCCCTCCGAGATCCTCGTGGTGTGCGACGGCCAGACCGATCCGGACTGGATCGCCATGGACCTGTTCTCCCAGGCCGAGCACGACGAAGACGCCCAGGCAATCCTGGTCAGCCCCGACGCCGAGTTCCTCGACAAAGTCGCCGCCAGCATCGCCAAACTGATGCCAACCATGGAACGCGCCGCGATCATCGAAACCTCGATCAATGGCCGTGGTGCGCTGATCAAGGTTCGCGACATGGAGCAAGCCATCGAAGTGGCCAACCGCATCGCGCCGGAACACCTCGAACTGTCCGTTGCCGATCCACAAGCCTGGCTGCCGCAGATCCGCCACGCCGGTGCGATCTTCATGGGGCGTCACACCTCCGAGGCCCTGGGCGACTACTGCGCAGGTCCCAACCACGTGTTGCCGACCTCCGGCACTGCGCGCTTTTCTTCGCCGCTGGGCGTGTATGACTTCCAGAAACGTTCGTCGATCATCTTCTGCTCCGAGCAGGGCGCGTCCGTACTGGGCAAGACCGCTTCCGTGCTGGCCCGTGGCGAGTCGCTGACCGCTCACGCTCGCAGCGCCGAATACCGCATCGTTGACGAGCTCTTTAATGAAGAGCAGGGGGAGTGAACATGAGTAAATTCTGGAGCCCGTTCGTCAAGAATCTGGTGCCGTACGTGCCGGGCGAACAGCCGAAACTGGCGAAGCTGGTGAAACTCAACACCAACGAAAACCCGTACGGTCCATCGCCGAAAGCCTTGGCTGCGATGCAAACCGAACTCAATGACAACCTGCGCCTGTACCCGGACCCCAATAGCGATCTGCTGAAGAACGCGGTCGCCAAATACTATGGCGTGCGGAGCAACCAGGTGTTCCTCGGCAACGGTTCCGATGAAGTGCTGGCGCACATCTTCCACGGTTTGCTGCAGCACGATCAGCCGCTGCTGTTCCCGGACATCAGCTACAGCTTCTACCCGGTCTACTGCGGGTTGTACGGCATCAAGTTCGACGCGGTGCCGCTGGACGAGCAGTTCCAGATCAACCCGACGGACTACGCCAGGCCGAACGGCGGGATCATCTTCCCCAACCCGAACGCACCGACCGGCTGCCTGTTGGCGCTGGAGGCGGTGGAGCAGATTCTCAAGGCCAGCCCGGATTCCGTGGTGGTGGTGGATGAGGCCTACATCGACTTCGGCGGTGAGACGGCAATCTCCCTGGTGGACCGTTATCCGAACCTGCTGGTGACCCAGACCCTGTCCAAGTCCCGCTCCCTGGCGGGTCTACGGGTTGGTTTGGCGGTCGGCCATCCGGACCTGATCGAAGCGCTGGAGCGGATCAAGAACAGCTTCAACTCCTATCCGCTGGACCGCATGGCGAATGTCGGCGCTGCCGCGGCGTTCGAGGATCGCGAGTATTTCGACAAGACCTGCCGGTTGGTGATCGAGAATCGCGAGAAGGTCGTTGCACAGTTGGAGGAGAAGGGTTTTGAAGTGCTGCCATCGGCGGCGAACTTCATTTTTGCCCGTCATCCCCGGTACGATGCGGCGGGGCTTGCGGCGAAGTTGCGTGAGCAAGGCGTGATCGTCCGGCACTTCAAGCAGGAGCGGATTGCCCAGTTCCTGCGGATCTCCATCGGCACGCCTGAGCAGAATCAGGCGCTGATCGACGGCCTTGGCGATCTCTAAAACGCCACTTCCCCCTGTAGGAGCGAGTCTGCTCGCGATGGTGTGTCAGATAAATCAACGGTGACTGACACACCATCGCGAGCAGGCTCGCTCCTACAAAGGGCGGTGTGAGCTGCTTACTCTTCTTCTTTATCTTTGACCGGAGCCGGTGGCGGACGCAGGCCGACTTCCGCCATCAGCTTGAGTTCCTTGCCGTTGCGCATCACCTCGATCGCGACCTTGTCGGTCGGCTTGATCCGCGCCACCTGATTCATCGAGCGACGGCCATCACCGGCCGGTTCACCATCGATGGCAAGAATCACATCACCCAGTTGCAGGCCGGCCTTCTGTGCCGGACCATCGCGGAAAATCCCCGCCACGACAATGCCCGGGCGCCCGGACAAGCCGAACGACTCGGCCAGTTCCTGGGTCAGCGGCTGCACTTCGATACCCAGCCAGCCACGAATCACCTGGCCGTGCTCGATGATTGACTTCATCACTTCCATCGCCAGCTTCACCGGGATCGCGAAACCAATGCCCTGGGAGCCCCCGGACTTGGAGAAAATCGCCGTGTTGATGCCGGTCAGGTTGCCAATGGCATCCACCAGCGCACCGCCTGAGTTGCCTGGGTTGATCGCCGCATCGGTCTGGATGAAGTCTTCGTAGTTGTTCAGGCCCAGCTGGTTGCGCCCGGTGGCGCTGATGATGCCCATGGTCACGGTCTGGCCGACGCCGAACGGGTTGCCGATGGCCAGCGCGACGTCGCCGATGCGGATGTTGTCGGAACGCCCCACGGTAATCGCCGGCAGGTTCTTCAGGTCGATTTTCAGAACTGCGAGGTCAGTCTCCGGGTCGCTGCCGATCACCCGCGCCAGGGTTTCCCGGCCGTCCTTGAGCGCCACCACGATCTGGTCGGCGCCGCTGGTCACGTGGTTGTTGGTCAGGATGTAGCCTTCCGGGCTCATGATCACGCCGGAACCGAGGCTCGACTCCATGCGTTTCTGCTTGGGCGAGTTATCGCCGAAGAAGCGCCGGAACTGCGGATCTTCGAACAACGGATGATTGGGTTTGTTGATGACTTTGGTGGTGTACAGGTTCACCACCGATGGCGCCGCGGTGGATACCGCTTCGGCATAAGACACCGGGCCCAGCTGCATGCTGGTGGTCTGCGGCGCTTGTTGCAGATTGACGTCGAGGCTCGGGAGCCCGACCCACTGCGGGTAACGCTGGATTATCAAAAGAGCGACAAGCACGCCGGCCAACAGCGGCCAGCCGGAAAAACGCAGCGCCTTGAGCATTAAGCAGTTCCTGAGAGAGTTGCAGGCGGTATGAGACCGCTCATAATGACGCGCATTATACGAGGCCGCACGCGCCTCTGAACGGGATATTTAGGAGTCTTTTATGGCCGTCGCCCTGAGCACCCTGGTTGAAGAAGCCGACCGCTACCTCAACAGCGCCAGAATCGCCGATTATTGCCCCAACGGCTTGCAAGTCGAAGGCCGTCCGCAAGTGATGCGCATTGTCAGTGGCGTCACCGCCAGCCAGGCCTTGCTCGATGCGGCCGTGGAAGCCAATGCCGATCTGGTGCTGGTGCATCACGGCTACTTCTGGAAAGGCGAGAACCCGTGCATCACCGGCATGAAACAGCGCCGCTTGAAGACCCTGCTCAAGCACGACATCAGCCTGTTGTCCTATCACCTGCCGCTGGACCTGCACCCGGACGTGGGCAATAACGTGCAGCTCGCGCGGCAGCTCGACATCACCGTCGAAGGTCCGCTGGACCCCGACAACCTGAAGATTGTCGGCCTGGTCGGCTCACTCAGCGAGCCGATGATGCCCCGGGATTTCGCTCGCCGCGTCCAGGAGGTGATGGGGCGTGAGCCGCTGTTGATCGAAGGCAGCGCCATGATCCGCCGCGTCGGCTGGTGCACTGGTGGTGGCCAGGGTTACATCGATCAGGCCATTCTGGCCGGTGTCGATCTGTACCTCAGTGGCGAGGCTTCCGAGCAAACTTTCCACAGCGCCCGGGAAAACGACATCAGCTTCATCGCCGCCGGTCACCATGCGACCGAGCGCTACGGCGTTCAGGCGCTGGGGGATTATCTGGCTCGCCGGTTTGCGCTGGAGCACATCTTCATCGATTGCCCGAATCCGATCTGACGAAACGCCATCCCTGTAGGAGCGAGCTCGCTCGCGATGAACCTGAGAACACCGCAGGGTGTCAGGCTCCCAGCGTTATCGTTGACGACCATCGCGAGCAGGCTCGCTCCTACAGGGGGTGCGTTTGGCCCAAACGCCGGGGCATATTCATATGCTCTTTCGATCTAGTTGGCGTCCTGATTAGAAGTGGTCGCTGTGCTAGCATCCCCGCTCGAACACGGCCCGCTGGCCGTTCATAAGAAAGTTTTCGTGAGTAGCCATGGTCGACAAACTGACGCATCTGAAACAGCTGGAGGCGGAAAGCATCCACATCATCCGCGAGGTGGCCGCCGAGTTCGATAACCCGGTGATGCTGTACTCCATCGGTAAAGACTCCGCCGTGATGCTGCATCTGGCACGTAAGGCGTTCTTCCCGGGCAAGCTGCCGTTTCCGGTGATGCACGTCGACACTCGCTGGAAATTCAAGGAGATGTACAGCTTCCGCGACAAGATGGTCGCCGAGCTGGGCCTTGACCTGATCACCCACGTCAACCCGGACGGCGTGGCGCAGGACATCAACCCGTTCACCCACGGCAGCGCCAAGCACACCGATATCATGAAGACCGAGGGCCTGAAGCAGGCACTCGACAAGTATGGTTTCGACGCAGCATTCGGCGGCGCCCGTCGCGATGAAGAGAAATCCCGCGCCAAAGAGCGCGTGTACTCGTTCCGCGACAGCAAGCACCGCTGGGATCCGAAAAACCAGCGTCCCGAGCTGTGGAACGTCTACAACGGCAAGGTCAACAAGGGCGAGTCGATCCGCGTCTTCCCGCTGTCGAACTGGACCGAGCTGGACATCTGGCAGTACATCTACCTTGAAGGCATCCCGATCGTTCCGTTGTACTTCGCCGCCGAGCGTGAAGTCATCGAGAAGAACGGCACGCTGATCATGATCGACGACGAGCGCATCCTCGAGCACCTGAGCGATGAAGACAAAGCGCGCATCGTCAAAAAGAAAGTGCGTTTCCGTACCCTTGGTTGCTACCCGTTGACGGGCGCGGTGGAGTCCGAGGCCGAAAGCCTCACGGACATCATTCAGGAAATGCTCCTGACGCGAACTTCCGAGCGCCAGGGCCGTGTCATCGACCACGATGGCGCCGGCTCCATGGAAGACAAAAAACGTCAGGGTTATTTCTAAGGGGTTGTCATGTCGCACGTATCTGATTTGATCAGCGAGGACATCCTCGCCTACCTGGGCCAGCACGAACGTAAAGAGCTGCTGCGCTTTCTGACCTGCGGTAACGTCGACGACGGCAAGAGCACCCTGATCGGGCGCCTGCTGCACGACTCCAAGATGATCTACGAAGATCACCTGGAAGCCATTACCCGCGACTCGAAAAAAGTCGGCACCACCGGTGAAGACATCGACCTGGCGCTGCTGGTCGACGGCCTGCAGGCCGAGCGCGAACAAGGCATCACCATCGATGTCGCGTACCGCTATTTCTCCACCGCCAAGCGCAAATTCATCATCGCCGACACCCCGGGCCATGAGCAGTACACCCGCAACATGGCCACTGGTGCCTCCACCTGTGACCTGGCGATCATCCTGGTCGACGCCCGTTACGGCGTGCAGACCCAGACCCGTCGCCACAGCTTCATTGCCTCGTTGCTGGGCATCAAGCACATAGTCGTGGCCATCAACAAGATGGACCTCAAGGACTTCGACCAGGGCGTGTTCGAGTCGATCAAGGCCGATTACCTGCAGTTCGCCGAAGGCTTGAAGATGAAGCCCACCACGATGCACTTCGTGCCGATGTCGGCTTTGAAGGGCGACAACGTGGTGAACAAGTCCGAGCGCTCGCCGTGGTACACCGGCCAGTCGCTGATGGAAATTCTCGAGACCGTGGAAGTGGCGGGCGATCGCAACTTCACCGACCTGCGTTTCCCGGTGCAGTACGTCAACCGTCCGAACCTGAACTTCCGTGGCTTCGCCGGTACTCTGGCCAGCGGCATCGTCAAGAAAGGCGACGAAGTCGTGGTGCTGCCGTCGGGCAAGAGCAGCCGCGTGAAGTCCATCGTCACCTTCGAAGGTGAGCTGGAGCATGCAGGTCCAGGTCAGGCTGTCACGCTGACCATGGAAGACGAAATCGATATCTCCCGTGGCGACCTGTTGGTTCACGCCGACAACGTGCCGCCGGTGACCGACAGCTTCGAAGCCATGCTGGTGTGGATGGCTGAAGAGCCGATGCTGCCGGGCAAGAAATACGACATCAAGCGCGCCACCAGTTACGTGCCAGGCTCCATCGCCAGCATCGTCAACAAGGTCGACGTGAACACCCTGGAAGAAGGTCCGGCCAGCGCGTTGCAGCTGAACGAAATCGGCAAGGTCAAGATCGCGCTCGATGCGCCGATTGCCCTCGACGGTTACGACAGCAACCGCACCACCGGCGCGTTCATCATCATCGACCGCTTGACCAACGGCACCGTTGGCGCGGGCATGATCGTCGCCCAGCCTTTGGCCCATGGCACCAGCACGCACCACGGCAAACTGGCCCACGTCGCCACCGAAGAACGCGCACAGCGCTTCGGCCAGCAACCGGCCACCGTGTTGTTCAGCGGCTTGTCGGGCGCGGGCAAAAGCACCCTGGCGTATGCCGTTGAACGCAAGCTGTTCGACCTGGGGCGTGCGGTGTTCGTACTCGATGGCCAGAACCTGCGTCACGACCTGAACAAAGGTCTGCCACAGGATCGCGCCGGGCGTACCGAGAACTGGCGTCGTGCCGCCCACGTTGCGCGTCAGTTCAACGAAGCCGGTCTGTTGACCCTCGCGGCGTTCGTTGCCCCGAGTGCCGAAGGGCGTGAACAGGCACGGGAACTGATCGGCAAGGAACGTCTGCTGACGGTCTACGTCCAGGCTTCGCCGACGGTCTGCGCCGAGCGCGATCCGCAAGGTTTGTACGCGGCGGCCGGGGATAACATCCCGGGCGACTCCTTCCCGTACGACGTGCCGCTGGATGCCGATCTGGTGATCGACACCCAGTCCGTTTCGCTGGAAGAAGGCGTGAAGCAAGTGCTGGGTCTGCTGCGTGAGCGTGGTGCGATCTAAGCCTTAGCCGGAAAATGAAAAACCCGCCGATGAGTAATCACCGGCGGGTTTTTTTATTTCAGATCGACTCGGTCAACTGTGGGAGTGAGCCTGCTCGCGATAGCGGTGGATCAGTCGACATAAATTCTGAATGTACGACCGCTATCGCGAGCAGGCTCGCTCCTACAGGGGATTAGTGTTTGCCTGGATACTCCCGATGCATCTGTTCCAGCAACGCATCCTTGTCCTGCCACAACTGATTGATCCAGCCCTGAAACTGCAAACGGTATTCGCCATCCTGGTCATAGTTCTTGCCAATGAACTGCGGCGGAATCTTCAGCTCTTCAAAGTGCACCACCACGTCCGCCACATTCCCGCACAGCAAATCCCAGAAGCCCGGACGCCCGGCGGGGTAGTGGATGGTCACGTTGACCAGGGATTCAAGCTGCTCGCCCATCGCATCCAGCACAAAGGCAATGCCGCCAGCCTTGGCCTTGAGCAGGTACTTGAAGGGCGACTGCTGTTGCTTGTGCTTGCCCTCGGTGAAGCGCGTGCCTTCGACGAAGTTGAAAATGCCCACCGGGTTGTCGCGGAATTTCGCACAGGTCTTGCGGGTGGTTTCCAGGTCCTTGCCTTTCTTCTCCGGGTGCTTCTCCAGATAGGTCTTGGAGTAGCGTTTCATGAACGGAAAGCCCAGCGCCCACCACGCCAGACCGATAACCGGCACCCAGATCAGCTCCTGCTTGAGAAAGAACTTCAACGGTTGAATGCGCCGGTTGAGCACGTATTGCAGCACCAGGATGTCGACCCAGCTTTGGTGGTTGCTGGTGATCAGGTACGAGTGCTGATAGTCCAGGCCTTGCAAGCCGCTGATGTGCCAGCGTGTGCGGCGCACCAGGTTCATCCAGCCTTTGTTGAGGCTGATCCAGGCTTCGTGGGTATGGCTCATCAGCCAGCCCGCGAGGCGCTGGGTGAGGGCGAACGGCAATACCTTGACGAGCGCCACGCAGAACAGGAACGAGCAGAGCAGAATCGTGTTCAGTGCCAACAGCAGCGAGGCGATTACGCCCCGCAGCGGAGCAGGTAGGAAGTCCAGCATTTACACATCCATAGGTCGGTTGGCAGCTTGAATCGCGGTCAATGCGATGGTGTAGACGATGTCATCGACCTGCGCGCCGCGCGGCAAATCGTTCACCGGTTTGCGCAGGCCTTGCAGCATCGGCCCAAGGCTCACGCAGTCGGCGCTACGTTGTACGGCCTTGTGCGTGGTGTTGCCGGTGTTGAGGTCGGGGAACACGTACACCGTGGCACGACCGGCCACCTGACTGTTCGGCGCCAGTTGCCGGGCCACGCTTTCGTTGGCGGCGGTGTCGTACTGCAAGGGGCCGTCGATCAGCAGTGAGTGCTGTTGTTCGTGGGCGAGCAGGGTCGCCTCGCGGACCTTCTCGACCTCTTCGCCGCTGTCCGACTCGCCGCTGGAGTAGCTGATCATCGCCACCCGTGGCGTGATGCCGAATGCGGCGGCCGAGTCAGCGCTTTGCAGGGCGATCTCGGCCAGTTCGCTGGCGCTCGGGTGCGGGTTCATCACGCAGTCGCCGTACACCAGTACCTCTTCCGGGAACAGCATGAAGAACACCGACGACACCAGGGTGCAGCCCGGCGCGGTTTTGATCAGTTGCAGGGCCGGGCGGATGGTGTTGGCGGTGGTGTTGATTACGCCCGACACGAGGCCGTCGACTTCATCCAGGGCCAGCATCATGGTGCCGATCACCACGGTGTCTTCCAGTTGTTGCTCGGCCATCGGCGCGTTGAGGCTTTTGCTTTTGCGCAGCGCGACCATGGGCTCGACATAGCGCTCGCGGATCGAGTCCGGATCGATGATTTCCAGTCCCGGCGGCAACTCGATGCCCTGGGCGCGGGCGACGGCCTGCACGTCCTCGGGCTTGGCCAGCAACACACAGCGAGCGATGCCACGGGCCTGGCAGATCGCGGCGGCCTGCACGGTCAGCGGCTCGCTGCCTTCGGGCAGCACGATGCGCTTGTTGGCCGCCTGGGCGCGCTGGATCAATTGATAGCGGAAAACCGCTGGCGACAGGCGCATCTCCCGTGGCGTACCGCAGCGCTGGTGCAGCCAGTTGGCATCGAGATGACCGGCGATGAAATCAGTGATGATTTCGGCGCGCTCGCGGTCGTCGATGGGGATTTCCTTGTTCAGGCCATTGAGCAGGTTGGCGGTGTCATAGGAACCGGTACTCACAGACAGCACCGGCAACCCGGCCTGCAGGGCGCCGCGACACAGGTCCATGATGCGCGGGTCGGGCAGGGTGTCGCTGGTCAGCAGCAGGCCGGCGAGCGGCACGCCGTTCAAGGCCGCGAGGCTGACGGCGAGGATGATGTCGTCGCGGTCGCCGGGGGTCACCACCAGCACGCCGGGCTTGAGCAACTCCACGGTGTTGCGCATGGTGCGGGCGCAAATGATGATCTTGGTCATGCGCCGGGTTTCGTAATCACCGGCGTTGAGCACTTGCGCGCCCATCAGGTCGGCGACGTCGCGGGTGCGCGGGGCGTTCAGTTCCGGCTGGAACGGAATGCAGCCGAGCAAGCGGAAATCACCACTGCGCAGCAACGGCGAATGTTCCTTCAGGCGCGAGGCGAAGGCCTCCATGCTTTCTTCGGTCTTGACCTTGTTGAGGATCACGCCGAGGACTTTCGGGTCTTTCGGACCACCGAACAATTGCGCCTGCAACTCGACGCGGCCCGACAGTTCGGTCAGCACTTCGTTTTCCGGTGCCGAGACCAGGATCACTTCGGCGTCGAGGCTCTTGGCCAGGTGCAGGTTGACCCGCGCGGCGTAACTGGCGCTGCGGGTCGGCACCATGCCTTCGACGATCAGCACGTCCTTGCCGATGGCCGCCTGCTGATAAAGGGCGATGATTTCTTCGAGCAGTTCATCGAGCTGACCGTCGCCGAGCATGCGCTCGACATGGGCCAGGCCCAGGGGCTGTGGCGGTTTCAAGCCGTGGGTACGGGCCACCAGTTCGGTGGAACGTTCCGGGCCCGTGTCGCCTGGATGCGGCTGGGCAATCGGCTTGAAGAAACCGACCTTGAGCCCGGCGCGCTCAAGGGTGCGCACCAGCCCGAGGCTGATGGAGGTCAGACCCACACCAAAATCGGTGGGCGCGATAAAAAAAGTTTGCATGCGGATTCTCTAAAGGTGCATTGCAAAGGCGATGACCTATAACTGGTCGTCTACCGAAATTCAGTCGCCAAGGTTATCGCTAACCGAGCCTTGTGCGCACCAACCACAATCAAAGGCTTGGCCTGTTTTTTTCTGGCGCTGCGCAGGATCCATGACCCAGGCGCGCGATTGCCATGGCGGCTGGTGCCGCAGGTGTTGGGTGTGGCCGCAGGAAAGCTCGGCCACCCAGTGGCCGTCCTCGTCCTGATGGAAGCCTGTGATCGTCGAAACCCGTTTGTCCGGGTTGTGTTCGCTTTCGGACGATTGCTTCGCTAAACTTGGCCTTTCTATATTCTTATGCAAAAGGTCTCGCCCCATGCTGATCGCCGCCAATAAGGCTGTCTCCATCGACTATACCCTGACCAACGACGCTGGTGAGGTCATCGACAGCTCCGCCGGCGGCGCGCCGCTGGTCTACCTGCAAGGCGCAGGCAACATCATCCCGGGCCTGGAAAAGGCTCTGGAAGGCAAGGCTGTCGGCGACGAGCTGACCGTAGCCGTTGAGCCGGAAGACGCTTACGGCGAATACGCTGCCGAACTGGTCAGCACCCTGAGCCGCAGCATGTTCGAAGGCGTCGACGAGCTGGAAGTGGGCATGCAGTTCCACGCTTCCGCTCCGGACGGCCAGATGCAGATCGTGACCATCCGTGATCTGGACGGCGACGACGTCACCGTTGACGGCAACCACCCGTTGGCCGGTCAGCGCCTGAATTTCCAGGTCAAGATCATCGACATCCGTGACGCCAGCCAGGAAGAAATCGCTCATGGCCACGTCCATGGCGAAGGTGGCCATCACCACTGATTTCTGCGCTAAGCTCAGATAACTGGAGAGGCGCCCTGTGGGCGCCTTTTTAGTCTGCGGTCGTCCCTGACGACACCGCCAAGTGGCTGTTTCGAGAAGAACACGGGAATCTGGAGTACGCCATGAGTGCTTTTCACGACCTTAAATTGACAGCCCTGGATGGACAGGAGCTACCTTTGGCGCCTTTCAAGGGCCAAGTCGTACTGGTGGTCAACGTCGCTTCCAAATGCGGTCTGACCCCGCAGTACGCGGCGCTGGAAAACCTCTACCAGCAATTCAAGGCCAAGGGCTTCAGCGTCCTTGGCTTGCCGTGCAACCAGTTTGCCGGGCAGGAACCGGGGACCGAGCGGGAGATCAAGGATTTTTGCAGCCTCAACTATGGCGTGACCTTTCCGTTGTCCAGCAAGCTGGAAGTCAACGGGCATGATCGTCATCAGTTGTACCGCTTGCTGGCGGGCGAGGGCGCGGAGTTTCCCGGCGACATCACCTGGAACTTCGAGAAGTTCCTGCTGGGCAAGGACGGCCGTGTACTGGCTCGGTTCTCGCCACGTACGGCACCGGATGATCCGAGCATTATTCACGCGATTGAAAAAGCGCTGAGCTGATATCTCCCCCTCCCTGTAGGAGCGAGCCTGCTCGCGATGGTTGTAGGAACACCGCGGGGCATCAGACCGCCAGCGTTATCGTTGACCACCATCGCGAGCAAGCTCGCTCCTACATCACCAAAATCAATAATGCTGTTCAATGAGTTGGACACTCCATATTATCACCGTCATAAAGTTACTTCCCGTGGAGCGTCCCATGCCCGTCAAAGCCCTGTTCAAACCGTTCCACCTCGGCACCCTCGAACTGCCGACCCGCGTCGTCATGGCGCCGATGACCCGCTCCTTTTCCCCAGGCGGCGTGCCTAACTCCAAAGTGATCGAGTACTACCGTCGTCGCGCCGCTGCGGGCGTCGGCCTGATCATCACCGAAGGCACCACCGTCGGTCACAAGGCGTCCAACGGTTATCCGAACGTTCCGCATTTCTACGGTGAAGCGGCCCTGGCCGGCTGGAAGAAAGTCGTCGACGCCGTTCACGCCGAAGGCGGCAAGATCGTTCCGCAGCTGTGGCACGTGGGCAGTGTGCGCCGTATCGGCACCGAGCCGGACGCCAGCGTGCCGGGTTATGGCCCGTCGGAAAAACTGAAGGAAGGTCAGGTCGTGGTGCACGGCATGACCAGACAAGACATCCAGGACGTGATCGCCGCCTTCGCCCAGGCCGCCAGGGATGCCCAGAGCATCGGCATGGACGGCGTGGAAATCCACGGTGCCCACGGTTATCTGGTGGACCAGTTCTTCTGGGAAGGCAGCAACCAGCGTACGGACGATTACGGCGGCAGCCTGGCCAACCGTTCGCGTTTTGCCATTGAATTGATTCAGGCCGTGCGTGCGGCGGTCGGTGAAGGTTTCCCGATCATCTTCCGCTTCTCCCAGTGGAAGCAGCAGGACTACACCGCACGTCTGGTGCAAACCCCGGAAGCCTTGGGCGAGTTCCTCAAGCCGTTGGCTGACGCGGGCGTGGATATTTTCCACTGCTCGACCCGCCGCTTCTGGGAGCCGGAGTTCGACGGTTCCGAGCTGAACCTGGCCGGCTGGACCCGCCAACTCACCGGCAAGCCAACCATCACCGTGGGCAGCGTCGGCCTGGACGGCGAGTTCCTGCAGTTCATGGTCAACACCGATAAGGTCGCGCAGCCGGCCAGCCTGGAAAAGCTGCTGGAGCGCCTGAACAACGACGAGTTCGACCTGGTGGCCGTTGGTCGCGCGCTGCTGGTGGACCCGGACTGGGCACAGAAAGTGCGCGACGGCCGTGAGGAAGACATTCTGCCGTTCAGTCGTGAGGCGTTGATGACACTGGTTTAAGCCTGATCAAGCCCCATCGCCAGCAGGCTGGCTCCCACAGTTAACCGCGTTCCACCTGAGGCAATGCGGTCTAATGTGGGAGCTAGCCTGCTAGCGATGAGGGCCTCTAAGTCAGCAAAAAATCAGGGCAAGGTCGGCGCATTCGGCACCACCATCTCCCCCGCACACGCCCCGCGCAACTGCCCCTCGAACTGCTCGATGATCGTCGCCCACCCTTGGCGACTGGCATGCTGGCGCGCATTGAGACGCACATTGCGCAAGGCTTCCCGCTCCTCCAGCAGCCATGCCGCTGCATCGCAGAACGCTTCTTCATCCCCCGGCATCGCCAGCACGCCGTTGTAGCCATGGCGAATATGCTGGGCGGCTGCCGCCTGGTCGTAGGCCACCACACCGAGCCCCGAGGCGAGTGCTTCAAGCACCACATTGCCGAAGGTTTCGGTCAGGCTCGGAAACAGAAACACGTCGCCCGAGGCGTAGTGACACGCCAGGGCTTCACCCCGTTGGGTGCCGCAGAAAATCGCCTCGGGCATTTCGTTTTCCAGTGCCTGGCGCTGCGGGCCGTCGCCCACCACGATCAGTTTCAGCTTGCGCTGGGGATAACTCGCCTTGAGGGCATTGAAGGTGCGCTTGAGCAGGCCGAGATTCTTTTCCGGGGCCAGGCGTCCGACATGAATGACGGCGATGTCTGCCTCGGCCAGTCCCCATTGCTCGCGCAGGGCATTCAAGCGTTTGGCCGGGTGAAACAATTCGCTGTCGACCCCACGGGACAGCAACGCCAGTCGCTCGAACTGACGTCGCTCCAGTTCCAGGCGCTGACTGACGCTGGGCACCAGGGTCATGGTCGAGCGGTTGTGGAACCAGCGCAGGTAGTGAGTCAGCAGGCGCGTGAGCAAACCCAGCCCGTACTGGTTGGAGTACTGCTGGAAGTTGGTGTGAAAACCGCTGACCACGGAAATCCCCAGTCGCCGCGCCGCACGCAAGGCCGACAAGCCCAGTGGACCCTCGGTGGCGATGTAGAGCACGTCCGGACGGTGACGCGTCCAGCGCCGCAGCAGTTTGTGCATCGACGACTGACCCCATTGCAGGCCGGGATAGCCCGGTAGCGGCCAGCCGCGGCACAGCAACAACTCATCGTCGCTGCCCAGTTGCTGGTCGCAACCCTGACGCGGTCGCACCAGTTCCACTTGATGCCCGCGCGCGCGCAATCCGTCGCACAAGCGACCCAGGGTATTGGCCACGCCGTTGATTTCCGGTGGGAAGGTTTCGGTGATCAGGGTGATATGCAGAGCTGTCGTCATGACCCCAGTGTCGACCGGGGCCATGTCGTCAGTGTGACGTCGGGATGATGGATTTGTGACTTAGCGCTGCGCCACCAGGTTTTCCGCCCCACGTTCACGCACCCAGAACAGCGTAGCGCCCGCCACGGCCGCCGGCATCATCAGGATGTTGACCACCGGGATCAGCAGCACCAGGTACACGCTGCCGCCGAAGCTCATGCTCTGCCAGCGCTTTTGGCGCAGCCAGGCGAGCATTTCATTCCAGCCCAGCTTGTGGTTATCCGCCGGGTAGTCGATGTACTGGATTGCCATCATCCACACCCCGAACAACAGCCACAGCGGCGCGGCGATGATATTCACCACCGGGATGAACGAGAGGATGAACAGCCCGACTGCCCGGGGCAGAAAGTAGCCGAGCTTGCGCATCTCCCGGGCCAGGGTGCGCGGGACCATCGCAATCAACTCGCCCCAGCTGAAGGCCGGGAAGTCATCGGTGCCGCGCACCACCACTTCGACTTTCTCCGCGAGGAAGCCGTTGAATGGCGCGGCAATGACGTTGGCGAGCATGGTGAAGGAGAAGAACACCATCAACACGACGAGGACCACGAACAGCGGCCAGAGGATGTAGCTGAGAAAACTCAGCCAGTCAGGCAGGGACGGCATCAAGGTGTCGACCCACAGGCTGAATTGATGACCAGCCAGATAGATCAATCCGACGAACAGCACCAGGTTGATCGCCAGCGGCAACAGCACAAACAAGCGCAAGCTGGGGCTCAGCACCAGCTTGAGGCCTTCGCGCAGGTATTGCGGGCCGGACAGAACAGGGGCGGGCATAAGAGGCTCCGGGCAGAGGGGAATCGCGCCGACCTTACCGGCTTTGCCTCACAGGCGAAAGCGCGATGGCGGTATCGACATTCACTGTAACAAAGACGTCGATATCGTCGGCCAGATGGCATAGAGACCACCTATGAGCTGGATTGTTAAACCGTATTTCCTTAATCTTCGCCCCCTCGATATGTTGTACCCAATCTTTTTACAGGACGGTCGGGTTCAAGCCTTCCCCAAGTGCTTACAACCGTTCTTTTTTATTCCAGCCGGCAATCCGGCGTTCCGCGCCAGGTATTCCGGGCCGGTCAACAGGAGCAGGTCATGTCTGAAGTCCGTCATTCGCGAGTGATTATTCTCGGTTCCGGCCCTGCCGGTTACAGCGCCGCAGTCTATGCCGCCCGTGCCAACCTCAAGCCACTGCTGATCACCGGCATGCAGGCCGGCGGTCAACTGACCACCACCACCGAAGTCGACAACTGGCCGGGCGACGTCCACGGCCTGACCGGCCCGGCGCTGATGGAGCGGATGCGCGAGCACGCCGAGCGCTTTGAAACCGAGATCGTGTTCGATCACATCAATGCCGTGGATTTCGCTGCCAAGCCATACACCCTGACCGGCGACAGCGCGACTTACACTTGCGATGCCCTGATCATCGCCACCGGCGCCAGCGCTCGTTACCTGGGCCTGCCATCGGAAGAAGCGTTCATGGGCAAAGGTGTTTCGGCCTGCGCGACCTGCGACGGTTTCTTCTACCGCAACAAGCCTGTGGCTGTGGTCGGCGGCGGCAACACCGCTGTTGAAGAAGCCCTGTACCTGGCCAACATCGCCAGCAAGGTGACCCTGATCCACCGTCGCGAAACCTTCCGCGCCGAGAAGATCCTGATCGACAAGCTGAACGCCCGTGTGGCCGAAGGCAAGATCGAGCTGAAACTGAACGCGACCCTGGACGAAGTGCTGGGCGACAACATGGGCGTGACCGGTGCCCGCCTGAAGAACAACGACGGCAGCTTCGACGAAGTGAAAGTCGATGGTGTGTTCATCGCCATCGGCCACACCCCGAACACTTCGCTGTTCGAAGGTCAGTTGACCCTGAAAGACGGTTACCTGGTGGTGCAGGGCGGCCGTGACGGCAACGCCACTGCCACCAGCCTCGAAGGTATCTTCGCCGCCGGTGACGTGGCTGACCACGTGTACCGTCAGGCCATCACCTCCGCTGGCGCCGGTTGCATGGCGGCACTGGATGCCGAGCGTTACCTCGACGATCTGCAGAACGCTTGATTTTGCTGTTGTTGAAATAAGAAAACCGGCTTCGGCCGGTTTTTTTGTGCCCGCGATTGATTCATCAACCCCTGTAGGAGCGAGCCTGCTCGCGATTACGGTGATTCAGTCGACATCAATGTTGAATGAAAAATCGCCATCGCGAGCAGGCTCGCTCCTACAGGAATTGTGTTCAGGTCAGTTTTGCCAGGCAGGCTTCAAGAATATCCAACCCTTCCTCCAACACCGCAGCCTCAATGGTCAACGGCGCCAGCAAGCGGATGATGTGCCGCGACTTGCCGCTAGGCATCAACAGCAAACCTGCATCCCGCGCCAGGGTCAGCAGTTGGGTCAATTGTGCCGGGGCGGGCGAGCCATCGGCATTGATCAACTCGATACCACGCATGGCGCCGACGCCGGTCAGGCGTCCCAGGTACGGCGTCAGGTTGTTCGCACGCCAGGTTGCATGGCGGCCGACAATCGCTTCTTCCTGTTGGGCGCCCCAGGCATGCAGGTTGGCATCGGTCATTTCGTCCAGCGTCGCCAATGCGGCTGCGCAAGCGATGGGATTGCCGGAATAGGTGCCACCGAGTCCGCCCTTGGGCAAGTTGTCCAGCAGCGACTTGCGCCCGACCACCGCACCCAGCGGCACACCTGCGGCGATGCTTTTGCCGAGCAGGATCAGGTCGGGTTCGATGCCCAGCCGCGGGAACGCGAAGCGCTGGCCGGTTCGACCGAAACCGGACTGGATTTCATCGGCGATCAGCACAATGCCCTTGTCGTCGCAGAACTTGCGCAGCGCTTGGGCGAACTCGGCCTCCATGGCCAGAAAGCCTGCTTCGCCCTGCACCGGTTCGACGATAAAGCAGGCGACATCTTCGACATCGATCTCGACGCTGAACAGGCGCTCCATGGCTTTGAGGGCCTCGGCACAGGTGACGCCGTTGTCCTGGCTGGGGAAGGGCAGGTGAAACACCGGCCCCGGCAGCACGCCGACTTTTTGTTTGTACGGCGCGACTTTTCCATTGAGGTTGAGGGTGGCCAGTGTGCGGCCGTGGAAGGCGCCGTCAAAGGCAACCACAGCGGTGCGCCCGGTGGCGCCACGGACGATCTTCAGGGCGTTTTCCGCGGCTTCCGCGCCGCTGTTGGTGAGCATGCCGCTGACCGGGTAACCCACCGGCATGAACGCACTGAGGCGATCCATCAGCTCGAGGTAAGGCACATGGGGGGCCGCGTTGAACGCGTAGTGGGTCAGCCGGGTGGCCTGTTCGCGAATGGCCTCGACGATGCGCGGATGGCAATGGCCGAGGTTGAGTACGCCGATGCCACCGACAAAGTCGATATAGCGCTGGCCATCGGTGTCCCAGACCTCGGCATTCTTGCCGTGGCTGAGCGTGACAGGGTGAACGATGTTGATCGACTGGCTGATGGTTTCGCTGCGCATGGAGGATCGGCTCGGAAGAAGGAGGACTTCTTTTTATCTAAGCCGTGAGCGGTGGTACGGGGCAAACGAAATAAAGTTGCCGGGTCAATCTTAAAAGTCAGGATGTGCTGTCGATCGTCTGTAGGAGCGAGCCTGCTCGCGATGGTAGTGAACGATAACACGGGGTGCCTGATGCCCCGCAGCGCTCTCAGGTTCATCGCGAGCAGGCTCGCTCCTACAATTTGAGTCAGCGGCGAGTCAGTGGTTGCTGAGCGAACTTCACACCCGCCAGGCCATGGGCGATCAAGGCGCGGATATTGCCATGGTCGTTACCTTCAGGAGTCGCGACTACCGAACGGTAATGCTCGCCAAAAGCCAGCAGGGCTTCTTCATCGCTCAAGCCTTCGAGCAGCGCCAGGCCCAGGGTCTTGCACGAGCCTTCGTTTTGCCCGGCCGCGTTTTCCACGCCACCGTTGTTGAAGGCCTGAGGCTGATAGTCGTAACCGGCGGCGATGAAGGCCAGGGTGTCGGCGAAGGCGTGTTCGCCGCTGTTGAGGCTGGCGCGCAGGGTGTTCAAATCACTCATTGGGTTTTCCTTTGGCGAACGCCGCTTGCTGGTCGGCGCTGGCTTCTTGCTGATATTGGGCTTTCCATTCGGCGTACGGCATGCCGTAAACCACTTCGCGGGCTTCGTCGAGGCTGACCTCGATCTGGCGGTCGTCGGCCGCCGCCTTGTACCACTTGGACAGGCAGTTGCGGCAAAAACCCGAGAGGTTCATCAGGTCGATGTTCTGCACATCCTTGCGGCTGTCCAGGTGGGCCACCAGCCGGCGAAAGGCGGCGGCTTCGAGTTCCAGGCGTTGTTGATCGGTCATGGCGGTCTCTGCGAGACAGCTTCAAGCGGCACGCTTGAAGCTACAAGTTGGATTGCGGTGGCTTGAAGTCTACCGCTTGCGGCTTGAAGCTTGAAGCTCAGCGGCTTGCCGCGAGCGTTATCGATACCGACTCGGCGAATCGCAGCGCGTGGGGCTTGTCGACCTCGACCTCGGCGTAGAGCACCGATGCGTTGGCCATCACCAGGTCGAGAATTTCCTGGGTCAGGCGTTCGAGCAGCGCAAAACGGTTGCCTTCCACATGGGCGATGATCGCCTTGGTAATGGTCCGGTAGTTCAACGCGTGATCGATGTCGTTGTCCCGTACCGCTTGCTGGGCTGCGTACAGAATGGTGAGGTTAATCAGCACATCCTGCTTGTTGAGGATTTCATCCTCGTTGATGCCGATGAAGGTACGCAGGCACAGGTCTTTGACCCGGATGCGTGCCATGCCTGGCTGAAGTTGTGGCATTGCTACTTGCTCCGTCCAATCAATTGCAGGAACTCCTGGCGGGTGTTGCTCGACTCGCGGAAGGCGCCGAGCATCACCGAGGTGTTCATGGTCGAATTCTGTTTCTCGACGCCGCGCATCATCATGCACATGTGCTGCGCCTCGATGACCACTGCGACGCCTGCCGCGCCGGTCACTTGCTGCACCGCGTCGGCGATTTGCCGGGTGAGGTTTTCCTGGATCTGCAGGCGCCGGGCGAACATGTCCACCAGCCGCGCGATCTTCGACAGTCCCAGCACCTTGCCGGTTGGAATATAAGCCACATGCGCCTTGCCGATGAAGGGCAGGATGTGGTGTTCGCAAAGCGAGTACAGCTCGATGTTGTCGACGATCACCATTTCATCGTTGTCGGAGGCAAACAGCGCGCCATTGACGATTTCTTCGACACTTTGCTCATAACCATGGCAAAGGTACTGCATGGCTTTGGCTGCGCGCGTCGGCGTATCGAGCAATCCTTCGCGGTCGGGGTTTTCACCGAGACCGATGAGGATCTCTCGGTAGCTCTGGGATAAGGCGTTCTGGGGCAGGGATAACGTCATGGAAAATCCTCGCGGGACACTTATTTGATGTGCCTTCCGCCGTTGACGGTCAGGGTGGTGCCGGTGACATAAGGGTTGTCGAGCAGATAGCGCAGGCTCTGGTAGATTACTTCGCAGCCGGGTTCAATGCCCAGCGCGGACTTGGCCAGCGCCTTGGCACGGTAGGCCGCGTCGTCCTCAGGGTTGAACAGTAGCAGGGCCGGCGCGATCCCGTTGACCTTGATCGCCGGCGCATACCTGGCGGCAAAGGACAGGGTCAGGCTGTCGAGTCCGGCTTTGCTCGCGCAATAGCCGATATGCTTGCTGCTGCCCTTGCGTGTCACGTCATCGCTGATGTGCACGATGTCGGCGGGGCTCGAGCGTTGCAGCAGGTCGGCGCAATGCAGGTTGATCAGGTAGGGCGCCAGCATGTGCACGCTGAACATGCGGGTGAATGCCGCGGCGTCGGTCTCCGGGGTTTCGGCCAACCATTCGGAGGCATTGTGGACAATCGCCCGCAGACAGTCGGTGTGGGTTTTCAGTTCGCTGATGAAGGCGAGGATCCCGGCCTCGCTGGCGAAGTCCGCGAACACCGCAGTGGCCCCCAGGTCGCGCAGGGCTTGTACGCCGGGGCGCTCGCTGCGGTAGCTGAAAATCACCCGATGGCCATCTTCCAGCAATCGCCGGGCACAGTGCAGGCCGACACGCTGGCCGGCACCGGTAATGAGGACAGGGGCTGCGGAAGAAGTCATGAACGGCTCGCATCGCGGTGAGAGCAAAACTATACCAGCGACGGGAGCGCTCTACCTATTGCAAGGGAAACAACTGTGGGATCAATGATTCTGAGTGGAGGGTTCGGCACTCAATGGGCGTACCGGCGTGCTGTTCAGCCAGCCGGCCAGCAGACGGGTCGACAGGGGAATGAACAAATACACCATCAGCGGCGTCAGGCACAGTGTGCTGAGGAGTACCCGCGGCAGCAGGCTCATGTCACTCATCAGCGGCCCCAGCACAAAGTTGAACAGAAGCGAGACCGGAAAGAACGCCAGCCAGATCGCCACGGCCTGCTTCCAGCGCGGCGGGCGTTGACCGACGGCGCCGAACCAGCCCTCGATGCCGCTGACCCGGTGCTCTGTCGGGTTGGCGAACAGGTCGCTGCCACGTGCCAGCCAGGCAGTGCGCGAGGCCGAATGCTCCCAGGCGTGCAGGGTCTGCTCGTCGGCGAAGCGGAAAATGATCTGGAATTCGTCGTCCTCGGGCGGTGGAGCGAGCACACCGGAGCCGAGATAACCGGGAAAATCGGTGGCCAGTTGTTCGCCTTCGCGCAGCCAGGCAATCAGGTCCTGGTAACGTCCATTGGCAACGCGGCGAGCAACCATCAGCGTGACGGGAGGGGTAGACATTGTGTATCTCCGTAAGGCATTTGCGTCGCTCCGGATAGGAACTTCGCCAGGCACAGCGCCGGGGTGGTGGGCTGCGACTCGAAACAAGCAAGGATTATTCCTGATTCCGTCCGTGGCGTGTGTGACGTTTATCCGCTCATTCGCGGTATCGATTTTTTACGGAAACTTTACGGGGTAGGGGCGTTAGAATAAGGCTCGGACGATACAGAGATGTTTCAACAGGATGCCCGTAATTACAGACGTCGCTTCAGGCTCCACGCAGGCCGTCGCTCTCGAACAGGAAGAACTCTTCCCCATTCGCGAGGTGGCGCGACTGACAGGTGTCAATCCGGTCACGCTTCGAGCCTGGGAGCGACGATATGGCCTGATTGTTCCCACACGCACCGATAGTGGGCATCGCCTGTATTCGATGTCCGATATCGAGCGTGTCCAAAGTATCCTCGGCTGGATCGAGCGTGGGGTTGCCGTCAGCAAGATCGGCAAGCTCCTGGCCAGGGCCGAGCCGCTCCAGACGTTGTCGCACATCATCCCCAACAGCCTTGTGGAAGCCGATTACGTGCAGTGGCGGCAGCAGGTGCTTGCTGCGGTCAACGGGTTTGACGACATTCGGCTGGAGCAGGTCTACGGGCAAATCTTTTCCAGTTATTCCTTGCCAGTGGTGTTCCAGGACATTCTGATCCCCATCTGGAAACAATTATTGCAACGCCAAGACCAGTTCGGTGGAACCAGCGAGTGGCTGTTCCTGGATGGTTTTCTGCGTTCCCGGGTGGTGCAGCGTCTGTTGTTGATGCGCGAAAAACAGCCGCGTCGCGTGGTCATCTGTGCCCTGGATGACAATTGCCGGGAACTGGAACTGCTGGTCGCCGCCCTGTTCCTGAGTTCCGGGCCATCGGCCGTTCGCGTACTGAACATGGGCCAGCCATTCGAGGAACTGGTGCTGATGTGTGAAAGGATCAAGCCCTTGGCACTGGTGCTGTTTTCCAATCATGTGCCAGCTCCCGAGTTACCGCGGCGCATGAATCGCCTGGCCATGAGTCTGGAGTGTCGGTTGTTGTTGGCCGGCGATGCTTCTGACCTGGCACAGGAAAGCCTGGCCGGGTCATCGATCGGTTGCCTGGGCAGTGAAGGGGAGGTCATGAGCCAGCGTCTGAAGCAGTTCCTGGCGGGTACTCTGGATACTTGAAGTTCAGAGATGCAGCGTTGGATGAGTCAAACGATGCTGTTGCAGGATGAACTGGCGCAGACGCTCGGTTTCATCCGTATCGCTCTGGTTCAGTTGATAGGCGTAGAAGCCCTTTTCGTTTTCTTTCTCGAAGGTGCCGCGCAAGGCAATCCGCTCATAGCCTGAAGGACTGAACCACAAGGCGAAATGCTTCGGCGGTTTGGTCTTGTTGCGAGCTTCCAGCAAAACCCCTTTGCACGACACTTCGTGTACCCACAGGGTGCCGGGTTGACCCTTGGCGTTTTCCAGGGCTACCGGTTCGTCCAGTACCAGGCGCCAAGGCCGGACCATCGGCCCGTCTTCATAGATGCTCGGTACGCCGAGACGCAAATGCAGCGCATGGAACTCGTCTTCCACCAGGTGCAGGGGGAAGGTCATTTGCTGGTTTTCGAAGCTGGCTTGAATGGTGACCTGCTCATGGGCCGCCAGGCGGGTGAGCAGGTCACGGATTTGCGACCCGCCGTTGACGAGCAGGCTCGACGTCGCGTCCCGCACATTGAGTTGCGGGTTGTGTTGCATGGTCTGGATGAAATCCAGCTCATCCTGGGTCAGGAGCGCATCGCGTTGCATGGCCAGCTCGAAAGGTATAGTTACAAAGTTATTGGTGATTGTAGTTACTGACCATTAATTCCGGGTTTCGTTTTCGCCGTTCGTCGCCTTGAGCGCGGCAAGCTCGGCCTGGAGTTCAGCCAACTGCGCCTCCAGCTGTGCCACGCGCTGTTGCGCCTTGACCTGTATGGTGACGTCTTTCTGCACACCGACAAAATAGGTTTGTCCGTCCGCCGGATTTTTTACCGTTGAAAGGGACAGCTCGTTCCAGAACGGTGTGCCGTCCTTGCGGTAGTTGCGCAGTATTTCCCGGCAGGATCCTTCGCGGTTCAATGCCTCGCGAATCAACGGCAGGGCTTGCTGATCGCGGTCCCCCGACTGCAGGAAACGACAATCCTGATAGAGGATTTCTTCACTGGAGTACCCCGTCAGGCGTTCGAACGCGGGGTTGACGTAAATGAGGATCTTGTCCTGTTCGCCTTCCTTTTCGGCAATCACGATACCGTCATTGGAGGCGTTGATTACCATTTGCAGCAGTTGTGCATTAATCATCGGAGTATCCTTTCCTGATTGATTGTCGATTGCATTCTAAAAGAACTATCACGACCGTGCTGTTAATATCCCGGTCTTTTACTCGGATTCAGGATCAGATTGATGAAAGTCGCCATCATTTCCGGCTCGGTGTACGGCACGGCCGAAGAAGTTGCCCGCCACGCCGCCAGCCTGTTGGAAGCCGCCGGCTTCGAAACCTGGCACAACCCGCGCGCGACCCTCGCCGATATCCAGGCGTTTGGCCCCGAAGCCTTTCTGGCGGTGACCTCGACCACCGGCATGGGTGAGCTGCCGGACAACCTGCAACCGCTGTATTCGACCATTCGTGACCAATTGCCAGCGGCCTTGCGCGGTTTGCCGGGCGCGGTGATCGGGCTGGGTGATGCGAGCTATGGCGATACTTTTTGTGGCGGCGGCGAGCAGATGCGCGAATTGTTCGGTGAGCTGGGCATCCGCGAAGTACTGCCGATGCTGCGCCTGGATGCCAGCGAGAGCGTGACCCCCGAGACGGACGCCGAGCCTTGGCTGGCGGACCTGATCAGCGCACTGCGCGACTGAGCGTTGCCCCGACCCACATGCCGGTCAGGGTTCTGACAGTGCGCTGAAAGGTGCCTGTCAGACCGTTGCCGGCGCCGGTCATTTGACATGGATCCAGGGCAGCAGGGCGGCTGACTCGCTGGGCCATCAAGCTGGCTGCCAATGCAACTACACGAACCACAAGGGCTGACTAGACTCGGTGAGCATAGGAAACACTCCATAATAAAAACACCGAGGCTTCTTGCCGTGACCGTCGCTCCCTTCCAATCGCCACCCAGTGTCAAAGACCAGGTCAGTGCTGCCGAGTGGCAGACCCGCGTCGACCTGGCAGCCTGTTATCGCCTCGTCGCCCAACATGGCTGGGATGACCTGATCTTCACCCATATCTCCGCCAAGGTGCCCGGCACCGAAGATTTCCTGATCAACCCGTTCGGGTTGATGTTTCACGAAATCACCGCGTCAAGCCTGGTCAAGGTGGATCAGGCCGGCCACAAGCTGATGGACAGTCCCTACGAGATCAATCCGGCGGGTTACACCATCCACAGTGCCGTGCATGAAGTCCGCCACGATGTCGTCTGCGTGCTCCATACCCACACGGCTTCGGGAGTTGCGGTGTCGGCGCAGAAGCAGGGCGTTCTGCCGATCAGCCAACAGTCGTTGTTCGTGCTTTCCAGCCTGGCCTACCACGCCTACGAAGGCGTGGCGCTCAACCATGAAGAGAAAGAGCGGCTACAGGCCGACCTCGGTGAAAACAATTTCCTGATGTTGCATAACCACGGTCTGCTGACCTGCGGCAGCACCATCGCCGATACGTTCCTGATGATGTTCACCTTTCAGCGTGCCTGCGACATCCAGGTCATGGCGCAAAACGGTGCCACTGAACTGATCGCCATCGAACCGCAGATTCTGGCCGGCGCCAAAGCCATGATCGCGGGTGTCACCCGAAGTGCTCAAGGAATGGGCGGAGCGCTGGCCTGGCCGGCGCTGCTGCGCAAGCTCGATAAACTGGACCCGGGTTATAAACTCTAATGGAACTCGCCGAGATCCCTCTGTGTGTCTGGCGCAAACGCAGCCGGACGTTCGTATTCCATGGCCAGAGCATCCGTTACTGGACAGCAGGGCAAGGGGAGCCGCTGTTGCTCATTCACGGTTTTCCGTCCGCCAGTTGGGACTGGCATTACCTGTGGCAGCCATTGGCCCAGCGCTTTCGCGTGATCGCCTGCGACATGCTGGGCTTCGGCGATTCGGCCAAGCCGGTAAATCACGAATACAGCCTGCTGGAGCAAGCGGATCTGCAACAGGCACTGCTTGAACACCTGAATGTCGAGCAACCAGTGCACCTGCTCGCCCACGATTACGGCGACAGCGTGGCCCAGGAACTGCTGGCCCGGCATTACGAGTCGCGGGTGGAGCTGGCCAGTTGCGTGTTTCTCAACGGCGGGCTGTTTGCGGAAACCCACCGCCCGGTACTGATGCAAAAGCTCTTGCTCAGCCCTTTGGGCTGGATGATTGGCCGCGCCTTCAGTCGTGATGGTCTGGTAAGAAGCTTTCGGCAGATTTTCGGTCCGCAAACCCGTCCCAGTGAAAGCCAGATGGATGACTTCTGGAGCCTGGTCGAAAGCCAGCGCGGGCCACGGATCATGCACAAACTGATCACCTACATCCCGGAGCGACGCGTCTGGCGCGACCGCTGGGTGAGTGCGATGCAACGCGGTGAAGTGCCGCTACGAGTGATCGATGGCGGGGTCGATCCGGTCTCCGGCGTGCACATGGTCGAGCGTTATCGGGAGCTGATCCCGGATGCGGACACGGTGGTGTTGCCCGACATTGGCCACTACCCGCAGATCGAGGCCCCCTGCGAGGTGCTCAAGCACTACCTGGCGTTTCGCGATCAACTGCTGTCGCCGCCGCGCAAAATGGCGTGTTCCTGATTCGCAGCGTTGAACCTGTTCTGCTTCTGTGGGATCGCGTCATCCTGTTCGACGCGATCATCATCCCCCAGCCTTATCGCGCACCATTCAGCCTCCCCCGTATTCATTGTGACCCACTGCGCCGTGCCTGAAACTCGGACTCACTGTCCCCTGGCCTGCTGGAGTCCCCCCATGAATGAGTCTGTGCGCTTCGAAGATAAAGTCGTGATCATCACCGGAGCCGGTGGTGGCCTGGGACGGACGCATGCATTGCTGTTCGCCAAACAGGGCGCCAAGGTGCTGGTCAACGATCTTGGCGGCTCGGCCCAGGGCGAAGGCGCCAATGCCTCGGCTGCCGACCGTGTGGTCGCGCAGATCCGTGAGGCCGGCGGCATTGCCGAAGCCAACCACGACTCGGTCACTGACGGTGACAAACTGGTCCAGCATGCCCTGGACGTCTTCGGTCGCGTCGACGTTGTGGTCAACAACGCCGGGATCCTGCGTGACAAGACCTTCCACAAAATGGATGACGCCGACTGGGACCTGGTTTACCGCGTCCACGTCGAAGGTGCCTACAAAGTCACCCGCGCCGCCTGGCCGCACATGCGCGAGCAAAACTACGGCCGGGTGATTTTCACCGCGTCGACTTCGGGCATCTATGGCAACTTCGGCCAGTCCAACTACGGCATGGCCAAGCTCGGTCTCTATGGCCTGACCCGCACCCTGGCCATCGAAGGCCGCAAGAACAACATTCTGGTCAACGCCATTGCCCCCACCGGCGGCACGCGCATGACCGAAGGCCTGATCCCGCCGCAAGTCTTCGAACAGCTCAAACCGGAACTGGTCAGTCCGCTGGTGGTGTACCTGGCCAGCGAGAACTGCCAGGAAACCTCCGGTCTGTTTGAAGTCGGCGGCGGCTGGATGGGCAAGGTCCGCTGGGAGCGCAGCCTAGGCATCGGGTTCGATCCACGGGCCGGTTTCTCCCCGGAAGACGTGGCGGCGCACTGGCAGCAGATTTGCGACTTCGAAGGCGCGGCGCATCCGAAGGACAATATCGAAGCGCTGAAGGAAATGATGGGGAATTTGCAGAAGTATTCGATTTAACAGCACTGACAAGGGCACGCAATGTGCTCTTGTCAGTTTTTCAATGACGGATCACATAGGTGATTCAGGGAAGTATTTATGCACCAACGCAGCTAGGTTTGCGGCGGTCTGCGCGTCTATTACCCCATCGTAATTATCCTGGCGAAAGTGCAGTTGAAACGCGCGGACAAGGGCTTTGAATCCAGCCTTGTTTGAGGCGTTGGATGTATCGTAGCCATAACGTTTAAATAACCTCAATAATTCGCACTGCGCCGGAATTCCGGACGCTGCGTATTGCATCAGATACTTGTCTCGGGTCGACTCATCAAACCAAGCCCCAACGCCCTTCAAGTAAAGTGTATGCCAGGGAAACTCCGGGCCGGGATCGCTTTTGTTGCCGATCGAGATGTCGGAGTGACCTACAACATTAGTGGGGTTGATATCTGGGTAGCGTGCCAGAATATTCAGAGCCAGCGCTTCAATCGCTGAAATCTGCTCGGGATGATAAGGCGGAAAAAAGAACTCACCATTATTGTCCGTTGCAAGGTTGACGATTTCAATGCCAAGGGAAGTGTCATTCAGCGACGAGCGACTGCCCCACTGGCTCACGCCTGCATGCCAGGCGCGAGCGTTTTCATCTACCAGGTTGAATACTTCCTGCTCCGTGTAACCAGCTTTCAGATAACTCGGGTCGGTAATGTCTGGAATCAAATAGTGAGAACTGACCTGCGGGCCGGTTAATAACTCGACGGAGCGGGCAAAGTCGGCCGCGGTGTAGTGCAGAACCAGAAAGCGTACGCGGCTGTTGAAGCCTGCAGTTGAGCGATACTTATCATAGATAATGGGTTTCATATTAATACTCGTAATGAACAAGATTGGAGTCGGCGGCCAATGCAAAGTGAAAGGCTGCTGCGAAGGATCTTAAGTCGTTAGAGTGTTTTTGGTGCTGATGAAAACGTGTATAGGTGTTCCTGACAAGATGGTGATGTTGAATATGTAGTTACGATTTGATTCGTAACTAATTTTCGGTAAACCATCGCCTATAAAAAAGGCCGCTGCAAACGCAGCGGCCAAAGTAAGACGTTGGATCAGGAGCTACAAATCAACGTCAGTGAACACGGGGCGATGAACCGAATCTTCAATTCATCTGAAATCTTTCAGTCAAGACGCAGGCCGGTACAGGGTGCCTGCGGTGGTTTACCGTGACTGCCAGGTAAGAATAGACCCTTGCTGTCGTGGGAAAAATACCAATTACGGACATGCACTGTTGCAGCCCCGGCAACAGTCAGGATTCGGCTGCTCGTCGTCTGCGCCTGTCATCCTTTAGAGGTACACCACGAATACCTCCTTGGTGCGCTTATCGACCCCGATGCCCGGCAGTAGGGTGAGGCCTTCTGTCACTCACCGGGGAAGACGCATGACAAAAACAACAATGCGCGCCATCTTCACACCACAGGCGCTGGCGGCTGCGGTCGCCTTGGGTTGCTGCGCCCAGGCGCAGGCCATTTCGTTCAATATCGGGGAAATCGAGGGGACGTTCGACTCCTCGCTGTCGGTCGGCGCGAGCTGGGGCATGCGTGATGCGGATAGCGCGCTGGTAGGCGCCGTCAACGGCGGTTCCGGCCAGTCTTCGACCGGCGACGACGGGCGATTGAATTTCAAGAAGGGTGAAACTTTTTCGAAGATCTTCAAGGGGATTCACGACCTCGAACTGAAGTACGGCGACACCGGTGCGTTTGTGCGTGGCAAGTACTGGTACGACTTTGAACTCAAGGATGAAGGTCGCCCATTCAAGGACATCAGCGATCACAACCGCAAAGAAGGCGCCAAGTCTTCAGGCGGACAAATCCTCGACGCTTTCGTCTATCACAATTACTCCCTCGCCGATTTGCCGGGCACGGTCCGCGCCGGCAAGCAGGTGGTCAGTTGGGGCGAGAGCACCTTTATCGGCAACTCGATCAACAGCATCAATCCGGTCGACGTGTCCGCGTTCCGTCGTCCTGGCGCCGAGATCAAGGAAGGCCTGATCCCGGTCAACATGCTGTTCGCCTCCCAGGGCCTGACGGAGAAGTTGACCGTGGAAGGCTTCTATCAACTGGAATGGGACCAGACGGTCGTCGATAACTGCGGCACTTTCTTTGGTGTCGATGTGGTGGCGGATGGTTGCAACAAGGGTTACACCGTGGCCAACCCGGCCATTGCACCCTTGCAGCCGATTGCGGCTGCCTTCGGCCAGGGCTTCGAGGTCAGCAAGGAGGGGGTGATCGTCCCCCGTGGCGGTGACCGCGATGCCCGGGATTCGGGACAGTGGGGTACGGCGTTGCGCTGGTTGGGGGACGATACCGAGTACGGCCTGTACTTTATGAACTATCACAGCCGTTCGCCGAATGTCGGGACCACCACCGCCGGCCCCGGTACGCTGGCGAGCATTCCGGGGATCGTTGCCACCGCCAACCGTATCGCGCCCGGTAGCGGTTCGGGCCTGGCCCAAAGCGTGATGCTCGGTCGCGGCCAGTATTACCTCGAATACCCGGAAGACATCCGCCTCTACGGCGCGAGCTTCGCCACCACCTTATCCACCGGCACCGCGTGGAGCGGGGAAATCAGCTACCGCCCCAACCTTCCGGTGCAGGTCAACACCAATGACCTGACCCTGGCCATGCTCAATCCGATCGCGGGCGGTGCGGCATCGCCCATCGCCACGTCACCCGGGGCTGACAACAAAGGTTATCGCCGCAAGGAAGTGACGCAGATCCAGAGCACCCTGACGCACTTCATCGATCAGGTCGCGGGTGCGGATCGCCTGACCCTGGTGGGTGAGGCGGCGGTGGTCCGGGTCGGTGGTCTGGAGTCGCGCAGCAAACTGCGTTATGGCCGCGACTCGGTGTATGGCCAGTATGGTTTCGGCGGCGATACCGACGGCTTCGTGACTTCGACTTCATGGGGATATCGCGGCCGGGCCATCCTTGACTACAACAACCTCATCGCCGGGATCAATGTCAGGCCCAACCTTTCGTGGTCACACGACGTCGCAGGCTTCGGCCCCAACGGTCTGTTCAACGAAGGCGCCAAGGCTATCAGCCTCGGTGTCGATGCGGACTATCGCAACACCTACACCGCGAGCCTCAGTTACACCGACTTTTTCGGCGGCGACTACAACGTCCTCACCGACCGTGACTTCGTGGCGTTGAGCTTTGGTGTGAACTTCTGATCTGGCTGAAAAGGATGATTTCAATGCGCAAGATGATTCTGCAATTGGGCACCGTTCTGGCCCTGAGTCTGCTGGCCGTCAACGTGATGGCCGCGGTGTCGCCGCAAGAAGCCGGCAAGCTTGGCTCCAGTCTTACACCGCTCGGTGCCGAGAAGGCCGGCAATGCCGATGGTTCGATTCCGGCCTGGACCGGCGGCATCCCGAAAAACGCTGGCGCGGTGGACAGCAAAGGTTTCCTGGCCGACCCCTTCGCCAACGAAAAGCCCCTGTTCGTGATCACCGCGGCGAACGTCGACAAGTACAAGGACAAGCTCTCCGACGGCCAGATCGCGATGTTCAAGCGCTATCCGCAGACCTACAAGATTCCGGTTTACCCGAGCCATCGCACCGTGGCGTTACCGGTAGAAATCTATGAGTCTGCCAAGCGCAGTGCGCTGAACGTAACACCGATCAATGACGGTAACGGTCTGGCCAATTTCACTGGCAATCGCTACTACGCGTTCCCGATTCCGAAGAATGGCGTGGAAGTGATCTGGAACCACGTCACTCGCTACCACGGCGGCAATCTGCGCCGCACCATCACCCAGGCGACACCGCAGTCCAATGGCGACTTCACCGTGATCCGCTTCAAGGACGAAGTCGCCGTGCCGTCGTTGCTCAGCGATCTGAAACCGGGCAGCGACGATAACGTCCTCAACTACTTCAAGCAGGAAGTGACCGCGCCGGCGCGGCTGGCGGGTAACGTGTTGCTGGTCCACGAGACCCTCGACCAGGTCAAGGAACCGCGCAAGGCCTGGATCTACAACGCCGGCCAGCGCCGGGTACGGCGTGCGCCCCAGGTCGCTTATGACGGCGTCGGCACCTCGTCCGACGGCCTGCGCACCACCGACAACTTCGATATGTTTTCCGGTGCACCGGATCGCTACGACTGGAAACTGATCGGCAAAAAAGAGATGTACATCCCCTACAACAGCTACAAGCTCGACTCGCCCGACCTCAAGTACACCGATGTGATCAAGGCCGGGCACATCAATCAGGATCTGACCCGCTACGAGCTGCACCGGGTCTGGGAGGTCGTCGCCACGGTCAAGCCGAACGAGCGGCACGTTTACGCCAAGCGCCACATGTACATCGACGAAGACAGCTGGCAAGTGGCGCTGGCCGACCACTACGACGGGCGGGGCCAGCTCTGGCGCGTCGCCGAAGGGCATGCCCAGTTCTACTACGATCACCAGGTCCCGGCCTATACCGTCGAAGCGCTGTATGACCTGATTGCCGGCCGCTATATCGCCCTGGGAATGAAGAACGAGGAGAAGCGCAGCTTCGAATTCAACATCGATGCGAAAGCGGGGGACTACACGCCTGCAGCCTTGCGTAGCACGGGGGTCAGGTAGGTTTCCTACAGGCTCCTACACAAAAGGGTGACTTTGCGGTCACCTTTTTTATAGCAGTCGATCAGTGTGTTGAATACTTCTTCAACAAGCGCTCGGGAGGGGGCTAGGGTGGCGCCAGAATTATAAAAAAGGCGCATCACAATGACTGCAATGACGCACTGTCTGGACCGCCCTGGCTTCCTGCCCCGACTGTCGTCCCATCACCTGTCCCGCGAGCGGCTGATCGAGCCCATGCTGGTCTCGACTGCACGGGTGAAGTTGCTTTGCGCACCGGCCGGTAGTGGCAAGAGCGCGTTGCTCACCGAATGCCTGCTGCGGGCGTCGGAGCACACTCGGGTTTGTTGGCTGCCGCTGGCGGGGGCGTCGTTGAGTGCAGCCGATTTTTTGTTGCGCCTGACGCAAGCCCTGGGTCTGCCCTCGACGGATGAGCCCGGACTGCTGGCGCATCTGGCCCGATTGCAGGCACCGACCTGGCTGTTTCTCGATGATTACAGCCGAGCACCCAATCCGGAACTCGACCGGATGCTTGATCGCCTGTTGGCCGTCGCCAGCCCGGCGCTGACCTGGTGGCTGAGCTCCCGTCGACGACCACCCTGCAACTGGCCGCGGCTGCTGCTCGATGATGAGTTGTACGAGTGCGAAGCCCGGACGCTGGCCTTTACCGAGGCCGAGGTCAGACAGTTGCTCGGTCATGTCGAGCCGACCCTGGCGGCACAAACCGCCAAAAGGATGGTTCAGCGCAGCGGTGGCTGGTGCGCTGGCGTACGGATCGCGTTGCTCAATGGTTGTCCGTGGTCGGGTGAGCAGGGGCGTTCGGCAACATTGCTCGATTATCTGCAACACGAGTTGTTCAACACCTTGCCATCGGAGTTGGTCGAGGTCTGGAAGGTGTTGGTGCATCTGCCACGCTTCAACGCCAGCCTGTGCGAGCATCTTTTCGGTCCGGGGGAGGGCGCGCAGTGGCTGCAGGTGTTGCAGGATATGG
Source organism: Pseudomonas sp. IT-P74 (assembly GCF_949768175.1). Lineage (NCBI taxonomy): Bacteria > Pseudomonadati > Pseudomonadota > Gammaproteobacteria > Pseudomonadales > Pseudomonadaceae > Pseudomonas > Pseudomonas sp. IT-P74. Next base: position 106,223 of record NZ_CATKQD010000093.1, on the reverse strand, counting down.
GCTGCTTCATTGAACCCTGGGAAGACTCCGTCGAGTGGTTGCGGATCTTCGAGCCACTGGCCCGGGAGATGCGTGAAGAGCCGACCTCGGCCGGGCGATCCTGGCATCGCCGCGCGTGCCAATGGTTCAGCGCCGAGGAAGACTGGCAGGGCGCCTTCGAGCAGGCATTGCTGGCGCAAGAACACGAAGTCGCGGTCAGCCTGATGCAACACTTCAGTTTTGAGCATCTGTTCAAGCGACAGAACGTCAGCTGGTTACTCGAGCTGCACGAGCAACTGGGTGAACAGCTGACCCTGGGCACGCCACAACGGGTGGGGTTGATCGCCGCGGCGTTGCTGTTTGCCGGGCGATTCGAGCAGGCGGCCGCCTGCATTGGGCAGTTGTCCCGATTTGCCCCGCAACCGACGGCATGCTTGCAACGGCAATTGCTGGCACGGTGGCAGGCGCAACAGGGGTGGTTGCTGCATTTGCAGGGACGCCAGCCGGCGGCACGGGCGCATTTTATCGAGGCGCTGGACGGGCTGGACGCCGAGGCGTGGCCTGCACGATTACTGTGTCTGTCCGGGTTGACCCAGCAAGCGCTGCTCAACGCCGACCTCGATGCCGCCCAGACCTTCAATCGTGACGCCCTGTGCCTGGCACGGGCACAAGGCTCGTTGCTGTTTGAAGGCTTGCTCGAACTCGATCATGCGCAGTTGCTGGAGCAGCGTGGTGCCCCCCGGCGAGCCGGGCAACTGCTGGCCGACATCCATGAAATGCTCGGACGGCAGGCTGATCGACCGACGCCGCTGCTGGGACGAATCGCCCTGCGACGTGGACGGTTGGCCTTGTGCCAGGGCCAGGATGAATTGGCCGGTGAGTGCTTCCAGGCGGGCCTTGATGACTGTCTTCACGGTCAGGACAAGCATGTGCTGTACGGGTTTCTCGGGCAGGCGCAACTGGCGGCCAATCAACGCGACTATGCCCACGCGTTTGATCGCCTGCGCGAGGCTGAACGGTTGATGCAGCAACGGCAGATCCCCGACACGGTGTATCGCGGCGTGTTGCTGCAAATCAGCAGTCATTTCTGGCTGCAACAAGGGCGCCCGGAGTTGGCCCGGGAAGCGCTGACCCGGGTCTTGCGACATTACCGCGGGGCTCACGCGCGCCAGGCACCGCCGGCCACGCTGCAGCTGATTGCACGTATCGAATACCAGTTGGTATTGGCCGAGACTCAACTGCAACTGGTGCAACATCCACTGGATAGACTCAGGGCGTTACTCGAACATGCGCAACAACACGCCATGCTGGTGCTGGAAACGGAGCTGCAATTGGCCATCTGCGAAGTGGCGGACCTGACGGGGAAGCCGGACATGGCCCACGCAGCACTGGAGGCCGGTCTGGCGTTGGTCAAGCGTTGTCAGGGGCAACAGGCATTGCGTGATTTGAACTTGCGCCAGCCGAACCTGATCTGTCGTTTACAAGGGGAGGAGGCGGTGACCGCGCTCGCCCTTGATGCCAACCTGCTGAGTTGTCGGGAGCTGGAAGTGCTCGGCCTGATTGCCCTGGGTAATTCCAATCAGCAAATTGCCGAGCAGCTGTTTATTTCGCTGCATACGGTGAAAACCCATGCCCGGAGAATCCATAGCAAATTGGGGGTTGAACGTCGCACGCAAGCGGTGGCGATGGGCAAGAAGTTGGGCCTGATCCTGCTCGCCTGATCATCGCCGCTGCGTTCAGGTTGTCGATGAGCCGGGTTCAAAGCCCATGCGCCAGCTCACGGCACGGGTGGCGGCTAACAAACGCTGTGCCGCCGGGCCGTTTTCATCGGCATGGAACAGCGAGGTCGGCCCGACCACGGTCAGTACTGCCGCGATCCTGCCCATGGCGTTGAACACCGGCGCCGACAAGGCATCCACTCCGGGCATCAATAGTCCATGCACATGATGCAGGCCCCGATGGCGGATCTGTTCGTTCATCGTTGCGTAGGCCTGGTCATCCGCCAAGGCGTGGGCAGTAGCCTTTTGCAGTTCCTGTTCACGCAGATCCACGGTTTCACGGGCAGGCAAGTAGGCGCCAAACACCAGTCCCGTCGAAGAACTGAGCAATGGCAACACCGAGCCCAGTTGTGTCACCACCGTCACTGCACGCACCGCCGGTTCGATATGCACCACGGTCGCGCCCTGATTGCCCCACACCGCCAGAAAACAGGTCTCGTTCAAGTCGTCGCGCAGTTCAGCCAAGGGCAGGGCGGCGACTTTCAGCACGTCCATACTGTTGAGTGCCGCCAACCCTACGCGCAAGGCTTCGCGGCCCAGGCCGTAATGGTTGGTGGCGGCATTCTGTTCGGCGAATCCGCTGGCGATCAGGGCCTGCAAATAGCGGTGAACCTTGCTCGCCGGCATCTGCACGTGTTCGGCCAGGCGCGACAGCGAAGTCGAGGGCGACAACTCGGCCAGAGCCTTGAGGATGTCGGTGCCAACCTCGGCCGAGCGGACTTTCTGTTTACCATTGTTGTCGCTGGTTTTTTCCATGGTGGCTGGGATCCCGGGACGAATGGGCGTCTTTATAGCTTGACGGTCAATACCAATCAAATTACGTTATGCGTAATTGAATTACGATAAAAATAACCCTGGCGTGCCTCGACCTCTGCAACAGAGCGAGCGGCCACTGCCGACTCCCTGTTCAGGAGGCTCCATGAACCCCGATTCAACGACGCCAGCGCTGGCCTACCTGTCAGGCTTCGGCAACGAATTCAGCAGCGAAGCGTTGCCCGGCGCACTGCCTGTCGGCCAGAACTCCCCGCAAAAAGCCCCGTACGGCCTTTACACCGAACTGTTCTCCGGCACCGCGTTCACCATGGCGCGCAGCGAAGCGCGGCGCACCTGGATGTACCGCATCCAGCCGTCGGCCAATCACCCGGCATTCGTCAAACTGGACCGGCAACTGGCCGGCGGCCCGCTGGGTGAGGTGACCCCCAACCGCCTGCGCTGGAACCCGCTGGACATTCCCACCGAGCCGACCGATTTCATCGACGGCCTGGTGAGCATGGCCGCCAACTCGGGCGCGGAAAAACCGGCCGGGATCAGCATCTACAACTACCGCGCCAACCGTTCCATGGAACGCGTGTTCTTCAATGCGGACGGTGAGATGTTGCTGGTGCCTGAACGGGGGCGACTGCGCATTGCCACCGAACTGGGCGTGCTTGAACTCGAACCGTTAGAGATTGCCGTACTGCCACGCGGCCTTAAGTTCCGCATTGAACTGCTCGACCCGCAAGCTCGTGGTTATGTCGCCGAAAACCACGGTGCGCCGCTGCGACTGCCGGACCTGGGGCCGATTGGCAGCAATGGCCTGGCCAATCCGCGGGATTTCCTCACCCCGGTGGCGGCCTACGAAAACCTGCAACAACCCACCACGCTGGTGCAGAAATTCCTCGGCCAGTTGTGGGCCTGCGAGCTCAATCATTCACCGCTCAACGTGGTCGCCTGGCACGGTAACAACGTGCCGTACAAATATGACCTGCGCCGCTTCAACACCATCGGCACCGTCAGTTTCGATCACCCCGATCCGTCGATCTTCACTGTGCTGACCTCACCGACCAGCGTTCACGGCCTGGCAAACCTCGACTTCGTGATCTTCCCGCCGCGCTGGATGGTGGCCGAGAATACTTTCCGTCCACCTTGGTTCCATCGCAACCTGATGAACGAATTCATGGGATTGATCCAGGGCGAATACGACGCCAAGGCCGAAGGTTTTGTGCCCGGCGGTGCTTCGCTGCACAGCTGCATGAGCGCCCACGGTCCCGATGGAGAGACGTGCACCAAAGCGATCAACGCTGACCTCAAACCGGCGAAAATCGACAACACCATGGCGTTCATGTTCGAGACCAGCCAGGTGTTGCGCCCAAGCCGTTTCGCCCTCGATTGCCCGCAACTGCAAAACACTTACGACGCCTGCTGGGCTACGCTGCCCGCCACTTTCGACCCGACCCGGAGATAACCCATGACGCAGACTTCCATCACTCGCAGCTGGGTTGCATCCGCCAACGGCCACGCGGATTTTCCTCTGCAAAACCTGCCGCTGGGCGTGTTCAGCCTCAACGGCTCGGCACCGCGCAGTGGCGTGGCCATTGGCGAGCATATCTTTGACCTGCAAGCGGCCCTTGAGGCCGGGTTGTTCGATGGCGCCGCGAAGGCTGCCGTCGAGGCCACCCGTGGCGGCCAGCTGAATGCGTTCTTCGAACTGGGTCGCGAGGCTCGCGTCGCGTTGCGCGAGCGTTTGCTGGAACTGTTCGCCGAAGGCAGCACCCTGCACGGCAAGATCGAAGCCCAGGGCGCAAAACTGCTACCGCTGGCGGCGGATTGCGAGATGCACCTGCCGGCGAAAATCAACGATTACACCGACTTCTACGTCGGCATCGAGCACGCGCAGAACGTCGGCAAACTGTTCCGACCGGACAACCCGTTGCTGCCCAACTACAAGTACGTGCCAATCGGCTATCACGGTCGCGCGTCGACCATTCGCCCGTCCGGTACCGATGTGCGCCGCCCGAAAGGCCAGACGCTGCCGGCCGGTCAAACCGAGCCGACCTTTGGCCCTTGCGCGCGCCTGGACTACGAACTGGAGCTGGGCATCTGGATCGGACAGGGCAACGACATGGGGGACTCGATTGCCATTGGCGACGCCGCCGATCACATCGCCGGTTTCTGCCTGCTCAACGACTGGTCGGCACGGGACATCCAAGCCTGGGAATACCAGCCGCTGGGGCCGTTCCTGTCGAAAAGCTTCATCACCAGCATCTCGCCGTGGGTGGTCACCGCCGAAGCGCTGGAGCCGTTCCGTCGTGCCCAGCCTGCGCGTCCCCAAGGCGATCCGCAGCCGCTGCCGTACCTGCTCGACAAGCGCGACCAGGCCGCTGGCGCGTTCGACATCGAACTGGAAGTGTTGCTGCTCACCGAGGCCATGCGCGAACAGAACTTGCCAGCCCATCGCCTGACCCTGAGCAACACCGGGCACATGTACTGGACCGTGGCACAAATGGTCGCGCACCACAGCGTCAACGGCTGCCAATTGCAGGCCGGTGACTTGTTCGGCTCGGGCACCTTGTCGGGGCCGCAGAGCGGTCAGTTCGGCAGCCTGCTGGAAATTACCGAGGGTGGTAAAAAGCCGATCGAACTGGCCTCGGGCGAGGTGCGTAAATTCCTTGAGGACGGTGACGAAATCATCCTGCGCGGCCGTTGCCACCGCGACGGTTTCGCTTCCATCGGTTTCGGCGAATGCCGTGGCAAAGTGCTGCCGGCGCGCTAACAGGAGCGGGGCATGGAACTCTATACCTACTACCGTTCGACTTCGTCGTACCGGGTGCGTATCGCGTTGGCGCTCAAGGGCCTGGATTATCAATCCTTGCCGGTCAATCTGATCGCACCCCAGGGCGGCGAGCATCGTCAGCCACCTTATCTGGGCATCAACCCCCAAGGCCGCGTGCCGGCCTTGCGCACCGATGAAGGCGAGTTGCTGATCCAGTCTCCCGCGATCATCGAGTACCTGGAGGAACGTTATCCACAGGTGCCACTGCTGTCCAAAGACCTGGCTGCCCGTGCTCACGAGCGCGGCGTGGCGGCAGTGATCGGCTGCGATGTGCACCCGCTGCACAATGTCAGCGTGCTCAATCGGCTGCGCCAGTCGGGTCACGACGAGCCGCAAGTGGTGGAGTGGATCGGCCACTGGATCGGCCAGGGGCTGGCCACGGTGGAGCAGTTGATCGGTGATGACGGTTACTGCTTCGGCCCAGAGCCTGGGCTGGCGGACGTCTACCTGATCCCGCAGCTGTACGCGGCCGAGCGTTTCAATGTTTCTCTTGAGGCTTATCCGCGAATCCGGCGAGTGGCGGCATTGGCGGCGACGCACCCGGCGTTCATCAAGGCGCATCCGGCGAACCAGCCAGACACGCCCTGAGGCCTCACACCATTCCAATGTGGGAGCGAGCCTGCTCGCGATAGCGGTGTGTCAGTCACATTGATTTGACTGACACTCCCTCTTCGCGAGCCTGCTCGCTCCCACAATGATTTGTGATCAGTGAACGATGGAATTGGGCGGCAGATGCCCCAGCCGTTCCGTCAGGCGAATCCGCTGGATGGGGTCGTCGCTGAGCAGCAGCGCATGCTCCAGATCAAAACGCTCGGCGTTCGGGCAGTCCAGCCGTTGGTAAAGGCTGGCCCGGGCAAGATAGTCGGAGGCAGTGGCGTTGCCCAGTTCCAGGACGCGATCGGCGTCGATCAAGGCATTGATGAAGTCGTCGTGGGACAGATACAACTGGCGCAGGTTGCGTGACAGCCGTTGCAGCATCTGCGCGGGCTCGGCGGTTGCCAGGTGCTCGGCGCTGAGCTTCATGTTCGGTCCGTACTGGCGCTGCAACAACTCCCGACAATCGTTCGGATAAAGGCGACGGCCGCCGCAGGGATCGAGCAAATGATCGGCGCCCGGTACCCGCAGCAGGAAATGCCCGGGGAAGTTGACCCCGACCATGGGAATCTCCAGGCCTCTGGCCAACTCCAGCGCAATCAGCCCAAGCGTCAAGGGCTGCCCTCGTCGGCGCTCCAGTACTTTGTCCAGCAGTGCCACTTGCGGGCGCAAGGGTGTGAAGTCGTCCTGGGCATAGCCAAGGTCATTCATGCGTCGCAGCAGCGGCTGGGCCAGTTCACTGACCGGCAGCATCGGCAAGCCGCCACTGACCCGTTGTTGCAATACCTGGAAATCGGCCAACAGTGCTTGCGGCTGCACCTCGCTGTCGTGCTCGGCCGCAATCCACAGTGCCGCCTCGAACAGCGCGGGCGGTGAACGTTGCAGGCAGGCGAAGAACGATTGGCGCGGGGTCATCAAAATCTCCGGGCAATGCCTCGTTTTAGCCCCCTCTCCAGCATTCGTCCAGTGCTGCAAAAGGGCGACTACAGGTTATTTCCGAAAGTCTGCTTCGGGGCCGTGCTTATTCCGGTGCGCTTCTGCAATTTTTGGGCGCAAGCCTATACTGGCGACTACAAGAAGTGATTCGGGAGCCTTACGATGTTCGCTCTCATGCAAAGCACTCGCCTTGAATCGCTGCATCTGAGCGTTGACTCGGTCACCGGGTTGAAGGCGGTCATTGCCATTCATAACAGCCGGCTGGGGCCTGCCTTGGGTGGTTGTCGTTACCTTGCCTACCCCAGCGACGAGTCGGCGGTCGAGGATGCCGTGCGCCTGGCTCAGGGCATGAGCTACAAGGCTGCGCTGGCTGGTCTGGCCCAGGGCGGCGGCGTGGCGGTGATCGTGCGCCCGGCCCATGTGGAAAACCGTGCAGCGCTATTCGAAGCCTTCGGACGCTGCATCGAACAGCTCGAAGGCCGTTACATCACCGCCATCGACAGCGGTACTTCAGTGGCGGACATGGATTGCATCGCCCAGCAGACCCAGCACGTCACCAGCACCACCTCGGCGGGCGACCCCGCGCCACACGCGGCGATGGGAGTGTTCACCGGCATCCGCAGCACCGCCATGGCCCGGCTCGGCAGCGACAACCTCGAAGGCCTGCGCGTGGCCATCCAGGGCCTGGGCAATGTCGGGTACTCATTGGCCGAACAGTTGCACGCCGCCGGTGCCGAACTGTTGGTCAGCGACATCGATCATGGCAAGGTGCAACTGGCCATGGAGCAACTCGGCGCCCACCCGATTGCCAACGACGCCCTGCTCAGCACACCTTGCGACATCCTCGCGCCCTGCGGGCTGGGCGGTGTACTCAACAGCCATACCGTGACGCAACTGCGCTGCTCGGCGGTGGCCGGTTCGGCGAACAATCAGCTGACGCATCTGGATGTCGCCGACCAACTGGAACGCCGCGGCATCCTGTATGCGCCGGATTACGTGATCAACGCCGGTGGGCTGATTTACGTGTCGCTCAAGCACCGCGGCGAAGAGTTGTCGACCATCACCGCGCACCTGTCGAAAATCAGCTCACGCCTGACCGAAGTGTTCGCCCACGCCCAGGCGGAAAAACGCTCCCCTGCAAGGGTGGCCGACGAGTTGGCGGAGAAAGTGTTGTACCGCTGAATTGGGCATGCGTTATCCACAGGCATGAAAAAGGCCCTGGGTCATTCGACTCAGGGCCTGTTCAATTCGGGCTTTGCCTACTTGGCGGCTTTGGGAGCCTTGGCAGGCTTGGCCGGGGTGACCGGCTCAACGGCCTCAGCGACTTCGACCGCTGCGGCAGGTTGTGCGACTTCAACCGGTGCGCTGAGCAGTTCGGACAGGGCGTCCGGCTGGCTCTTGAACGCCTTGGCAAACACATCGCGATTTTTCGCCATGTAAATCCCGGCTTCTTCCACCTGCTGCTCGGTCAGGGACGGAACGGCTTTTTGCAACACTTCAGCCAGCAGTTCGGCCAGTTCGAGCATTTTGTCATGACGGTCAGCTTCGGCTTTATCCATGAACAAGCGCTCCAGATCTCGGCTGCTGCGGTATACCACTTCGACGGCCATTCACCACCTCACATGCCTTACATTGGTTGTCGATTTCGACTACTGTATCTATATACAGCTATAGGATAAGCGAAACCCTGTCTTTTGGGTAGTGGCTTTTTAATGTAGACCGGATTCGGGATTTGTCAGGCAAGGCGCTGCACAGGTGCGACCAAACGCCACGGCGCGTTATCCCGAGCGGCTCGCCATCATGGGCTGGCCTTTTTTCTGCATGCAGGAAAACCGTCACGTCCAACCCGCATCATCCGGTCGAATCGACCTAAGGAAGCCGCATCGTGAAAATCAACTGGGCCGAAAAACTGCGGCAGAACGTGCATGAACTGGCCGAGTCCCTGGGCAATCTGTTCGTCGAAACCTTTCACTACCTGGCGCTGTTCGCCATTGGTGCGGTGACCGCGTGGGCGGCGGTGATGGAGTTTCTCGGGATGATCGAAGAAGGGCACATCAAGATCGATGACATCTTGCTGCTGTTCATCTACCTGGAACTGGGAGCGATGGTCGGGATTTACTTCAAGACCAATCACATGCCCGTGCGTTTTCTGATCTACGTAGCGATCACTGCGCTGACGCGGCTGCTGATTTCCAACGTTTCGCACCACAACCCGCCGGACCTGGGGATCATCTACCTGTGCGGCGGGATTCTGCTGCTGGCGTTTGCGATTCTGGTGGTGCGTTACGCTTCGTCGCAATTTCCTTCGGTGAAGATCGAGAACCCACACCGCAAAACAGGTGCGGGCTCCAGTGAACATCCGGAGGTAGAAAAGGGCGAGCTTTAAAGCCCCATGGCGGGTCGGGGACGGCCGTTGGCGGGTGGCGGCAGGCTGTGCGTGCCGCCATCGGTCATGGATTCAAGGACGGCCACGGCGCTGTGGCCCTGCTCGATGGCAATGCCGAACTGAATGCTTTGTACCAGTCGTTTCAGGCGCTCGGGGTCATTGCGTTGTTCGGCGCTGATCATGCGCTTGGCCACCACGTGCCCACTGTTGGACAGGGTCAGCATGATGCTGCCGTCCAGGCCCTGAATGCTCAGGTTGATCTGGTAATCCGCTGCAAAGGCATCGGTAATGAGCTGGAAAGGGTTGTCCATGATGCGTCACCGCCTGATTGAACGTGCAGTTGTTGACCGGCCGTGATCGGGTTGGTTCGCAATGCCTGACCACCGGCCATCTCGCCATCATTGTTCCAACCAGGATGTAGCAAGGGGCATGCCGACAAAATTGTCGGACAACAAACAAGTTCTGTAGGAGCGAGCTTGCTCGCGATGGTCGTGAACGATAACGCGTCAAACCAGATGGTTCGCGGCGCCTGTGGGTTTTTCGCGAGCAGGCTCGCTCCTACAGGGGCCGCGTTTTCTGCACGTTTCGGGGCAATAACGGCTGGCGTGCCTCCAAAGCGATCAGCATTCCACCCAGTTCACCGCCAAGCCGCCCCGTGATGTTTCCTTGTACTTGTCGTGCATGTCGGCCCCGGTATCGCGCATGGTGCGGATCACCCGGTCCAGGGAGATGAAGTGTTTGCCGTCGCCACGCAGGGCCATTTGCGTGGCGTTGATGGCCTTCACCGCGGCGATCGCGTTGCGCTCGATGCACGGCACTTGCACCAGTCCGCCAACCGGGTCGCAGGTGAGGCCGAGGTTGTGTTCCAGGCCGATTTCGGCGGCGTTTTCCAGCTGCTCCGGGGTGGCGCCAAGCACCTCTGCCAGGCCGGCGGCGGCCATGGCGCAGGCGGAGCCGACTTCGCCCTGGCAGCCGACTTCGGCCCCGGAGATCGATGCGTTTTTCTTGCACAGGATGCCGACCGCAGCGGCGCCCATGAAGAATGCGACCACATCATCGTCAGACGCATCGGCATTGAACTTCATGTAGTAGTGCAGCACCGCCGGAATGATCCCCGCCGCCCCGTTGGTCGGTGCCGTGACCATGCGCCCGCCGGCGGCGTTCTCTTCGTTCACGGCAAGGGCGTACAGGTTGACCCATTCCATCGCCGATAAGGTGGACGTAATGACATTCGGCTTGCCGATTTCCTGCAGGCTGCGATGCAGTTTCGCCGCTCGCCGCGGGACATTCAGACCGCCGGGCAGAATGCCTTCGTGGCGCAAGCCCTGCTCGACGCATTCACGCATCACCGACCAGATATGCAACAGGCCCTGGCGGATCTCTGTGTCACTGCGCCATGCCCGTTCGTTGGCCATCATCAGTTCGCTCACCCGCAGCCCATGCTGGTTGCAGAGCTTGAGCAGTTCGGCGGCGCTGGAGAAATCGTAAGGCAGCACCACATCGCCGGCCGGTGCTATCCCGGATTCGGCTTCGGCCGCTTCGATGATGAAACCGCCGCCCACTGAGTAGTAGGTCTGCTCGAACAGTTCGCCGGTTTCGCCAAAAGCTGCCAGGGACATGGCGTTGGGGTGATAGGGCAGGCTTTCGTCTAGCAGCAGGAGATCGCGTTGCCAGTCGAAGGCAATTTCCACAACGCCTGCCAGGCACAATTTACCGGTTTGACGCAGGGTGTGAATGCGGCTGTCGATGGTGGTGGGGTCGATACGATCGGGCCATTCGCCCATCAGGCCCATGACGCAGGCGCGGTCCGTTGCGTGGCCGACACCGGTCGCTGACAGAGAGCCGTAGAGGCGGATTTCCACGCGTCGCACGTCAGCCAGAAAACCCTGATCGACCAACGCTTGGGCAAAAGTTGCGGCAGCGCGCATCGGACCGACGGTATGGGAACTGGACGGGCCGATGCCGACTTTGAAGAGATCGAAAACACTGATAGCCATGCTAAAGCCTGTACATGCAATGGAAGGGAAATCGCTGCCATTTCTGTAGGACAAGCGCAATTTGGGCGATACTGCCTGTCACGATCCAGTGTGACCAACGAAAATTCCTAAGACATCCTTTAGCGGTACTAAACGATGAGCCGTCAATTACACGCCCAGACGTATGTCTGGCTGAACGTGTTTGCCTGTGCCGCTCGGCACCTGTCGTTCACCCGTTGCGCCGAAGAGCTGCACATCACACCGGGGGCCGTCAGCCAGCAGATCCGCCAGCTGGAAGAGCGCCTGGGCTTTCGTCTGTTTCACCGCCGCGCCCGCGGGGTGGAGCTGAGCGCAGAGGGCCAGCGCCTGGCCATTACCGTCAACGAGGCCTTTGGCAGCATCGACGCGGAATTGCGACGACTGGATGCGGGCATGATCAGCGGGATTCTGCGGGTGCGTTCGATTCCGTCGTTCCTGAGCAAATGGCTGACGCCGCGCCTGCCGCGTTTGCAGCAGCGCTTTCCGGACATCCAGTTGCGCCTGGTGGCCGAGGACAGCAGCGTGCCGTTGCATGAAGGCGACTTCGACCTGGCGATCGACCTGAACGACGGCAGCTACCCGGGCCTGTTATCCACAGCCTTGCTGGATGAACAGATTTTCCCGGTGTGCGCGCCGAGCCTGTTGCGTGGTCGTCCGCCGCTGCACGGTCCGGCAGACCTGATGCACTTTCCCTTGCTGCACGACATCACCGCCTGGCGCGGCAGCTATGAGTACGCGGAATGGGAGTTTTACCTCAACGCCATCGGCTTCGAGGGGGCGGATGTGCGACGCGGGCATACGTTCAACCGCAATCACCTGACCATCGAAGCGGCCATCGCCGGCATGGGCGTGGCGATTGCGCGCCGAACCTTGCTCAATGATGAGTTGGAGCGTGGTGCCTTGATCGTGCCGTTTGGCCTGGCGGTGCCCAATCACAAGCGCTACATGCTGCTTTACGCACCGGGGGCATTAAGCCATCCGGGTGTGCGCGCGGTGCACGATTGGTTGGTGGAGGAGGCGGGTGCTTTTCGCAGCTTGCACCCGTTGGGGGAGCGGCAAATGTGAGCAATTATTACGCAAGAGCAGGGCGACCCAACTCCCGACATTAACAGCGCTTTTGCTCCTTGTCCGGCTTTTTTTGCGTATGAATATTTATCTTTTTTCAGGGGTTGAATTGTTCAGCGTACAGACCGATTGTGTAAGTAAGAGGTCACGGTGATGACGCCCAAGGGCTTAGCTGACCGGCCTCTCGCGAGCTAGCTGAAATAAGGGATGAACTATGCAAATCCAAGTCAATAGCGATAACCATATTCAAGGCAGTAAACGACTGGAGGAGTGGGTACGTACGACCATTGAGAGCACGCTCGAACGCTACGAAGAGGACCTGACACGAGTCGAGGTTCACCTGCGGGACGAGAACGGCGACAAGCCGGGTCCCCACGACATGCGCTGCCAGCTGGAGGCGCGGCCAAAAGGCCATCAACCGGTTTCCGTCACCCATAAAGCCTCCACCATGGAGCAGGCGATCGACGGAGCGGCCACCAAACTTGAACATGCGCTGGAGCATATGTTCGGCAAGTTACGCGGTAAACGAGCCAATGTGGTGCCCATCGAGAGTGCCACCCATGCCGACCATCTGCTGGAAGAAGAGTTTCTTGAGAACGAACAGGCAGCGCTTAACGGCTGACACCTGATTCACTTTTTTACCTTCCCATGAAAACGGGCCTGCATTGCAGGCCCGTTTTGTTTTCGCCCGATCCTTTTGCATGTGAGAATATTTATCATTACTATTGCGACCTTGCCGGCCCCTGACGCTGTCGTGGCTTCACCGGTTTTCAGGTCGAAACATGAACGATGATCAATCTGCCCCCCGACCCCCACGATATCGAGCGCGATCAACATCGCGGCGACCGTGCGCACTTTCTCCAGGTGTTTCTCTCCCAGCGTTCGCAAATGGAGGCGCTGGTGAGTCGGCGTGTCGGTTGCCGGGCGACCGCGGCTGACCTTGTACAGGATTTATTCCTGCGTTTCTGGCGGCGGCCGCTGGTTCAGGTCGAGGAACTCAGCACCTACCTGCTGCGCTGCGCCGGCAACATCGCCATCGACCATTTACGCAGTGAAGGCACACGGGTCCGGGCCAGCGAAGGCTTGATGGTCGAGCCACCGGACAGTCATGGCAGCGGACCGCAAGCGGCGCTGGAGGCGGGCAACGATTTGCGCCACGTCGAAGCTGCGTTGCGCGCGCTACCGGAGCGCACGCGGCAGATTTTTTTGCTCAATCGCATTCACGGCCGTAAGTACGCCGAGATCGCCAAGGCCATGGGCTTGTCCCAAAGTGCCGTGGAAAAACATATGATGCGCGCCCTCGAAGCCTGCAAGGCCAGCCTTCGGGAACCCGAACCGCGTACGCCAGGGAAAGCACCGTGAACCACTTCGAACGCGTCGTTCCGACGCCCGCTCAGGAGCAGGCCGCGCTGGCCTGGCTGAGTTTGTTGCATGACCAGCCCAGCAGCGGTGACCAGGCGACATTCAGCCAATGGTTGCAGGCCGACCCCGCCCATGCCGAAGCCTATGCCCAGGCGCAAGTGCTGTGGGAGTTGAGCGAAGGGCCGGCGCGTACGCTCGCCAATGAAGACGCTTTTGCCTTGCAGGGCTATCTCAACGCCATGGACAAGCCGCGGCGCAGTACGGTCGGGCGCTGGTCCGGGGCGCTGGCGATGGCTGCGTGCCTGCTGTTGATGATCAGTGTCGGCACAGGCTGGCAGCCGATGCGCTGGATGGATGACCTGGGGGCGGATTACGTCTCGGCACCGGGGGAAATCCGCACCGTCACCCTGGTCGATCAGTCGCAGGTGACACTGGATGCCGACAGCGCCATCGCCGTGGATTTCAGTCGCGGCGAGCGGCGAGTGCAACTGCGTCGAGGCGCCGGTTTTTTCAGCGTCACCCACACTGGCCAGCCGTTTGTGGTGGACGCCGAGAAAGGGCAGGCGCGGGTCTTGGGTACGCAGTTCGAAGTTCGATTGCAGCCCCACGGTGCGCAGGTGACGGTGCTGTCCGGTCGAGTCGGCGTGGCGGCGCAGCAAAACGCCGAGCAGCAAATCCTCACCGCCGGCCAGCAACTGGCCTACGGTGAAGGCACGGCGGAAAAACTCCACGGGGTGGACAGCGAAGCGCAATTGGCCTGGCGCCAGGGCTGGCTCAATTATTACAGGGCGACGTTGGCGGATGTGGTGCAGGATTTGGCGCGCTATTACCCCGGTCGGATCGTGATACTCAACGGTGAACTGGCGACGCGCCGGGTCAGTGGCAGCTTTCCGAGCAGGAACCCGCAGGCGGTGTTGAGCTCGTTGCAGGGCGTGTTGGGGTTTGAGCAGCATCAGGTTTTGGGGCAGCTGATTATTTTGCGTTGAGGCGGCCGGCCCCATCGCGAGCAAGCTCGCTCCCACAGGTTCTGCGGCTTACACAATCAAATGTGGTAGCGAGCCTGCTTGCGATGAGGCCATTAGTTTCAACATCTTCGTGGACTGATACACCGCCATCGCCAGCAGGCTGGCTCCCACAATAGTGATGTGGTGCACACGGCTCCCTGTAGGAGCGAGCTTGCTCGCGATGGGGCCCGTTCAAACACCCCATCACTCTGAATAAAAATATTTTCAATTTTTTGCTGAGGTAAACCCGATTGCCATTCGTGTAGTGACTGAAACTGCGAGTCATTCGCATCCGTTGCGGTTCTACACAGGTCATGAGTCATGAAGTCCAGGGCAAAATCGGGTTCGGTCAAACAATGGTTGGGTGTGTCTGCATTGAGCTTTTCGACAATGGCGTTGTTGCCGCTGAGCGTGGCGCTGGCCGCAGAGGCGGGCAGCAGTCAGTCGCGTGGGCAATTCAATTTCGCGCTGGCCGCCAAACCGCTGCCCCAGGCCCTGAGTGATTTCAGCCGGGTGACCGGTATCAGCGTCGTCTACACCGATGAAGCGCCGTACGGCCTCAATGCGCCGGCCATCAATGGCCAGATGAACGCCGAACAGGCCCTGCAACGTCTGCTCACCGGTTCTGGTTTGACCTTCCGTCGCACCGACGGCCACACCTTCGCACTGGAACCTCGGCCAACCGAAGGCGCATTGAATCTCGGCGCAACCACCATCACCTCGACGATGGATGAATCCATGAGCTATCAGCCGCCACCGACCTCTTCGGTGATGCGCTCTTCGGCCCCGATTCAGGAAATCCCGCAGACCATCAATGTCGTCCCGGCCCAGGTCATTCGCGACCAGGCGCCGCGCAATCTCGATGACGCCCTGGCCAATGTCAGTGGCATCACCCAGGCCAACACGTTGGGCAGCACCCAGGACTCGGTGATGGTCCGTGGCTTTGGCGACAACCGTAATGGCTCGATCATGCGCGACGGCATGCCGATCGTGCAGGGCCGTGGCCTCAACGCCAGTGTGGACCGGGTCGAAGTGCTCAAGGGGCCGGCCTCGTTGCTCTATGGCATTCAGGATCCGGGTGGGGTGGTCAATATGGTCAGCAAGAAGCCCGAACTTGAGCGGTACAACGCGCTGACCGCGCGCGGCTCAAGTTATGGCGACGGCAAGAACGGCAGCGGCGGCGGTCTCGACAGCACCGGGGCCCTCGGCGATTCCGGGCTGGCCTACCGCATGGTGCTGGACTACGAAGACGAAGATTACTGGCGTAACTTCGGCGTGCATCGCGAGAGCCTGATCTCGCCGTCGCTGGCCTGGTACGGCGAAAGCACCAAGTTGCTGTTTTCCTATGAGCACCGCGAATTCCTCACACCGTTCGACCGCGGTACGTTGATCGATCCGCGCACCAACCACCCGCTGGACATCTCGCGCAACGAGCGTCTCGACGAGCCGTTCAACAACATGGAGGGGCGCTCGGACCTCTATCATTTCGAGGCCGATCACGAACTCAACGACAACTGGCAAGCCCACTTCGGCTACAGCTGGAACCGCGAAACCTACGATGCCAGCCAGGTGCGCGTGACCGCCATCGACACCAAAAAGGGCACCCTGACCCGCAGCATGGATGGCACTCAGAATGCCATCAGCACCGACCGATTCACCACCGCCAGCCTCGAAGGCAACGTGAACGTCCTCGGCATGCAGCATGATCTGTTGTTCGGCATCGACGACGAATACCGCAAGATCTACCGCGAAGACCTGATCCGCCAGAAAAGCCTGACCACATTCAGTTACGTCAATCCGGTCTATGGTCGGGAAGTGCCGGGCACCACCGTCAGTGCGGCCGACAGCGCACAGACCGATGAACTGCGCAGCGACTCGGTGTTTCTGCAGGACTCCATCCACCTCACCGACCAGTGGATTCTGGTGGCCGGTGCGCGTTTCCAGGTGTACGACCAATACGCCGGCAAAGGTGTGCCGTTCCACGCCAACACCGACAGCAACGGGCAGAAATGGGTGCCGCGCGCGGGCCTTGTGTACAAGTACACCGATGCCTTGTCGTTCTATGGCAGCTACACCGAGTCATTCAAACCCAACTCGACCATCGCGCCATTGAGCGGGAGCAGTACCGTGCTTGACGGCGGTATGGCGCCGGAAGAAGCCAAGTCCTGGGAGCTGGGTGCCAAGCTCGATCTGCCGGGCCGCGTCACCGGCAACATCGCGCTGTTCGACATCAAGAAACGCAATGTACTGGTGGCCAACGCCGAAGGCCCGACCACGATTTACAGTGCCGCTGGCGAAGTGCGTTCCCGTGGCCTGGAAGTGGACCTGAGCGGTCAGCTCACCGATCACTGGAGCATGATCGGCAGCTACGCCTACACCGATGCCGAGGTCACCGAAGACCCGGTTTACCAAGGCAATCAACTGCAAAACGTGGCGAAGAACAGCGGCTCGTTGTCGGCCGTCTATGATTTCGGCAGCGTCATTGGCGGTGATCAATTGCGGGTTGGCGCCGGGGCGCGTTATGTGGGTGAGCGCGCGGGCAACGCGGTAAACGATTTCGATCTGCCGAGCTACACCGTGGCCGATGCGTTCGCCACCTACGACACCAAAGTCGAAGGGCAGAAGGTCAAGTTCCAGCTCAACGTGAAGAACCTGTTCGACCGCACCTACTACACCTCGGCGGCGAGTCGGTTCTTTGTGTCGATGGGGGATTCGCGGCAGATTTCGCTGTCCAGCACGCTGGAGTTCTGACGACAGATCGCGTCATCGTTCTTCGCGAGCAGGCTCGCTCCCACAGGGGAATAAGGTGATCAAAAAAACAGGTGAGCACCGCCAAACCTTGTGGGAGCGAGCCTGCTCGCGATGGCGTCCTGAAAGGCGCCGAAGATCCCGGGCCTAGCGTAAAAAAGCCTGCCGATACTCCCCCGGCGTCCCGCCAAGTGACTGGCGAAACCTGTTGGTGAAATGGCTGGCACTGGAAAAACCACAGGCCAGCGCAATATCCCCCAACGGCTGCGACGTCATGCGCAGCAACTCCCGCGCCCGGTCAAGGCGCCGCGCCAGTACATACTGGTGGGGTGGCAAGCCGAAGCTTTCGCGGAACATCCGCGCGAAGTGGTATTCGGACAACGCGCACAACGCCGCCAACTGACCGAGGCTGATGGCCTCGTCCAGATGGCTGTCGATGAACTCCACCAGATGCCGACGCTGATGCGCAGCTAGCCCTCCCTTGAGGCGCAAACCCTGCCGCACGTTGACCTGGCTGAGCAGGGCATGGCTGAGCAGTTCGTGAGCCAGGCTGCTGGTGAGCAGGCGCTCGCCCGGCTCGTCCCAGTTCAAGGTGATCAACTGCCGAAAGCGCAGCGCCTGCTGCGGATCATCGAGAAAGGTCTGCTCGCGCAGTTGCATTTCCCGTGGCTCGCGATCGAGCAGGGTGACGCAGCCAAGGGCAAATTGTTCGGGGCTGAAATACAGGTGTGCCAGGCGAATATCGCCGTTGATCACCCAGCCTGACTGGTGATCGGCCGGGAGGATGCACAGTTTGTCCGGGCCGCCCTTGTTGTCGGGCTGATCGCGGCGAAAGGTGCCGGTACCGCCGGCGATGTAACAGGACAACGTGTGGTGGCTGGGTGCTTCGTATTCCTGGGCGTCGTGGTGATTGCTCCACAAGGCTGCGGACAAGCCGTCACCGAGCTCGGCGCTGTGCTCGAGGCGAGCATTGGGCGAGCGGTTGAGGGCTTGAAAGACTTGCAGGTTGTCCAGTGCGGCCATATGGGTTCTCTCCAACGCCTTGCATCCTACTCCGTAGACGCGTGCCTGCCAGCCTGTCGCCAGACAAAAGCGCAAGTTTATGCAAGTGCGCCAGGGCATGGCGCCGGACACTGGGCACCTATCGAGGAGCCTTAGTCATGAACCTTTCTTTGTACCTGCTGACCGTGCTGATCTGGGGTACCACCTGGATTGCCTTGAAATGGCAACTGGGCGTGGTGGCCATTCCCGTGTCGATCGTTTACCGCTTCGGTCTCGCCGCGCTGGTGCTGTTCGTGATCCTGTTGCTCAGCCGACGCCTGCAAGTGATGAACCGCCGCGGGCACCTCATCTGCCTGGCTCAGGGGTTGTGTCTGTTCTGCGTCAACTTCATGTGCTTCCTCAGCGCGAGCCAATGGATCCCCAGCGGTCTGGTGGCCGTGGTGTTTTCCACCGCTACCCTGTGGAATGCCCTCAACGCGCGGGTGTTCTTCGGTCAGAAAATCGCCCGTAATGTGTTGATGGGCGGTGCGCTGGGTCTGCTGGGGCTGGGCCTGCTGTTCTGGCCGGAACTGGCCGGGCATACCGCCAGCCCGGAAACGTTGCTCGGTCTCGGTCTGGCCCTGTGCGGCACCTTGTTTTTCTCGGCGGGCAACATGCTTTCGAGCCTGCAACAGAAGGCCGGTCTCAAGCCGCTGACCACCAATGCCTGGGGCATGGCTTATGGAGCGGCGATGCTCACGGTGTGGTGCCTGGTCAAAGGCATTCCCTTCGACATGGACATGAGCGCGCGTTACATCGGGTCACTCTTGTACCTGGTGATTCCGGGGTCGGTGATCGGTTTCACCGCCTACCTGACGCTGGTCGGTCGCATGGGGCCTGAGCGGGCTGCGTATTGCACGGTGCTGTTCCCGGTGGTGGCGCTCAACGTATCAGCGTTCGCCGAGGGTTATCAGTGGACGATGCCGGCACTGTTGGGGCTGGTATTGGTGATGTCGGGGAACGTCCTGGTGTTTCGCAAACTCAAGGCGCCGCAAGTGCTGTGCAACGGCAAGCTGGCCTGAAGTGATGACGTCGAGTGCCGATGCCTCAGCGCTCGACTTTCATCGCAATATATATCAGTAGCGGAAAGAGGAAATCAACAATATGTCGGGTCCATTCGTTGTAGTTCCATGTGTCTGACTCATCCATATTGAACCATTCGGCACCGATCACTTGAAAGCCGACGTAATAAAGAAAGAGGGCGATCAACAGTCCTATCAGTGCAGGTTTTTTTGCTTCGTGAAATTGTTCGAGGCTCGCGTTGATGTTTCTGTAAAGGCAATAGGAGCCTAGAAGGCAAAATAGGGTGAAGACCACTTCAAGTGTAATGATCAGCCAGTAAATCCGGTGCTGCAGCATGGGGGAGGTAATAGCCCTGTAGCTGTATTTTTGGCGGCCATTCGTAGTATCCATGCTCAGGATATGGGCAAGGTATTCATAGTTGGTCGAGTAATCCGTGAGGTTGCTGTAAAGCATCAGCAATCCAAAGAAACTAATAAACAGCATCAGTGTAACTTTGCTGAATCGAATGAGTTGGCTTGTCGTGAATGTGTTCAAGTTGTTGATCTCCGTTATCGTTCCCGTTATGGCTTGGGTAAGTAAGGAGAGTCTATCGCCCGTTTTTACTGTTTGGTTGTTGACTGAATTGCAGCGTGTGTATCCAGACAGTTTTTTACAGGTTGAGCGTGATATTGTTTTTGTTCTTTGTATTAAATGGCAGGCGCTTATAACGCCTGCCCTTTTTTTCAACCCTTCCAGACTTGCGGGTTGACCAGATCCTGCGGTCGTTCCCCCAACAGGGCGCTGCGCAAGTTGGTCAAGGCACGGTTGGCCATGGCATCGCGGGTCTCATGGGTGGCCGAGCCGATGTGCGGCAAGGTCACGGCATTTTTCAGCTGGAACAGTGGCGATTCGGCCAGCGGTTCTTTTTCGTATACGTCCAGCCCGGCACCACGAATGCGGTTGTTTTGCAGCGCTTCGATCAGTGCGGGCTCATCCACCACCGGACCACGGGAAATATTTACCAGAATGGCACTCGGCTTCATCAGCGCCAGTTCACGATGGCTGATCAAATGTCTGGTTTTCTCGCTGAGCGGCACCACCAGGCAGACGAAATCAGCTTCGGCCAGCAATTGATCGAGGCTGCGGTACTGTGCGCCGAGTTCCTGTTCCAGCCCGGTCTTGCGGCTGTTGCCGCTGTAGATGACCGACATGTTGAAGCCCAGGCGGCCGCGCCGGGCGATGGCCGCACCGATATTGCCCATGCCGACAATGCCCAGGGTCTTGCCATGCACATCGCAACCGAACAGCTGCGCACCGACAGTGGCCTGCCATTGCCCGGCCTTGGTCCAGGCATCCAGTTCGGCAACGCGACGGGCGCTGCTCATCAACAGGGCAAACGCCAGGTCGGCGGTGCTTTCGGTGAGCACATCCGGAGTGTTGGTCAGCATGATCCCGCGTTCGTTGAAGTAGGCCAGGTCATAGTTGTCGTAGCCCACCGAGACGCTGGACACCACTTCCAGACGGGCTGCGTTCTCCAGCTGCGCACGACCGAGTTTGCGGCCTACACCAATCAAGCCATGGGCATGGGGCAGGGCTTCGTTGAATTGGGCGTTGATGTCACCGTTTTTCGGATTCGGCACGATGACGTCGAAGTCTTGTTGCAGGCGTTCAACCATTTGCGGGGTGATGCGGCTGAATGCAAGGACGGTCTTTTTCATGGGAGGCGGGCTCGTCGGGCGGTGAAGAATGATGAGCACGCTAACATTCTTCACGGGATTTGTGCGAGTCGTCAGGCGGTCAATGCAAGCTTGCAGCTTGCGGTGCTTCATCCAGTTATACTGCCGCACTTCTTATACTGTGGCATGCGGCCCGCTCACCGGGCCCGACAATTAATGCACCGCCCGGAGCTTTCATGACTTCCCCGAAACAACCGCCGATCGCCGACGCCCTGAGCGACGTGCAGGCAGAGCTGCCAGACAGCGTCGACTCCAGCGCCGACAGCGAAACCAAAGCCGAGATCCCGGCCTTCAAATTCCCGTTCAAGCCGGGTGAGCTGGCAGCCGCCAAGGGTTCCAACCAGCCGTGGTACAAGAACGGCGCCAAGAACGGCCACACCAAGACGCCGGGCATGGCGCCGCCGGGGACTCGTCGGTCGATGGGTAAGCGCTAAGGCTTCAGGTTTGTAGTGCCCGGCCTGCCGTCATCGCGAACAGGCTCGCTCCCACAAGGAGACTGCGTTCTTGCAATGAGAATGCGATCAAATGTGGGAGCGAGCCTGCTCGCGATGGGGCCGCTACAGGCAACACATCTGTTGAATCAAACCGCCCGCAACGAAATAAACGAGTAATTCGCCGGCGCATCCGCCGTCACTTGCGCACCCGCGGCCAGCACTTGCCCGGCAATATCCTCCCCCGACACATGAAACCGCCATTCGCTGGCCCACTGCGGCAACGTTTGCCCGGCCAGGTCGTCGATGATCGCGGCGAACTCCGCCATATCCGGAAGATAAGCGGTAAACCCGTCACCCTTCAGGGCTGTCGTGCGAATCCCCAGCAACGCACAAATCGCGTCCTTCATCAGAATGTCATCACGATCCGCCTGACGGGAGCGCAGGATCAATTCCGACAATTCCCGGTCGACCACTTCACCACCGACAATCAGGTCCGGTCCTTTTTCCCACGACTCAGGCGGACATTCCTTCACGGCGATGTTCAGAGGTATGTGCGGATTGATTTCCATCGGATAGATACGGCATACCAGCGGCCGGCGTTCGTAGATACGACAGAAGTTGTCTTCGTCAAGATTCCGGCAGGGGCCGACATTGTAGGCGGCGAAGGTGATGGCCACGTACGCCTCGGACTCACCGCTGCGCACCGCCGCCGAGCGGCGTTCGGCGTGTTCCCGTTGGTGCACCGGCAGGCCCAGGCCATTACTCGGAAAAGCTTCCACCAGCACAATAACCTGACCGCCATCGGCTGCCCACATCCGGGCTTCGCTCAGGGTCAGGGGCACATGGTGGTCGTTGCAGCATTTGCCGCAGCCTACACAGGAAAACGTCGTATTCATTGAGCGTTCGTTCGCATCACAGGGCATGAAACGACGACAGAATGCCGCCGCAAAGGCCGCTATCGAAGCAAGTTATGCGCCACTCAGTTTGCCTTGCCGGCCGGGCGGATGGAGTCCCATTCGGTGACATACGCGGTTTTGCTCTTTTTGTTGTACAGGCACAACTCGGTGCCTTGTGCGCCTTTCATGTGCTTTTGCGGGTACTGACCCTGGAGCAGGAGCGCGGTGTAGCCGACCCGGTCATCGAACTGCGCGGCGTTGCCGACCGGTTTGCTGTCCTTCAGGCCACTGGCCTTGGTGCAGCTGGCAAGTACGGCTTTGTCGTAGGTGGCCCAGGCGTCGGGGCTGGAGGCGTGGGCCTGGAGGGTGAGGGTGGTGAGGCAGAGAAAAGTCAGGGTTGCTGCTTTCATTGATCAGGCATCCTTGGTGCTGTGTCCGGAAGGTGAGTATGCCTGAAGGTTTTGAGGTAGTTGTGTCGGCCCCATCATCGGAACGCCGCCCGGAGCAAGCTCCCACACATTTGGAATGCAATCCCCTGTGGGAGCGAGCCTGCTCGCGATGGCGGTGTGTCAGAGCGGAACCGGCTCCCGGCGGACTGCGCGCATCCCGACGTTTTCATACAAGCGCCGCGCCCGAAGGTTGTCTTCACGTACCTTCAGGTCCACGAAGCCTTCACGCCGCTGCTGGAACACCTTGAACGCCTGCAACAAAAGCGCACGGCCCAACCCCCGGCCCTGAAACCGCGGGTGCACCACCAGGTTCTTGATATAGGCGCTGGTCCAGCACTGGCAAACACCCACCACTTCTCCGGCATCCAGGGCAATGAAGCACAGGGCCGAGTCATATTCCGGGTCGGTTTCGAACTGCCGTTGCCACATCTCCAGTTCGGCTACACGACCGCCACCATCGAGATAACCGAACTCCATCAACCGGTGCACGGCGACACCCAGTTCGGGGCGGTACTCGCTCAGTTGCAGGCCCGCAGGCCAATCCGGGGAGGGCACGACGACAGAGAGGTCGCGCCGCATCAGCCAGCAGAATTCTTCGCTCAACACTCAATAACCCTGTTCGGCGACAGCCTTGGCCGCGGTGATCAGGCACTGGGTCAATTCCGGCGAAGAGAATTTGGTCAGCACCGCGTTCGCCCCCGCCAGTCGTGCTTTCTCGGCGTTCATCGCACTGTCCAGCGAGGTGTGCAGCAGTACATAAAGATGCGCGAAATCCGGAGTTTCCCGCAGGGTGCGGGTAAAGGCGTAGCCGTCCATCTCGGACATTTCGATGTCCGAGACGATCAGGTTGATCTGCTGTGCGGTGCCTTGCAGGTCCAGCAGGCAGTCGATGGCTTCCTTGGCGCTGCGGGCGGTATGGCATTGCAGGCCAAGGTTACGCAGGGTGTGCACCGATTGCTGCAAGGCGACCTGGCTGTCGTCGACCACCAGGATGCGCGCGTTGCCGAGCAGTTCGGCGTCTTCCATGCTCAGTTCGGTCGGCGCCATTTCGATTTGCGCCGGGGCGATGCCGTGGATGACTTTTTCGATGTCCAGCACTTGCACCAGGGTGCCATCGACCGACGTCACACCGGTGATGTAGGCACGCAATCCACCGGAGCCGAAGGGTGGAGGGCGGATGTCGGTGGTCAGGCAATGGACGATCTTGCTCACGGCCTGCACGTGCAGGCCCTGCTTGGAGCGGCTGACGTCGGTGACGATCAGGCAACCGCCGTTGGGGTCTTCCAGCGGACGCTCGCCAATGGCACGGCTGAGGTCGATCACCGACAGCGAGGCACCGCGCAGGGTGGCGATGCCTTTGACGTGGGGGTGCGACTCCGGCAGTTTGGTCAGTGGCGGGCAGGGAATGATTTCGCTGACCTTGAGCAGGTTGATCGCCATCAGCTTGCCGCTGCGCAAGGTAAACAGCAGAAGCGAAAGTGAGTCTGCGCGGGCTTTGGTGGAGGACATAGGAACCTTCTCTGGAAAAAGGTGACGGGCAATCCAGGGATCGCCAATGACTTCGATGCCGGGTTATCGACTTGTTTGGGGCAGGCTTTAGCATTTCCATTGAATGTCAGGCCGCCTTCGCGAGCAGGGATTGTCGCTGCCTCTGTGGGAGCGAGCCTGCTTGCGAAGGGGCCTTCACTTCATGCCGAGCCTTTTGGCCATCCGCCCCAGGTTCGCCCGATCCAGGCCTAGCTCACGCGCTGCGCTTGCCCAGTTGTTGTTGTGTCGCTCCAGGCAGGCGCCGATCAATTGGCGCTGATAACGCTCGGTAGCCTCGCGCAAATCGCCGGTCGCCGCTTGCATGACGGTGGCGACGGGGTGCTCGGCAGCGGCTTCAACGCTGGCGTTGGGCAAGTCCAGGTCGGCTGCGCTCAAGCTGAGAATCTTCGGCCGCTCCTTGCAATTGCCCAGGGCTTTCAAGGCGCTGCGGCCGATCAGGTGTTCAAGCTCGCGCACGTTGCCGGGCCAGTCGTAGGCCAATAGCGCGGCCTGGGCGTCGCTGTTCAGGCGCAGGCTGTTGAGGCCCATGCGCGAGCGGTTCTGCTCAAGGAAATAACCGCTGAGCAGCAGCACATCACGCCCGCGATCGCGCAGGGCCGGCACCAGCAGCGGATAAACGCTGAGGCGATGGTAGAAGTCGGCGCGGTAACGGCCGCTGCGCACTTCTTCGGCGAGGTCGCGGTTGGTCGCCGCGATCAGGCGCACGTCGACCTGATGCTCCTGGTCCGAACCCAGTCGCTGCAATTGACCGCTCTGCAATACACGCAACAACTTGGCCTGCACGGTCAGAGACAACTCGCCGACTTCATCGAGAAACAGCGTGCCGCCATTGGCCAGTTCGAACTTGCCGCGGCGGTCGTTCATCGCTCCGGTGAAGGCGCCGCGAACATGGCCGAACAACTCGCTTTCCACCAGGGTGTCGGGCAACGCGGCGCAGTTGAGGCTGATGATCGGCTTGTCGGCGCGGGGCGAGGCGGCATGGATGGCCTGGGCCACCAACTCCTTGCCGACTCCGGTT
Organism: Pseudomonas sp. IT-P74; assembly: GCF_949768175.1. NCBI lineage: Bacteria > Pseudomonadati > Pseudomonadota > Gammaproteobacteria > Pseudomonadales > Pseudomonadaceae > Pseudomonas > Pseudomonas sp. IT-P74. Next base: position 80,640 of record NZ_CATKQD010000093.1, on the reverse strand, counting down.
TCGCCGGTGATCAACACGGTCAGGTCGCTGCCACCCACCAGGCTGATTTCTTCGACCAGACGCTTGTGGGCCTTGCTCTGGCCAATCATCTCGCGATTCTGCTGGCCGCTGGCCTGGCGGTAAACCTCGGCGCGCTGATGTTCATCTTCGACCCGGTTGTTCAACCGTTCGATGCGCTCGGCGGCGTTGACCGTGGCCGCCGCGAGGCTGGCGAAGGCTTGCAGGGCATCCAGTTCGATCGGTTCGAAGCGCTCCGGATCGAGGGCGTCGAGGGTCAGCAGGCCCCATGGGCGCTCGTCGATGAACAACGGGCAACCCATGCAGTCGTGGACTTCCAGATGATCATCCAGGCCATCGACCAGGCCGTCATAGGGGTCGGGCAAGTCGCTGTCGGCAGCGAAACGGGTCGGGCCGGGGCCGCTGAGCAGCGCTTCGAAACGCGGGTGCTCGCTGACCTTGAAGCGCCGACCGAGGGTGTCGGTACTCAAGCCGTCGACGGCCAGTGGCACCAGCCATTCACCATCAAGGCGCAGCAGGGCGGCGGCGTCGCACGGCAGCAGGGCGCGCATGGCTTCCAGCAGGCGACGATAACGCTCGCCCTCGGGCAGTTCGCGGGACAGGTCGGAGACCAGGGGCAGCAGGGCGGTGAGCAGGGATTTTGCAGTCATAGTGACTCCGTGTAGTCGGTATGACTATAAGTCAGGCAGTGTCGAAATGACTATCAAGTTTCTAACTAATTGATTTTAAAGGATTAAATAGTTGGCACGAAAGCTGATACGTATAGGGTAATCCGTTAGCAATCCAAGAAGACCAGGAGTTACTTTATGCTGAGCGCTCAAGACCGTGCCATCGTCAAGTCCACCGTGCCGCTGCTCGAAAGCGGTGGTGAGGCGCTGATCACGCACTTCTACCGCATGATGCTCTCCGAATACCCGGAAGTCCGTCCGCTGTTCAATCAGGCCCACCAGACCAGCGGTGATCAGCCGCGTGCCCTGGCCAATGGCGTATTGATGTATGCGCGCCATATCGACCAGCTCGACCAGTTGGGCGACCTGGTGGCCAAGATCATCAACAAGCATGTGGCCCTGCAGATTCTGCCGGAGCATTATCCGATTGTCGGCAGCTGCCTGCTGCGGGCCATCGCTGAAGTATTGGGCGAAGAGATCGCCACCGCGCAAGTGATCGCGGCCTGGGGCGCGGCCTACGGCCAACTGGCGGACATCCTGATCGGTGCCGAAACCAGCATCTACGACCAGAAGGAGCAGGCACCGGGCGGCTGGCGCGGGGCGCGGGAGTTCATCGTGGCCGGCAAGGTCGAGGAGAGCGCCGAGATCACCTCGTTCTACTTTGAACCTGCGGACAAAGGTCCGATCCTGGTGGCAGAGCCTGGCCAGTACATCGGCATGAAACTGATCCTCGACGGTGAAGAGATCCGTCGTAACTACTCGCTGTCGGCGCTGGCGAACAATGGCCAGTACCGCATCAGCGTCAAGCGCGAGGACGGTGGTCGCGCTTCCAACTTCCTGCACGACCAGTTGCAGGTCGGCGCCAGCATCCAGTTGTTCCCGCCATCGGGCGAGTTCGTCCTGACCGCCAGCGACAAGCCACTGGTGCTGATCAGTGGCGGCGTCGGCATCACCCCGACCCTGGCGATGCTCGAAGCGGCGCTGGAGACCCAGCGGCCGGTGCATTTCATCCACTGCGCGCGCAACGGTAGCGTCCATGCCTTCCGCGACTGGATCGACGAACTGGCCGAACGTCACCCGCAGCTCAAGCGCTTCTATTGCTACTCCGAGGACGACGGCGCGAGCCCGGCGGCGCACAAGGTTGGTTTGTTGAGCCAGCAGCAGTTGCATGAGTGGCTGCCGGAGCAGCGTGACCTGGATGCTTACTTCCTGGGGCCGAAAGGTTTCATGGCGTCCATCAAGCGCCACCTCAAGGCTCTGGGCGTGCCGGAGAAGCAAAGCCGTTACGAGTTCTTCGGGCCGGCAGCGGCGCTGGAGTAAGTGGTTGCGGCGGCTCGGGGGACCGAGTCGCCTTCTTCGCGAGCAGGCTCGCTCCCACAATTTGATCTGCATACGACGCGGACCAATGTGGGAGCGAGCCTGCTCGCGAATGCTTCACCTCAGTCCTGAGCTGAAAAAAGTCAGAAAGTTAATCCCTTCTTAACCGCCTTGTCGTCTATTCCCCCCCGAATCCCCCTCACATGCTCCAGACTCTCAAAGGTCCGGGCCAGCGTGTAGACTGGCGGGCAATCGATATCTTGAAGGGAAACGCGATGAGCGATGAATCCATGCGGTTGGGGCGTGAACGGCGCTACCTGGTATTGCTGGGCATCATTTGCCTGGCGCTGATCGGCGGTGCGCTGTACATGCAAATTGTTCTGGGCGAGGCGCCTTGCCCGCTGTGCATCCTGCAACGTTACGCGTTGCTGCTGATCGCGATCTTTGCCTTCATTGGCGCGGCCATGCGCGGCCGTCGCAGTATCACGGTGTTTGAAACCCTGGTGGTGATCTGTGCAGTGGCAGGTGCAGGCGTTGCCGGGCATCACGTCTATACACAATTCTATCCAGCGGTCAGCTGCGGCATCGATGTGCTGCAACCGATTGTCGATGACTTGCCACTGGCGAAGATCTTTCCGCTGGGTTTCCAGGTCGATGGTTTCTGCTCTACGCCATACCCGCCGATCCTCGGGCTGTCGCTGGCGCAGTGGGCGCTGGTCGCCTTCGTGCTGATCGTGGTGCTGGTGCCATTGCTGACGTCGCGTAACCGCAAAGCGCTGCGCTGAGATCATCTGTCGCCACGCATTGTCGGACAAAAAAGCCCCGGTCCTTGAAGAGAGGACCGGGGCTTTTTTTGTCTTGCAGAGCGCATTTCAGAGGCCGGGTAAAAAGACCGTGATGTGCGACAGCCAAGGGTGCGACACATGTGCGACATGTTGTCACAGAGTTGGTGTCGCAGGGCATTCGAGGGAGCCGGATTGGTACATGGAAACGTAACGAAATTGGGCTGTTTTGCAGGCTTGCGGTTTTTTCCATTACGAACACGAGCAGGCAGTTTTAACAGGCTCTGGCGAATGGCCGGAGCCCCCGTCATATCGGGCCTTGGGCAAGGTAAAGGGCGATGAAGAGGGACCCGATACTGTCTGAACTGTGGGTGGAAGACCTACTTATTGTGGTGTTTTTGTTGAGAATGAATTTCGATAAGATGCGCCGCTTTTGCAAAAACGGGTAATGATTGTTGCCGGTTCGGATAAAAATTATTTCGGGATGAGACATGGTTTATAAAACGTTACATATCTACAATCGCCCGCACTGAATCCCCGGCACTGCTCAAATCTTAACCAGGCGTGAGCAGGAACAGGGTGTCGAGAGGCCTGGTGGCTTCATGCGATGCCCAGGTGTCGGAGCCTCCAACTACCCGCACCAAATGGAATTGGTCTGTAAAAAGGCCTTTGACCACGTATTCGAATAAGAACTCACCGCAGGCCCGGGATTTGTCGCACAGCGTCTGACGCACGACGGGCATGCCCTTATTCAATCCAAGAAAAATGCCAACCCTTGGCAGGGTGAAGTGTTGGCGATCAAAACCCAACTGCATTGCGCAAGCTGCTTTAGAGGTCGTGAGATGAGTAAAAACAGGTACCCCAGACTACTAGGCTTATTGCCGCTGATCGGCACGTTGTTGCTGTCAGGCTGCAACATGACCTTGCTCAATCCCAAGGGCCAGGTCGGTCTGGACGAGCGAAACCTGATCATCACCGCAACGCTGCTGATGCTGTTGGTCGTGGTTCCGGTCATCGTCATGACCTTCCTGTTCGCCTGGAAATACCGCGCGTCCAACACCAACGCCACCTACACCCCGAAATGGAACCACTCCACCAAGATCGAGATCGCGGTGTGGGCTGTTCCGGTGCTGATCATCATTGCCCTGGGTTATGTCACCTACAAGTCGACCCACGCCCTTGACCCGTACAAGCCGCTGGAATCCGACGTGAAGCCGATCACCATTGAAGTGGTTGCGCTGGACTGGAAGTGGCTGTTCATCTACCCGGAACAAGGCATCGCCACGGTCAACAAGATCGTGTTCCCGGCGCACACCCCGATCAACTTCAAGATCACTTCCGACGCCGTGATGAACTCGTTCTTCATCCCTGCGCTGGGCGGCCAGATCTACGCGATGGCTGGCATGCAGACCAAGCTGCACCTGATCGCCAACGAAAACGCTGAAATGGACGGTATCTCCGCCAACTACAGCGGCGCGGGTTTCACCGGCATGAAATTCAAAGCGATCGCAACGAGCCAGGAAGATTTCGACGCCTGGGTAAGTGAAGTCAAAAAGGCACCTAAACAGCTTGAACAAGCTGAATACGCAGCCCTTGCCAAGCAGAGCCAGAACAACCCAGTCGAGCTCTACTCCTCGGTGACGCCGAACCTGTTCCAGACCATCGTCGACAAGTACGAAGGCATGAAACCGGGTCCGAAAGTGAAGCACGAGAAAGAAGAGAAAGAAGTGGCCGCTACGCAAGGAATGGACATGAACGCGCATTCAGCTGCCGGGGCAGAGGAGTAAACGATGTTTGGTAAATTAAGTTGGGAAGCGGTCCCGTTCCACGAGCCGATCGTAATGGTGACCATCGCCATGATCGCGCTCGGCGGTCTGGCGCTGTTCGCGGGTATCACCTACTTCAAGAAGTGGACCTACCTGTGGACTGAGTGGCTGACGTCGGTCGACCACAAGAAAATCGGCGTGATGTACATCATCGTCGCCATGGTCATGCTGCTGCGCGGCTTTGCCGACGCCATCATGATGCGTACCCAGCTGGCCATGGCCACCGAGGGTTCGCCTGGCTACCTGCCACCTGAACACTATGACCAGATCTTCACCGCCCACGGTGTGATCATGATCATCTTCATGGCGATGCCATTCTTCACCGGCCTGATGAACCTTGCAGTGCCGCTGCAGATCGGCGCGCGTGACGTTGCCTACCCGTTCCTGAACTCCCTGAGCTTCTGGCTGCTGGTGTCCGGCGTAGTGCTGATCAACCTGTCCCTGGGCGTCGGCGAATTCGCCAAGACCGGCTGGGTTGCCTATCCGCCGCTGTCGGGCCTGCAATACAGCCCTGGCGTGGGGATGGATTACTACATCTGGGCGCTACAGCTATCGGGCCTGGGTACGACGCTGACGGGGGTCAACTTCCTGGCCACCGTGCTGAAAATGCGTACCCCTGGCATGAAGCTGATGGACATGCCGATCTTCACCTGGACCTGCACCTGGGCCAACGTCCTGATCGTGGCTTCGTTCCCGATCCTGACCGCTACCCTGGCGCTGCTGACGCTTGACCGTTACATGGATTTCCACATTTTCACCAACGAACTTGGTGGCAATCCGATGATGTACGTGAACCTGTTCTGGGCATGGGGTCACCCTGAGGTGTACATCCTGATCCTGCCAGCGTTCGGTATCTTCTCTGAAGTCATCTCGACCTTCACCGGCAAGAAACTGTTCGGCCACCACTCGATGGTCTACGCATCGGGCGCAATCTCGATCCTGGGCTTCATGGTCTGGCTGCACCACTTCTTCACCATGGGTTCGGGTGCCAGCGTCAACGCCTTCTTCGGTCTGGCGACGATGCTGATTTCCATCCCGACGGGTGTAAAGCTGTTCAACTGGCTGTTCACCATCTACCAGGGCCGTCTGCGTTTCACCAGCCAGGTGCTGTGGACCCTGGGCTTCATGGTGACCTTCGCCATCGGCGGCATGACCGGCGTACTGCTGGCCATCCCGGGTGCCGACTTCGTTCTGCACAACAGCCTGTTCGTGATCGCGCACTTCCATAACGTGATCATCGGCGGTGCGGTATTCGGTTACATCGCAGGTTTCGCGTTCTACTTCCCTAAAGCGTTCGGCTTCAAGCTGCACGAAGGCTGGGGCAAGGCTGCGTTCTGGTTCTGGATCAGCGGCTTCTTCGTCGCGTTCATGCCGCTCTATGCACTGGGCTTCATGGGCATGACCCGTCGCCTGAACGCCACCACCAACCCTGAGTGGGTGCCGTACCTGTACGTCGCCATGTTCGGTGCGGTGATGATTGCTGTCGGTATCGCTTGCCAGCTGATCCAGCTGTACGTCAGCGTGCGTGACCGCAAGAAGCCGGAAAACATGTGCGAACACGGCGACCCGTGGAATGCACACACCCTGGAATGGTCGACCTCGTCGCCACCTCCGTTCTACAACTTCGCCGTGCTGCCAAAAGCCGACGTCGTCGACCCGTTCACCGAAGCCAAGGAAAACGGCACCGCGTACAAGGCCCCGGCCAAGTACCAGCCGATCCACATGCCAAACAACACCGCCACCGGTGTGGTCATGGGGGCTCTGTTGACCGTGTTCGGTTTCGCGATGATCTGGCACATCTGGTGGCTGGCAATCGCTAGCCTGGCCGGCACCGTGATCTACTTCGTGATCCACGCGGCCCGTGATGATCAAGGCTATATGGTGCCGGTCGACGTGATCGAGCGCATCGAAGCCGAGCAGCACAAGCGTCTGGTAGCGGCAGGGAAAATCCCGGCCACCGCCACCCGTGTTGAAACCTCGTTGGAACAGGCTTAAACCATGTCGAACTTAGTGACCAATGCTGGACACACCCATGTCGATGGACATGGGCATGATGACCATCACCACGACTCGGGCGAGATGACCGTATTCGGTTTCTGGCTCTACCTGATGACCGACTGCATTCTGTTTGCGTCGATCTTCGCGGCGTACGCGGTACTGGTTAACAACGTAGCGGGTGGCCCGTCGGGCCACGACATCTTCGAACTGCCATACGTACTGGGCGAAACCGCCCTGCTGCTGTTCAGTTCGATCACCTACGGCTTCGCCATGCTGGCGTTCTTCAAGGGCAACAAGAAGCAGGTCCTGGGCTGGCTGGCCATGACCTTCATGTTCGGTGCCGGCTTCATCGGCATGGAAATCAACGAGTTCCACGTGTTGATCTCCGAGGGCTACGGCCCTAGCCGTTCCGGCTTCCTGTCCGGGTTCTTCACCCTGGTCGGCACCCACGGTCTGCACGTGACCAGCGGTCTGATCTGGATGGCGATCATGATGTATCAGGTGCAGAAAAACGGCCTGACGGCGACCAACAAGACCCGTCTGAGCTGCCTGAGCCTGTTCTGGCACTTCCTGGACGTCGTGTGGATCTGCGTATTCACCGTTGTTTACCTGATGGGGACTATGTAAATGGCTAACACAGCTCATTCCCAAAATGGCCATGGCCATGACAGCCACGACGCCGGTCACGGCAGCGTCAAGTCCTACGGCATCGGTTTCATCCTGTCGGTGATCCTGACCCTGATCCCGTTCGGTCTGGTGATGTACCCGACGCTGCCGAAGTCGATCACCCTGATGATCGTCGTCGCGTTCGCAGTCATCCAGGTGCTGGTGCACCTGGTGTACTTCCTGCACCTGGACCGTTCGGCCGCCCAGCGAAACAACGTGATTGCGTTTGTCTTCGCCGCGATCGTGATCGTCCTGCTGGTTGGCCTGTCGCTGTGGATCATGTTCAGCATCCACACGTTCATGATGGCGAAGTGAGGTAAGTCCGCATGTCCCTCAAGCACTTTATCCAAATCACCAAACCGGGGATCATTTTCGGTAACGTGCTTTCTGTGGCAGGCGGATTTTTCCTGGCCTCCAAAGGGCATGTCGATCTGGCCATCTTCCTGGCCGCCATGATCGGCACGTCCCTGGTGGTTGCCTCCGGTTGCGTGTTCAACAACTGCATCGACCGCGACATCGACATCAAGATGGAACGCACCAAGAACCGCGTGCTGGTCCAGGGCTTGATCTCCCTGAAACTGGCCCTGATCTATGCGACCGTCCTGGGTGTCGCCGGCGTTGCGCTGTTGTACAAGGTGGCCAACCCGTTGGCCGCCTTGTTCGCGGTGATCGGCTTCGTGATCTACGTCGGCTTCTACAGCCTGTACCTCAAGCGCAAGTCGGTTCACGGCACGCTGGTGGGCAGTCTGTCGGGCGCCATGCCGCCGGTGATTGGCTACGTCGCAGTCAGCAACACCTTCGACATGGCCGCGCTGACCCTGCTGGTGATGTTCAGCCTGTGGCAGATGCCGCATTCCTACGCCATCGCGATCTTCCGCTTCAACGATTACCTGGCCGCATCGATTCCGGTGCTGCCAGTGAAGCGCGGCATCCAGGTGGCCAAGAAGCACATCCTGATCTACATCCTGGCCTTCCTCGTGGCGACCTTGATGCTGACCTTCAGCGGCTACGCCGGCATGAGCTACCTCGCCGTCGCCGCGGCCATGGGCATGTACTGGCTGTACATGGCCTGGACCGGCTACAAGGCAGTGGATGACACGGTCTGGGCACGCAAGCTGTTCGTGTTCTCGATCTTCACCATTACCGCGTTGAGCGTGATGATGTCCCTGGACTTCAAAGTGCCGACCGAGTTGCTGCTGACGTACGCGCCTTAAGCGTCGGATGCTGTAAAGAAAAGCCCCGCCTTCGAGAGAAGAGCGGGGCTTTTTGTTGGGGCAAATCGCAAGGGCTGCTCGTCAGGAAGATGATTCGTCGGTTGCATGACTATAAGCAAATTGCCTATAGTTTGCCGATGCGAACCGTATTCTTCGAAACCACATCCTTCACTACAACCGTTGGCGATTATCTGACGGACGATGAGTATCGTGCTTTGCAGTCGCACATGCAGTTGAACCCGCAAGCGGGTGATGTCATGCCTCGAACGGGCGGTTTCCGAAAGCTGCGTTGGGCTGATGGACGCCGAGGTAAAGGTAGGCGAGGTGGCTTGCGGGTTATCTATTATTGGCTTATGAATAATGGCCAGTTCTGGATGTTCGCAATTTATGACAAAGATGAGCTTGAGAATTTGACCGCCGACCAAGAGAAGGTGCTCAAGAAAGCCATAGAGACAGAGTTGAAAAAACGAGGTACCCCATGAAAAAACGCGACCTGTTTGCAGAGTTGATGCAGGGCGTTGATGAGATGGCGGCTCAACGCGAAGGCAAGATTACGTTGCGCAATACGGTAGTGGAGGACATCCCTGCACCAGAGGTGGGGGCGCAAGAAATCGTTGCGCTACGGGAAAAACTACACATGTCCCAGGCCGTTTTTGCCAAGCGAATTCGAACCAGTCCCAGCACCCTGAGAAACTGGGAGCAGGAAAAGTCGAAGCCCAATGCTCAGGCCGCCTTGCTGATCAGGTTGGTTGAGAAGTTTCCGGATATGGTTGATCGACTGGCAGTCGTCTGATCACATCGTCGAATATCTGAAAAGCCCCGCGTTTCAAACGAAACGCGGGGCTTTTTCATTTAGGCGCGGTTGTTACACGGTGCATCGAGCACCTTCACCACGTCGTCGATGATTGCCTTGCTCATGTCCTGCAGGAAATGCGAGGCCCAGGCGTGTCGGTCGGAGTCGCGAACCATGGCTGCGTCTGAGGCGAGCAGTTTTGCGAGGTGGAGCAGGTCAGAGGCGTGGTAGAGGGCTTCGACTACCGGGACACCGGCGTTGATGCGGAACAGGGGTTCGTTGGCGTGGTAGGAGAACGGGGTGAGGCCGATGGTTTTGAGGTCTTGGGGATTGGTCATTGGGCTTCACCTCCTGTTGGTCAGGTGGTGTGGGATGACCGGTGAAGCGGACAGATCAATAGCGTGCATTGGCAATACTCCAGAAATCAAAGTAGAGCCGCCACGTTCGTTCTCAGGCGAATGGGTGGCAGCTATGCGCAGGCTGAGAAACCGGTTGCACGACCCGGCAGACCCGAAGGTCTCCCACGCACAGCCGCCATTGCACGAAATGCGGGCATAAAAAAACGCCAACAATCGTGATTTGGGCGCTAGTGCGCGTGCAGTTTACCCGGGTTCTCAGGCCCGGTCGCTGAATTGGCAGCGACCGGGCAAAGTTAGCCGGCAAGGATAAGGTCGGCAATCGTAGCCATCTGATGGCCGGGGATCTCATTGGATACCACAACCCCTGTGGGAGCGAGCCTGCTCGCGATAGCGGTGTGTCAGGCAACATTGATGCTGGATGTGACGGCCTCATCGCGAGCAGGCTCGCTCCCACATTGGACTAGCGTCATCGCTGATATCGAGCATGACGCTGGCCCCTGTGGGAGCGAGCCTGCTCGCGATGGCGGCGTGTCAGGCAATATCAATTTTGAATGTGATGGCCCCTTCGTTGGATCGCCGCCCGGAGCAAGCCCGCTCCCCCACAGGGTCGAGGCAGTCAGCTATTTTTGGGGATTATCAAGCAACCGAAAAAACCGCTCCCGCACCTGCAAGCTGTCACTGTGCGCCACATTGAATCGCAGGAACTGACTGGCATCCGGTCCTTTGCTCAGCAAGGTGCCCGGCGCCAATACCATATTGTTCTCCAGCCCCTGGCGAGCCAGGTTCTCGGCGTGCAAGCCCTCCGGCAACCGTGCCCAGATAAACACGCCTTCGCCTGGCAATGACGACAAAGAACACCCAGCCTGCGCCAACCAACCGGCCACACGGCTATTGGATTCATACAACCGATCCACCGTGCGCCGCGCATGCTTGGCATAGCTGCCGTCGCTGAGCATGGTGCAGGTGATCTGTTCCGCCAGCTCCGACGTCACCCCGCCGCAGGCCATTTTCAGGGCGACCATGCGTGCCGCCAATTGTGGCGACAGCACGGTATAGCTGACGCGGCTGTTGGCGGTCAGGGTCTTGGAGAAGCCCGACACATAACTCACATTGTCCAGCCCGCTGGCCGCCAGGCGGGGGGTGCGGCGTTGCTGGATGTCGCAGTACAGATCGTCTTCGACGATGTGGAAGCCATGGCGGTGGCTCAGTTCCAGCAAGCGGTAGACCTGGGCCGGGGTGAACGAGTGGCCGGTGGGGTTATGCAGCGTGCTGTTGGTCATGTACAGCACGGGTTTGTGGGCGATCAGCAGTTGCTCGAAGGCGTCGAGGTCCATGCCGTCGCAATCCCGGGCGATGGTGATGACTTTGGCCCCATGCAACGCCAGGTTGGCGTGCATGTTGAAGTAGCAGGGATCGTCGAGCAGCACGGTGTCGCCGGGTTTGACCAGCAGGCGCATCAGCAGGTCGATGGCCTGCATGGTGTTGGCGGTGGTGATGATCTGGTCCACCGACGCTTCGATGCCGAAGGTCGCCAGTTTGACCCGCAGGGCCTGGCGCAACGGCAAGTAACCGCCGGCTACGCCGTACTCGCCCATGCGCAACGACGTCGCACGCAAGGTGCTGCGCACGGCTTTCTGCAATTCTTCGGCGGGTAGCCACGAGGTCGGCAGAAAACCGCAGCCGGGACGCAGCGTGCCGTTGTCCAGCAGCAAGGCGCGACGAATCACGCTGAGGGTGTCCTGGGGTTGCAGGTCCGGGCCGGTGCCGCTTTTCAGTGCCGCTTCGGAGCGATGCACGTAATGCCCGGAGCCCTGGCGAGACACCACCAGCCCCTTGGCTCGCATGCGGTCCAGGGCATCGACCACCGTGGATTTGCCCACGTTCATCAAGTCGGAGAGTTCGCGAATCGGCGGCAGCTTGGCGCCGTGGGGCAGGCCACCGGTGCTGATCGCCTGAGTCAACTGATCGACGATCTGCTGCACCAGCGGCGCGCCGGGCTGGAATTCAATGGCGGCAATGACTGCGCGTTGAACCTGCATTTTACTGGTCTCTCCGGCAGTAAAGTTCGTTGGATTCTATACGAACTTGCCCTGATCAGGACAAGTCTCTCTCTCTACCATGCCCTTACAGACTTTTCTGAAGGTCGGCCTTTGTTGGCGGGCGTTCACCCGGTTCCTGAGGTGCTGCATGAGTGTCGAAACAACGGTCGCGGTAGCCAAACCGGTCATCAACCTGCGGCTATTCACGATCCGGATCATCACCGCTGTCTCGCTGTTCGCGGTGCTGGGCAAGGCCAACGTCTGGCTCGACACGGCCACCAACAGCATCCTGGCCCTTGGATATCGCGCCTTGTTGCTGCTGTTGCCCCTGACTTTACTGGTGCTTGGCCGCCGTTCCCTGAGCGTCACGCTGCTGTGTGCCGGCCTTGGCCTGGTGCTGCTGGCGCTGACCAGCCATCAAGGCATGGTGATGTTTGCCGCCGCACTGTTTGCCTACGGCATTGCCATTGCCGGTTACCTGATCAAGAGCGAAGCGGCCCAGACCAAGGAAGGCGCGGCCTACAACCGCGTAGCCATGAACATGGGCAGCCTGGTGGCCGGTTTGATCCTGCTGTCGCCGCTGCTTACGCCGACGATGTTTTTCCTCGGTGCGGCGGCGTTCGTGTTGCTGTGCCTGCCGATCGCCCTCGGCGCGACCTTCACCACCGAACCGGTGGTCGCCCGCCCGGCCAGTCAAACCGGAAGCAACTGGGGCAACAAACTGCCCTGGGTGATCGCCGGCATCATCATGGGCATCAAGCTGTTCGGGGTGTTCTCGATCCTGCCACAGGCGATCCTGCTCAAGACCGGCGAGCTGCCGGCCTGGTACGGCTTGATGCTGATCCTCAACAGCGCCGTAGTGGTGTTCGCCCAGGTGCCGGTGATGAAGCTGATTGAGCGCACCGGGCGCTTCAAGGTCGTGGCGGTGATCGGGATCATCGTCGGCGGCTTTGCGGTGCTGTCTTCGCCCGCCGCGTTCCATGTCGAAACCCTCGCCGGGGCGCTGGTCTGGGTGGCGCTGCTGTCCATCGCCGAATGCGCCTTCAGCTACCTGGATTACTTCTCGGTCAAGCAAAACAACATGTTCGTCAAGGAAGTGTCCCTGGGAGTGGGGGCCGGGCTGACCGTGTTGATCATGCGGGTGGTGCCGGCGCCGTACAACGCGCTGGTGCTGGCCGCCATCGGTGCCGCAGGGATCCTGGCCTGGTATTGGCTCAACCGTAAATCCAATGCGTCGCTGCATGACTGAGTCATCGCCGTTGCGGTTTTCACTTTGCAGGTCGGGGGCATTATGAATACGACTTCATGCGTAGTAGTGGTCGGTTACAACGGCAATCGGGTTCACGACATCCAGAAGCTGCGCGAGCTGTGCAAGTCGCTCTACAACGCCAGGCTCATCCTGCTGGTCGAGAAAATTCAGCCCCATGACGATCAGGTGGCCGATCACGTCTGCAGTACCTCACTGGCAGAGGAAGATGTGGCGGCGTCCCTTGAACTGGTGGTGGGGTGCCTGAATGCCGACAGCTGGAAGCTGATCGGCGTACTGCCGTTCTCCGATCGCGGGGTGCTGCTCGGTGCGGCGCTGGCCAGCCATTTCGGCCTGCCGGGCATTACCCCGGGCGAAGCGCGGGCGGGCGTGGACAAGCAGATTTTCCGCCAGCTCGAAGCGGCGGCCAGCACCTCCCCTGGAGAATACCGAGCGGTGTTTTCCGTGCGGGTCGAAAGCCTGTCGGAACTGCGCCAGCGCGTCGTCGAACTGGGTGGCAAGGCCTTCGTCAAGCCGGCCTGTGAAGGCGCGAGCCGGGGTTGTCGCGTGATCCATCACCCTTCGGAATGCGATGACGCCTGGCTCGCCCTGAAGCCTTACCGCGAAGGCGGCATCGTTCTTGAAGAGTTGGTGCAGAACGCCCGCGAATACAGCTGGGACTGCGTGGCGGGCAGCACCTGGGTGACTGAAAAAACCACCACCGAAGGCGCTTATCGCGCAGAGATCCAGCAAGTCGTGCCCGCACCGCTTGCGGCTGAGGTACAGGCACTTTTGATGGCGGCCGGTCGGCATATGGCGGGCCTGGTGTCTCGGGACAACGGCGCCTGGCACAACGAAGTGTTCCTGCGCAGCGATAACCTGACCTCGGCCGTGGAAACCAACATGCGGCCTGGCGGCATGCACATCTGGGACCTGGCCAAACGCGCCTTCGTCGATTTCGATCCGTGGGAGCGCTGGGTGCGCTGGGCGGTGGAAGGCCAGACCGAACAGCATGAGCCAGTGGCCCGCGGCTACTGCGGCATTCGACTGCTGAGGGCGCCATCCGGCGGCATCCTGCGCTCGACGCCTGACATCGAGGCCCTGGCCCGCGCCCTGCGTATCGACCTGGTGGAAGGCCAGTACGCCAAGCGTGTCGGTGACTCGGTCAGCGCGCAGATCAAGGACAACTTCTCATTCATCGGCCACATCGTGCTGTTCAACGAACACTACGGGCAACTGAGCAACGACCTGTTGCGTCTGGCCGAAGCGATTGAGTCACGCATTGAGGTGACTTGCCTGGCACCGGCCACCCGCGCCGTGTGTTGAGCCCGCAAGTCCCCGTTTTTTGCATTACTGATCAAGAGGGTTCGATCAATGATCCAGCACATGACCTGCGATGAACGCTTCATCGCCCTGGCCAAAGAGTTTGGTTATGACATCTACGGCGAAAACACCGCGGGTGGGCATTACGCACCGCTGATCCGTCATCACGATGAGCTGTACATCAGCGGCCTGGTGCCGCGCATGAACGGCAAGATCCATTACCCCGGCCGTGTCGGGCTGGACCTCAGCATGGCCGATGCCCAAGCGGCGGCCAGCATCAGCGCGATGCGCGGGTTGGCGTTGATCGTCGATGCGATTGGCTCGCTGGACAAGATCAAGTCATTGATCCGGGTAACGGTCTATGTGAAGTCCACGGCGGACTTTGTCGATTTGAGCGAAGTGGCCAACGGCGCCTCGGATGTGTTCAGCCATGTGCTGGGCGATGCCGGTAAACATACGCGCACTACAGTGGGTGTTTATCAGTTACCCAAGAATGCCGCGATAGAAGTGGACATGATCGCCGCCTTGCGCCCATCGGTTTTGTAAGTTGTTTCCCGACTTTACAGTGCTGAACCCTTAACTTAATGTTTAGCGCTAAAGTGTGGGGAAAAAAAAGGACGTGCGAATGGATAACTTTCAAGGTGCGTTTTTTTCATATAAGGACTTTCGTCAAAGCCTGTACCATCGAACGCCAGTTCCCAAGGTATGGAAAGGCACTGAACTGGCGGGTATGCGCGAGGCCCTTGAAGCCAGTGACGTTGATATTGTCGCATTGGCTCACGACAAGAGCATTGAGGGTTGTGAAGTGACGCCTGGCATGGCGATCGCCATGCAATGGCTGAACCCGGGTGTGACGCTCAACGGGCATGCCCATTCCTGGTGGCACCTGTTTGTCATCCAGTGTGGCAGTGGCGTGTTGACCCTCGGCGATGCCGACGGGGTCAACGTCAGCAATGGCGACGTGTTGCTGGTACCGGCGTGGACCAGACACGGCTTCGTCAACACTAGCAAACACGAGCCACTGGCGATGCTGAACATGAGCAACATGCCGCAAATGGCACTGCTTTCGAACTTCGCCGACAGCCATGGCCTGATTACCACCCAGGCGTAATTTCCCAGCGAATCAACCCAGGGAGCCCACCTTCGTCGGCTCCCTTTTTTTGTTTTTCAGATCTGCCCCGGTATCGCTTTTTGCAGCGTTGTTACCGGGGTTTTAACTGCGTGTCTGTCGGTGGAAAACAACTTTCTGTATCGATTGAAACGGGCAAATTCTGTATCTATCCAGCCTTGATTCAACTAACTACGATCACTTCCAATGCACGTCAAACCCTGCAGTTGGTCAATGGAGTGTTCTATGGAAAACAGGAAGCTAAAACTGTATGTTGGCGCCGACTATGTCAGCGCTTTTGCGATGTCGGCTTTTGTGGCGCTCAAGGAAAAGCAACGTTCATTTGAACTTGTTACTGTTGATCTAAAGTCACGCGAAAACTATCTGGCGAGTTATCGTGATCTTTCGCTGACCTGCAAGATTCCAACGCTGGTCCACGACGATTTTGCCTTGTCGGAATCATCGGCGATTGCCGAATACCTCGATGAACTCTCCCCCGGGCATAAAAAACTCTATCCGCAGGACCTCCAGCAGCGCGCCCGTGCCCGTCAACTGCAAGCCTGGTTGCGCAGTGACTTGCTGGTGGTGCGCAAGGAGCGCCCGTTTGACCTGGTGTACTTCGGCAAGAAAAACACCGCGCTGTCCGACGATGCCCAGGCCGCCGTCGAGCGCTTGTTCTTCGTCGCCGACCATTTGCTGGAAGAGGGGGCGGAGCATCTGTTCGGCGACTGGAGCATTGCCGACACCGACCTGGCAATCATGCTCAACCGACTGGTTGCCAACGGCGATCCGGTGCCTGCACGGCTCGCGGGGTATGTACGTCGCCAGTGGGATCGCGACAGCGTCCGGGCATGGATGGACATAGAGCGCAAAGCGCCGGCCATCGCGTAATAACACTCAGGGCAATCACCAGGAGCGCGGCCATGCAAGGACTGTCGGAGCACGAACGCTACAAACCCTATAACTCACGCACCATCCGCGATACACCTTACTGGCACAAGCTGACGCCGGCGTTGCAGGAGGCCATGACCATCGTGGCCAGAGTCATGCCGTTCCGTACCAACGAATACGTGCTGGGCACGTTGATCGACTGGAGCAACATCCCGGACGACCCGATTTTTCGTATGACTTTCCCCCACAAGGACATGTTGCTGGCAGAGGAATATGCCTCGCTCAAGCAACTGATCGAGCAAGATGACGGCGCGGCGATCAAGCGTCGGATCGAGGCGATCTGGCGCCGTATGAACCCGCATCCGGCCGGGCAGTTGACCCACAACGTTGCCACCCTCCACGGCAAAGTCCTGCCGGGCATCCAGCACAAGTACCGCGAGACGGTGCTGTTTTTCCCCGGAGCCGGTCAGACCTGTCACGCGTACTGCACCTTCTGTTTCCGCTGGGCGCAGTTCATCGGCGAAGAAGAACTCAAGTTCAACGCCCGTGAGTCCCAGGAGCTGGTCAGTTACCTGAGGGTGCACACGGAAGTGACCGACGTGCTGATTACCGGCGGCGACCCGATGATCATGAACACCCGCTCCCTGGCCGGTTATATCGAGCCGCTGCTGGAACTGCCACACCTGAAGAACATCCGCATCGGCACCAAGTCCGTGGCGTACTGGCCCCAGCGTTTTGTCAGCGACAACGATGCGCCTGAGCTGCTGGAGCTGTTCCAGCGCATCGTCGCGGCGGGGAAAAACCTGTCGATCATGGGCCATTACAACCACCCGGTGGAGATCCGCCAGCCCATCGCCCGCCAGGCCATCGAACGCATTCGTTCGACGGGGGCGACGGTGCGCATGCAGGCGCCGGTGATCCGCCACATCAACGAAAACCCCGCCGATTGGGCCGCGCTGTGGACCGAAGGTGTGCGGCTCGGGGCCGTGCCTTATTACATGTTCGTCGAGCGCGATACCGGACCCAGTCATTACTTCGCACTGCCGCTGGCCAGGGCCTTCGAGATCTTCCAGGCGGCGTATCGCACGGTATCGGGGCTGGCGCGAACGGTGCGCGGGCCGTCCATGAGCACCTTCTACGGCAAGGTGTTGATCAACGGCATCGAGACCGTCGCCGGGGAAAAGGTTTTCGTCTTGCAGTTCCTCCAGGCCCGCGATCCGCAATGGGTGTTGCGCACGTTCTACGCGCGCTTCGATCCGCAAGTGACCTGGTTCGACGATCTGCAACCGGCCTTCGGCGAGCGTGCGTTCTTCTTTCAGACCGAGCTCACCGCCGTGCCGGAATTGATACCCGTGTTGCTGGAATCGGCGTAGGAAAAATCATGAACAATGGGGAGATATGGATATGAGCAGTATCCCGTTTGATCAGCGCGAGGGCGTTATCTGGCTCGACGGCGAGTTCGTAGAGTGGTCCCGGGCGCAGTTGCATGTGCTGACCCATGGCCTGCATTACGCGAGCACCGTGTATGAAGGCGAGCGGGTCTACAACGGCAAGGTTTTCAAGCTGCGCGAACACAGCGAGCGCTTGTATCGCTCGGCGCAACTGATGGACTTTGCCATCCCCTATGCACTGGCTGAACTGGAAGCGGCGAGCTACGAACTGCTGCAACGCAACAAGGTCGCCGACGGCTACCTGCGCCCGGTGGCCTGGCGCGGCAGCGAGATGATTTCCACTTCGGCGCGTTTCAACCGTGTGCACCTGGCCATCGCGTGCTGGCAGTGGCCGAGCTATTTCGACCCGGCGGCGCGCATGGCCGGCATCCGCTTGAAAACCGCGAGCTGGCGTCGTCCGCCACCGAGCAGCAGTCCGTTCGAAGCCAAGGCCTCCGGGCATTACCAGATCGCCACGCTGAGCAAGCACGATGCCGAGAACACGGGGTACCACGATGCGCTGATGCTCGACTGGCGCGGCCACGTGGCCGAAGCCACCAGCGCCAATGTGTTCTTTGTCAAAGGCCGGACGCTGCACACCCCCGCACCGGATTGCTTCCTCAACGGCATCACCCGCCAGACCGTGATCGAACTGGCCAAGGCGCTGGACTATCAGGTCGTTGAACGCACGATTTTGCCTACGGAGCTTGGCGACTTCGAGGAGTGTTTTCTCACAGGCACCGCTGCCGAAATTACCCCGGTGCAGAGTATCGATGAGCAGCACTATCGACCGGGTGACGCCTGCCGCGACTTCATCGCTGCGTACACCTCAACCGTCAACGCCGGATAACCCGCCAGGAATCTCACCATGTCAGACCAAGGGATTGTTGCGTCTCAACCTTACATTTCGCTCGGCCATCGTCATGAGGAACTGTCGACGTTGGGCTGGACGGTGCTGACCCCCGAGGAATTTGCCGATGATGTCGTAGGCACCTTGCTCGAATTCGGCCCGATCATTCCGCAGTTCAACGGCCAGATGGCCTTTGCCATTACCCGCAAGCCGGGTTACGAAGACTTGCCGTACTCCCAGAGCATGAACGGCATCGGCCCCCACACCGAAGCGCCGGTATACGGGCCGCCGCCACGCTACCTGGCGTTGCATTGCCATAAACAGGCCACGTGCGGTGGCGGGCACACCGGTTTGGTGGACGGCTACGAATTTCTCAAGTCCCTGGAACACAGCGAACCGCAACTGCGTGAGTGGCTGGATGACACGCCGGTAGAATTTGTCGCCACCGCCAAACCCGGCGAACCGGCGCAACGACGGGTCAAGGAATACATCCTCACGCCTACAGAGGACGGGGATATTTTCCGCTTCAGCTACAACCAGTTTCACTACGGCGACGTGAACCCGTCCAAGGAGGCCCTGCAGCAATCCCTGGTCGCCGACAGCACCTCGCCGCTGGCCAGGTTTGCCGTGCTCGGCGAAGCGTACTTCGTCGAGCACAACGTGCCGGTGCTGATTCCCGACGGATGCCTGCTGATTTGGGACAACTGGCGAATGATTCACGCCCGCAGTCGTTACACTGACCCGACGCGCAACCTGACCCGCTATTGGCTGGCCTGATTTTTCCGTCGCCCTTCATTCCTTTGGCGTACCCCAGGCGGGTACGCGCCTTACAGGTATCGCGTCATGCAAACAGCAATCGAGATCGCCCAGGTCGACCATCAACTGATCGTGCGGCTCAACCAGGCCTGGACCAAGCGCGCCACGGTGTGTTCGCCGGACAGGGGCCAGGTCGAAGAAGTGTTCGACCCGGCACGCCCGGATTACCCGGAGTGCATGGTGCCGTTTTTTCATCACCCGAAGTTCCAGGCGCTGAGCGACGAGCTCAAAAGCAGCGTGGTGACCTGGGGCTGGATCGGCTACAACCTGCGCACCGTCACCGCCGAGGAACATGTGGTCAATCCGGCGCTGAGCGTCATTGCCAATCAGTACCTGGGCAAGGATGACTGGCATTTTCGCGAGGCCATGCAACAAACCCTGATCGACGAGCACTACCACACGCTGATGCACCTGCGCGCCATCGAGCGGACCAAGCTCGAGCGGGCGCTGGATCAGGATCTGGACTTGCCGCCCTCCGTCACTTATCTGCGCCTGAAAGCCCAGCGTGAAGCACTGCCCGAGCAATGGCAGCGGGATCTGGCGGCGATCACCTTTGCAGTGGTGGCCGAGATCAGCGTCAACGCCTATCTGGACCTGCTGGCGGACGACCAGACCATCCAGCCGCAGAACCGCCGGGTGGCCGAGCTGCACAACCGTGACGAGTACGCCCACAGCAAGGTGCTGGCCGAAGTGGCCAAGGTCATGTACGCGAACATGCAGCCCATCCAGCGGGAATTTTTCGCACGTAACCTGTCGGTGGCGCTGAGTGCTTTTATCGCTCAGGACTACTCCATGTGGGAGGCGATTCTGACACAGCTCGGGGTCGAGGATGCGGCGCTGATCATTGCCGACACCCGCGAGAGCAACAAGAACGCGACCATCATGCGTGACTATAGCGGCCTGCATAAGTTGGCCCATGACCTGGGCATCAGCGACCAGATCGATTTCGACTTTCGTCCGACTCTCAAAACCACGGCGGCCGCCTGAGCCCGGAGGTGTCCATGTCAGCTCCTGTGTACGAAGTGTTCGCTATTCGTGTCGGCGCAAACGTCCAGCGCACCGCCAGGGAGAACTTTCTCTACGACGCCTGCTGCGGTGATCCGAATGCGCCGATGCCGCTGGACTACTATTTCTGGGTCATCCGCAACGAGCAGCAGGTGATCGTGGTCGACACCTGTTTCCAACCGGCCACAGCGGGCCGGCGCAATCGTCAGATGTATCGCCTGCCGGAGGAATCCTTGCGACAACTGGACATTGATCCGGCCCGGGTCGAGCAACTGATCCTGACCCATTTGCACTGGGATCATGCCGGCAACCTTGGGCTATTCCCGAAGGCGACCGTGCATTTGCAGGAAGCGGAACTGCGTTTCTGTACCGGGCCGAAAATGGCCTACCGCACGGTGAACAAAACCTACGAGGTCGAGGACGTGATGTCGGCGCTGCCGCCGCTGTTCGAAGGGCGGATGCGTTTGCACAACGGTGTTGTCGAGGTCGTTCCCGGCGTGACCCTGCACCCGGTGGGCGGGCATACGCCGGGTAGCCAGGTGGTGCGAGTAAATACCGGTCGTGGCTGGATCGTGCTGGCCTCGGATGCCGCGCACCTGTGGGTCAACATTCGTGAGCGCAGCCCGTTTCCGATTCTGGATGACCTGGCGCAAACCCTCGTAGCCTTCACCGAGATCGACCGCCTGGCCGATGGCGAAGACCACGTCATCCCCGGCCACGACCCGCTGATCGCCGAGCGCTTCCCGCACTGGAATGACGACCCGCATATCATTTGCCTGCACCAACCCCCGAACTGACCACAACCTCCTGTGCGAGCCTGCTCGCGAAAACGGCGGCACATTCAACATTGATGTGCCTGATACACCGCTTTCGCGAGCAGGCTCACTCCCACAGTTGATTACTGTCGTTCAGCGATGTTGTGTTCACCGCAAATCCCTTGTAGGAGCGAGCCTGCTCGCGAAGACGGCGGCATATTCAACATTGATGTATCTGATCCACCGCCATCGCGAGCAGGCTCACTCCTACAGAATCGCGGTCAACCCTGATGTTGGAGCAGGCGCCCCAACGTCTGCAATGCCTCATCAATCCGCGGCGAATACGGTGCGCCACAACCCATGCGCACAAAGTGATCGAAACGCCTGGCATTGGAAAAGATATCCCCAGGCGAAATCTGGATGCCGGCCTTCAACGCTTCGTCAAATAACGTCATCGATGAATGCCGGCGAGGCAGTTCCACCCATAACAGCGTACCGCCCTGGGGATTGGTCACGTGGGTGCCGAGGGGGAAGTAGCGAATGATCGCCTCGCTCATCTGTTGACGTTGTTGGGTCAGGGTTTTCCTCAAGCGCCGCAGGTAACGTTCGTAGGACGGTGTGCGCATGAACTCACTGGCCGCCAATTGCGATAACGCCTCGCACCCCCGCGACTGTGCATGTTTGAGCATCTCCACGCGGTCGTGCCATTTGCCGGCGCTGATCCAGCCCAGGCGCATGCCCGGTGCCAGGGTTTTGTTCAACGAGGCGCAATAGATCACGTTGTCGGTGCTATCCCAATGTTTGAGCGTCGACAGCGGCTGTTCGGTGTCCACCAGGTCGCCGTAGGTGTCGTCCTCGATCAGCACGGTGTCGTGCTCGGCGCACAGTTTCACCAGCCGTGCCTTGTTGGCGTCGGGCATGATGCTGCCCAGCGGGTTTTGCAGGTTGGGAATGACGATCAGCGCCTTGACCCGTTCGGCACCTTGCAGCAGCCGTTGCAGGGCCTGCAGATTGAGCCCGGTATGGGCCGAGGCCGGGACTTCCAGCACGCGCAGGTTCAGGCTTTCGAGAATCTGCAGCAGACCGTAGAAGGTCGGCGACTCCACGGCTACGGTGTCGCCGGGGCGGGTGACCGCACGCAAGGCCAGATTGATCGCTTCGGTGGCGCCGTTGGTGATCACGATCCGCTCGGGGGCCAGGTGGGTCTTGCTGGCCAGTGCACGTCGGGCCAGGACGTTGCGCAATGCGCTGTTGCCGCAGGTCGAACCCGCAGCACCGAGCAGGCCGGCGTCGTAGCGTAGCGACTTGATCATGTGGTCTTGCAAAATCTTGAGAGGATAAAGCTCCGGCGCGCAGTAGGCGCTGGCGAAGTTGACCCTGATCGTCGCGCGCTGACTGGCCTTGAGTACCGCGCAGACCTGTTCATGAATGCCGACATACGCGCGGGTATCCGGCGCCGGCGCCAAGGCAATCGGGGCGGGCCTGGGCGCTGTGTCGGGCTGGCGAATGTAGTTGCCGGAACGCGGTCGGGCTTCCAATACACCGCAGTCTTCCAGTTCCCGGCACACCTGCACGGCGGTCGACAGGCTGACGGCATGTTTTTCCATCATCAACCGGATCGAGGGCAGGCGTTCACCGGTTTTCAGGGTGCCGCTGCGGATCGCGTCCAGGTAGTGGTTGGCTAACTGGCGATACAAGGGGGGCGTGTTCATGGTGACCTCGGCAGTTGCACCACCGGGGTCTGGGCTGGAAAGTGAGTTGACGCTCCCCGCAGGCGGACCCGTGGTGCTCATGGGTGAAGGGAAGTGGTGTTCTGCGTCGATACTGGAAGAGTAATTGCGGTTTTGCCCGAATCACGGACAATAAAAAGCCCCGCACTGATGGCGGGGCTCTGGAGTCAGTCGCTGAGGACCTTGTGACGCGGGGGGCCTTACTGTGCTGCGATGCTGTACCCGTCGAACGCGCTCTGTTGCTGCAGGGCAGTGATGATGTTCTTGCGGTTGACGGCCTGTTCGGCGCCGCTATTGTCCAGGAACGTCTCGCTTTCCAGTTCCGCCTCTTCGCCTTCGCCAACGAAGGTGAAACCGAGGAATTCCAGGGCCTCACGGTCGACGTTCAGGCGCGAGCGCGGAGTGCGCAGCGGCAAGGTGACGCTCATGCCGTCCTTGCTGATGGTGAACACTTCGACTTCTTTCTTGGCCTTGGCGGCTTTGCTCTTGCCGCCGCTCGGGTTGCTGATGGCCTGGTGGGTCTGGTTCAGCACCTTCAGGGCCAGGCCGTAGACGATTTCCTGGAACGCCGGGTCGTCCTTGAAGCTGGACAGGATGCGGCTGATCGGGAATTTGCCGCTCAAGTCTTCGAGGGCGGCGATGTCGGCGGCCTCGGCGTCCTTGAGTTGCTTGAGCTGGCCCATCAGTTCGTAGGCTTTGTCATCGTCGAAGCTGTCGTGGGCCTGACGGATCGCGGCACGCAGTTCGCGGATCTGGTCGCTTTCGCGGGTGGACTGGAAAGCGTCCAGCACCATCTCGCTGATGGTTTTTGCCTGGGGCACGTGTTGTGAAAGATTGATGGAGTTTTCGTATTCCGCTTTGGACGACAAGGTGACTACGGTTTCAGCGGTGTTGGAATCGGACATTGAAATTTCACTACTTTTTTAGCTTGAATTGGGGCGAGAAAGCCCGGGGGCTTTTTCAGGTCGCCTAATCTATTGGACCGGGGCGACGTTGTCACGGATCAACAGGCGGCTGGTCATTTTTTTGCTCCCCTGTAGGAGCGAGCCTGCTCGCGATGGACGTTAACGATAACGCGTTCATTCTGGATGAGCACGGTGCTCTTGAGACCATCGCGAGCGAGCTCGCTCCCACAATGGATCGGATTGGCTGCGGATTTTGTGATCGACACATAACCCCTGTGGGAGCGAGCCTGCTCGCGATGGGGCCCTGACAGACACCACCGTCCTTCAGGCCTGCCGCGGTGTATTGAGGTTCATCGACGCACCGCCAACGCAGTTGCCGTTTCCTCATCGATCGGCAATGAAAACCGGAACGTCGCCCCGCGCCCAGGCACATCGATCAGCTGAATCTCGCGCCCATGCAATTGCAGGATGCGATGCACGATCCGCAGCCCCAGCCCACCATCACGCCGTGCGCCGCCGATATTGAACGGGCGCAGGAACAACCCTTCGCGCAGTTCCGGGGCGATGCCGGGGCCGGTATCGCTGACCGTGACTTCAATGAATGAGCCTTGCGGGCGCAGGCCCAGCTCGACCTCGCCACCGGCCGGGGTATGGCGCAGGGCGTTGTCGAACAGGTTGGTCAGCACCCGCTCGATCAAGCCGAGATCCGCGCAGGCCGCTGAGGCATTAGGCGCGAAGGTGGCCTTGAGTTCGACTTGGCGTGCTTCGGCGGTGAGTTCGAATTTCTGGAAGATGTCCTGAGCCAGGTCGGTCAGGGAAAAGCGTTCCAGCACCGGTTGTACGAAGCCATGTTCCAACCGCACCAGTTCCAGCAGCGACTGCGCCAGACCGCCGACCTTGCGGCTCTGGTCCAGGGCGATGCCCAGATAGCGACGGCGGTCGGCAGGGGACAGCGTGGTGTCCTTGAGCGACAGGGTTTCCAGATAACCGTGCAGCGAGGCCAGCGGCGTACGCAAGTCGTGGGAGATGTTCGCCACCAGTTCGCGGCGCTCCTGATCCTGGCGGGTCAACGAGCGCCATTGCTCGCCCAGGCGGGTCTGCATCTGCCGGAATGCCGCATCGAGCACGGCGATTTCATCATGGCTGGCGGCTTTTTCCACTGCGAGAGGCAGGGCCGGTGTCACCGGGACGCCATCGATGTCGAACTGGCTGACAGTTTCGGTCAAACGGCGCAACGGCCGGGTAATCAGGGCAAACGCCGTGAGACCGGCAATCAGGCACAGCAGCGCCACCAGGCCGATGGACAGCAATGCCGTGTTGAGCGCCGCGCTGGTCGCGCCGCGTTCGGCCAGGCGGTCGTGATCCTCGCCGAGCAACACCACGTAGAGATAACCGGCCGGCTTGCCATCCACTTTCAGCGGTGCCGCGCTGAACACCTTGCGCGCATCGACGCTGCGCGGGTCGTCGCCGAGAATCGGCAGTGCATCGCCCCGCAACAAGCGCTGGATCGGCGCCAGGTCGATCCGTTCGCGACGGATCCGGCCCTCGGGCGCGGCGCTGCCGACAATCTTGCCCTCGGTGTCCAGCAGGTACACCTCGACGCTCGGGTTGACCTGCATCAGTTTGCTGAACAGGTCACGCACGGCATTGGGCATCAGGCCCTGGGTGTCCATCAGCACCGTGTCACTGGCGATGTGCTGCGCCAGGTCCCGGGACAAGCCTTGCACCACTTCCTGCTCATGCATCTGGTTGGAGCGCACCTGCAACCACGCCGACGTGCCGCAGCACACCAGCAGCAGCACGGCGAACACCAGGGACAGGCGTTGCGTCAGGGTCAGCCTCATGGCTGCGGCTCCTCGCCTGTGGCGAATTTGTAGCCACGGCCCCAGACCGTGAGGATGCGCACCGGTTGCGCCGGGTCGGCCTCGATCTTGGCGCGCAGGCGGTTGATGTGGGTGTTGACCGTGTGTTCGTAGCCTTCGTGGCTGTAGCCCCACACGGCATTGAGCAGGTCCATGCGCGAAAACACCTTGCCGGGCTGGCGGGCAAAGAAATACAGCAAGTCGAACTCCCGGGGCGTGAGGTCCAGGCGCCGTCCGTCGAGGGACACATCGCGGGTGATCGGGTCGATGGCCAGGCCGTCGGTGAGCAGGCTGCCGGCGTCCATCTTCAGGTTGCGCGCCATGGCATCGACCCGGCGCAGCAGCGCTTTGACCCGGGCCACCAGTTCCAGCATGGAAAAGGGCTTGGCCAGGTAGTCGTCGGCACCCAGTTCCAGGCCGAGAATCCGGTGCACTTCGCTGGAGCGTGCGCTGGTGATGATGATCGGCGTGTAGCGGGCCATGGCCCGGGCGCGGCGGCAGATTTCCAGGCCGTCGACGCCGGGCAGCATCAGGTCGAGGACCAGTGCGTCCCAGTTGCCCTGTTGCAGCAGGCGCATGCCTTCATCGCCATCGGCGCTGTGTACCACCTCGAACTGCTCATCGCGAAGGTGCAGGCAGATCAGGTCGGCGATATGCATATCGTCCTCGACCACGAGGACGCGTTTGGTCTGTTCCATTCAGCTCAATCCTTCAGTGCGATGCACGCATGATGCGCAATGCCCCTGTAGGAGCGAGCCTGCTCGCGATGGAGTGTCAGTCGACACCACTGTGTCTGAACCACCATCGCGAGCAGGCTCGCTCCTACAGTTCGGGCAGACGCATTGTGCGGGTTTTTCGGGGGCTGAGTTATCACGAATTGTTTAACTTCCCGTGAGGATTTGGCGATCACCCAAAGCCTAGGCTGTGTTCCATGAAACACCCCTGGATTTTTTGGAGGCGAGCATGTTTTCAAGACGGCAATTTCTTGTCGCGAGCGGCGGGCTGGGGATGACGGCCCTGGCAATCGGCCTGTTGCCGAAGTTTTCCACAGGCCCGGCATTGATCAGTGAGGCCAGCGCAGCGGAGGTATTCGAAGTGACCCACAGTGACAGCGAATGGCACGCGATCCTCAGTGACGAGCAGTACGACATCCTTCGCGAAGAAGGCACCGAACGCGCCTACAGCAGCCCGCTGAACAATGAGCACCGCGATGGCACCTTCGCCTGCGCCGGTTGCGACCTGCCGCTGTTTTCCTCTGCAACCAAGTTCGACAGCCGCACCGGTTGGCCGAGTTTCTGGGCGCCGCTGGACAAGGCCGTGGCGACCCGTCAGGACCGGGCGTTCGGCATGGTCCGCGAAGAGGTTCACTGCCGGCGCTGCGGTGGGCATCTGGGGCATGTCTTCGACGACGGCCCGAAACCCACCGGCCTGCGCTACTGCATGAACGGCCTGGCGATGAAATTCGTGCCCAGGACGGTGTGATTCCCTTCCGCTCACTTTTTGCAGGTAATCGCCATGTGGCTGCTGGTCCTCGCTTATCTCGGTGGTGTGCTGACGATTGTCAGCCCGTGCATTTTGCCGGTGTTGCCGTTTGTCTTCGCCCGCACCGGGCAACCCTTCGTCAAAAGCGGATTACCGCTGTTGATCGGGATGGCGCTGACCTTCGCACTGGTTGCCACATTGGCGGCGGTGGGCGGTGGCTGGGTGGTGCAGCTCAACCAGTACGGGCGCTGGTTGGCGCTGGTGTTCGTGGCATTGTTCGGACTGACGTTGTTGCTGCCGCAATTGGCTGAACGCCTGACCCGGCCATTGGTGGCGGCGGGCAGTCGTTTGTCGGAGGCGGCGGGCGCCGATGCGCGACCACGTCCCGGTGCTTCGTTGCTGATCGGCGTGGCCACCGGCCTGCTGTGGGCACCTTGCGCCGGGCCGATTCTCGGTCTGCTGTTGACCGGTGCAGCACTACAAGGCGCCAGCATTCAAACCAGCTTTTTGCTGCTGGCGTATGCCGCCGGTGCCGCCACGTCCCTCGCGCTGGCCTTGTTGCTGGGCGGCAAAGTCTTCACCGCGATGAAGCGCTCCATCGGCGCGGGCGAATGGCTGCGTCGCGGTCTTGGCGCGGCGATGCTGGCGGGTGTGGCGGCGATTGCCCTGGGTCTGGATACGGGGGTTCTGGCGCGGCTCTCTACGGCGTCGACCGGTGGTATCGAGCAGGCGCTGGTGGAAAAACTGAGCGGAAAATCTGCGCGTAACAGCGGGGCGATGATGGCGCAGAACTCGACCTCCGGGGGCGCAGCGCAAGTGGCCGAGAATTCCCCGGGCAGCTTGCCGGTCGAAGGCAACCTGCCGTCACTGGAGGGCGCCGTGCAATGGCTCAACTCGCCACCCCTCGATGCCCAGGCCTTGAAAGGCAAGGTCGTGCTGGTGGATTTCTGGACCTACTCCTGCATCAACTGCCTGCGTTCGCTGCCCTATGTGAAGGCCTGGGCCGAGAAGTATCGCGATCAGGGGCTGGTTGTGATCGGTGTGCATGCGCCGGAGTTTGCCTTCGAGCGTGACGTCGGCAACGTCACCAAGGCCATGAAAGACCTGGGCATCAACTACCCGGTGGCCATCGACAACGAGTTCAAGATCTGGCGCGCCTTCAACAACGAGTATTGGCCGGCGCATTACTTTGCCGACGCCCAGGGACGCATTCGCTATCACCACTTCGGCGAAGGCGCGTACGCCGAGTCTGAGCGAGTCATTCAGCAATTGCTGCGCGAGGCGGGGGCGGCCAAGGTCGCCGACGGGCTGATCAGTGCCAAGGCCGACGGTGTGCAAATGGCCCCGGACAACGACGCCGTGCAGTCGCCGGAAACCTATGTCGGCTACCAGCGTGCCGAGCACTTCGTACCGCAAACCGCGCTGGTGCCGGACAAGGTCGCGGCCTACAACCCGCCTGCGCAACTGGCCCTCAACGACTGGAGCCTGGGCG
The DNA here is from genome assembly GCF_949768175.1 of Pseudomonas sp. IT-P74. Taxonomy (NCBI): domain Bacteria; kingdom Pseudomonadati; phylum Pseudomonadota; class Gammaproteobacteria; order Pseudomonadales; family Pseudomonadaceae; genus Pseudomonas; species Pseudomonas sp. IT-P74. The sequence continues at coordinate 52,065 of NZ_CATKQD010000093.1, read as the reverse complement.
GCCAGTGGCATGTCGGCCCGGAGCGGGCCACCGCCAGCGCACCGGCCAGCCGCATCGTCTATCGCTTCCATGCCCGTGATTTGCATCTGGTTCTCGGCCCTGGCGCCGATGGCAAGCCGGTGCGCTTCAAGGTGCTGATCGACGGCAAGGCTCCCGGCGATGCCCACGGCATGGACGTGGCCCCCGACGGCAGCGGCACCGTGACCGACCAGCGCTTGTATCAACTGGTGCGTCAGAGCGGCGGCGTGACCGACCGGACCTTCAGTATCGAGTTTCTTGATCCGGGTGCGTCGGCTTACGCCTTCACCTTCGGCTGATTACTTTCCAACGCTTCAGGAGTTCGCCCCATGAAAACACTCTTTACCTGGCGCCGTACCCTGCTGGGGCTGGCGGCTGCCGGCATCATCGGCCAATGCTCGGCCTTCTCCTTCGGTGGCGCCGAAGAGGGGGTCATCCTTCCACCGCCGGCCCTCGATGAAACCACTCAGGCCCGCAGCGAAACCGCCGTGTTTGCCGGTGGCTGTTTCTGGGGTGTTCAAGGGGTGTTCCAGCATGTCAAAGGCGTGAAGAACGCCGTCTCCGGCTACGCGGGCGGAGCGGCCAATACCGCACAATACGAGCGCGTCAGTAACGGCAATACCGGCCATGCGGAATCGGTCGAAGTGACGTTTGATCCTGCTCAGGTCAGCTACGGCACCTTGTTGCAGATCTACTTTTCGGTGGCGCACAACCCGACCGAACTCAATCGCCAGGGGCCGGATACCGGCACTCAATATCGCTCGGCGATTTTCACCAAAACCAGTGAACAGCAACGGGTCGCGCAGGCCTACATTGCCCAGCTTGATGCCGCCAAGTCGTTCGATAAACCGATAGTGACCAAGCTGGAAAGCTACAACGGTTTCTACCCGGCGGAGGAAGAACATCAGGACTTCCTGACCGAGCATCCGACCTATCCGTACATCGTGATCAACGACTTGCCGAAGGTCGCGCAGTTGAAGCAGTTGTACCCCAATCGTTATCAGGAGCAGCCGGTGCTGGTGAAGGCGGGGATGTAAATGCATGGCCTATTCGGCCGACGGGTGCTTGCCCCACCTCTGTACGGCGAACTCGACGAAGCGCCGCAGTTTCGGCAAACGGTGGCGATCCTGGGCATAGACCAGGTGCATCGGCCGGCTGGGCGGGCAGTAATCGGGCATCAGGGCCAACAGCTTTCCGTCCTTGAGGTCCTGCTCGACCAGGGCGTCGGGCATCATCACGATGCCCATGCCGGTGCGCGCAGCCTGATGCAGTCCCGCCGAACTGTTGATCAGCATCGGCCCGCTGACCCCGACACTGACTTCGCCATCGGGACCGGCCAGGCGCCATTCCTTTTGCACCGATTGCCAGTCATCCCCGGCCGGATAGGCAAAGGACAGGCAGTCGTGGTGTCGCAGGTCTTCAGGCGTTAGCGGTGTGCCGCGCCGGGCGAGGTACTCCGGTGACGCGCACATGGTCAGGGTGTAGTCGATCAGCGGGCGGGCGATCAGATTGGAGGGTTCCAGAGCGCCAAGGCGGAACGCTACATCGAGGCCGTTTTCCAGCAGGTCCGGGCGCCGGTTGGTCAGGACCACGTCGAGTTTCACCCGCGGGTTTTGCCGGCTGAACTCACTCAGTGCCGGTGCCAGACGTTCGGTACCGAAGGTCAGGGGCGCGGTGATGCGCAAGATGCCGCTCGGTTCGTCCAGCGCCTGCTCGGCCAGGCGCTCGGAATCGGCCACCAACCCCAGCACTTCCAGGCAGCGCAGGTAATACGCGGTGCCGAACTCGGTCAGCCGCTGGCGCCGCGTCGTGCGGTTGAGCAGGCGCACACCCAGTCGTTGCTCCAGGGCCTTGAGGTGATTGCCGACCATGGTCGTGGACATTTCGCACTGCAAAGCGGCAGCGGTCATGCTGCCGGTCTCCACCACTTTCACGTAGACGGTCATTGCCTGGAACAGATCCATTATCAAGCTCTGCTTTTAAATGATTGAAGTTTTTCGGTGTTTATCCAGCTCTGGTGGCTAACCATACTGCAAAAACACCGACCCTTGCTGGAGCTTGATGTCATGACCGCCGCCTGCCTGATGAGCACTTATCAACCCTTGGCCTTGAGTTTCAACAGGGGCCTGGGCACTCGCCTGTGGGACCAGGCCGGCCGCGAATACCTGGATGCGGTCGCCGGTGTGGCGGTGACCAATGTCGGCCACTCCCATCCGAAAATCGTCGCCGCCATCGTTGAACAGGCCGGGTTACTGCTGCACACGTCGAACCTCTACAGCATCGACTGGCAACAGCGGCTGGCGCAGAAACTGACGCGGCTCGCGGGCATGGACCGGGCGTTTTTCAACAACTCCGGGGCCGAAGCCAACGAGACCGCACTGAAGATCGCCCGGCTGCATGGCTGGCACAAAGGCATCGAGCAGCCGCTGGTGGTGGTCATGGAGAACGCGTTCCATGGCCGCACCCTCGGCACCTTGTCGGCCAGCGATGGCCCTGCGGTGCGTCTGGGTTTCAACAAGCTGCCGGGGGATTTCGTCAAAGTGCCGTTCGGCGACCTCAATGCGCTGGACAAGGTGCAACAGGCCTTTGGCTCGCGGATCGTGGCGATCCTGATGGAGCCGATCCAGGGCGAAAGCGGCGTGCAGCTGGCGCCACCGGGCTATCTCAAGGCCGTGCGCGAACTGTGCAACCGGCGCTCATGGCTGTTGATGCTCGATGAAATCCAGACCGGCATCGGCCGCACCGGCCAGTGGTTCGCGTTCCAGCACGAAGGCATCGTCCCGGACGTCATGACCCTGGCCAAAGGCCTGGGCAACGGCGTGCCCATCGGCGCGTGCCTGGCCCGTGGCAAGGCGGCGGAACTCTTCACGCCGGGCAGCCACGGCAGCACCTTCGGCGGTAATCCATTGGCCTGCCGGGTCGGATGCACCGTACTGGATATCGTTGAAGAACAAGGCCTGCTGGAAAACGCCCGGCTTCAGGGGGCGCGCCTACTCGAAAGATTGCGCACAGAATTGGCGGGCAACCCGAACGTCTCGCAAATCCGTGGCCAGGGCCTGATGATCGGCATCGAACTCAAGCAACCGATCCGCGACCTGAGCCTGATCGCCGCCCGGGATCATGGTTTGTTGATCAACGTCACGCGGGGCAAAACCATTCGCCTGCTACCGCCGCTGACCATTGATGAGCGGGAGGTGGGGATGATTGTCAGAGGGGTGAGTGGAGTGATTTCGCAAGTTCTCGATCGACCGGAATAATCGTTCAGCGTTGGTTCTTGATCGTAGTAGGTAAGCAGTTTCATCAGACACGTCGAGGCCCATCGGCGTGTTCTTTTTCATCCTGCAGTGACTCAGCAAGTGTCGGATATATCGCATGGTTTTCTCCGCATCTGGATACGTGTTCAGTATCCGTTTGCATTCCAAAAGATGTTTCTGCGATTGCTGTAGTCCAGATCCGATTTGAAAGGGGCAGATGCAGTGGTTAACCGGGGTTTCGCATTGCGCCGAAAAAATCCGTGATTTCAGCTTGATCCATCAACCGAGTTTTTGAATCGCTAAACCCTTCGAACAACCGCTGATGCGCAGCAAATCCACTTGAGTCATCACGCGTGCGATAGCTGCCCGCCCACTCCAGCAATGCCACCAACCGTTCATCATCCTGTGTTTCCCGTTGGCGAATGTTGGCGACGCAATCCTCGTCATCGACACACAACCAGATCAACGCCGTGGCGCGGTGGAGGATTTCGCTGACGATCCAGCCGTAAACCCCTTCGATCACCCAGCGCTCCTGTTCGGCCGCAATCCGCGACATGGCCAATGCTTCGGTTCGGGGGCGGGCGATGCTGTGTTCGTCGGACAGCCAACGAATCCGGTCGAGATCGGTCCAGGGCACACGCAATTGCTCGGCCAGCCGCTGCGCCAGCCAGCTCTTACCCGAGCCGGAATTACCAATGATCAGGGTTCGGGTGAGGTCCATGAGCGACTCCGATCAATTGTGGGAGCGAACCTGCTCGCGAAAGCGGTGCTTGAGTCAGCATTGATGTTGGATCTGCTGGTCTTATCGCGGGTAAACCTACAGGTACACCAGAGTCCGCCGGCCTGCGCACCTTGAGATTCATCGGTAACTTGCCGTGCTTCACTGCTCATCATTTCTGTAAGCCCTTTTATAGTGTCAGTTTTTAGACATCGCTGTGATGTGGGTGGTTGTAGTGAGGGCGATCAGGTTGGCTCAGTTGTGAGTTGGGCTTACCTTTACTGCTGGGCTCAGGAAGTCTATGTGATAGCCAGAGGAACCGTCCCCAATTGCTATATGAACGCCATTAATCCCTTCGTTTAATTGAGAGTTGATTTTGTAGTCAATGCTATTTGCGACTGTGTCGTTTACTCCAATAGTAAACTCAGTCAGCTTGAGGCCTCTAGGCCCTGGCGCAATTCAATAACCGTGTTGCACTCAGCACCTGCAACCGCCGTTGGTTTTAAATTTTTTAGAATTAATTATGCTCGTTATGTGTCTTGTAAGAAGCTCTTGGTTATTTGTGTAAATAGTGGCTGTAGTCCTCTTCTGAAAATTTAGTGTTCTACCGAATTTGGTTGTGACGGACGATCTGAAATCGTTAGGTTGGTCTATGGGGCTCTTCTTACAGGGGGGTATGCATTCAATCGCTAATAAGGGTTGTGTAGTGCAGGAATCAAAGAAATATCTGACAGAAACATCCGTACACCAAGCTTTGTTACTGGCCGATCTAACAGAACCCGCTACACCCGATCACGCCATTCGATTATTACTCATGGAGGTCCTTCAAGGGTTAACGGATAAAGGCTGGCCACAAGCGCAAGTGCAGACGGGTCCGAGAATTGTCTCCGCTGAAGAAAACTACGGATTGCTTGGTTATGACCCATCTGAGATTACGCTTGGAAGTGCACACACTCGATGGGTTGACGAGTGGTCTCTGTTACGGACGCAAACCACTAGCCAAATTCCCTCTGCGCTTCAGCGAGCGGCCAAGCTACGACAACCAGGGCAGTCAATATTATTGGCCGCGCCTGGTATCACTTTTCGTCGCGACAGCCGGGATCGTTGGCATTGTGCGCAGCCGCATCAGATGGATATCTGGGTGCTCGGCGATCCTGATTTGTCGACGCATGAGCATTTGCTCTGCTTGGTCGGCGATATCCTCAAATCTGCCGTGCCTGATATGCCTTGGATCTTCAGTGATAGTCCGCATCACTACACTGAGGGCGGGATCGAAGTAAACCTGTTGAATGACGGCGTCCCTGTAGAGGTTCTGGAGTGCGGTCGAATTGCCAAATCATTGTTGGAGAGACTGAAGATCGATCCTTTGCGTCATGGAGGACTGGCGCTGGGAATGGGATTGGATCGCTTGACCATGCTGCGCAAAGGCATCCCGGATATTCGTTTGCTGCGTGATCAGAACGAACGAGTACAGGCACAGATGCATGATCTGAATCCGTGGCGCGCCGTCTCTCGGTTGCCTTCGATTACTCGTGATATTTCGTTAGCGGTAACGCCGGGGCTGAGCGAGGAAGTGTTGACTGAAAGGATGTTGCAGGCAGCTGGCGATTGTTCAGATTGGATCGAGGAAATGCAGATCAAAGGGCGCTGGGCGTTCACAGAACTGCCTCTGCAGGCCATCGATCGCCTCGGATTGCTGCCGGGGCAGGAGAATGTGCTACTACGTGTTGTACTGCGTGATTGTTCGCGATCAATCACCACTGCTGAGGCGAATGCCTTGTATTCGAAAATCCAGGTGGCACTCCATGAAGGTGCGCCGGGGGCGGGTTACAGGATGGATTTCCCCAATATTTAACTGCTCTCTTCGCGAGTAGGTCGGATCGCTGTACCGTCGCGTCCACAGTTTTTTGTGGTGTCTTCTTTTCCTCAATCATCGCTTGCTGGCGCAATCATTCGGGTCTTCGGCGAGCCGTTCGAGTTGTGCTGATAGATCGTCTGCGGCTGCCCCAGGTCATTGAAAAACACCTGCCCGATCCCCGCCGAGTTCCATAGCCGTTCACCGGCTTCGGCGTGTTCGGGCACGTGGGGCACGATGCGCATGCGTCGACGCTTGGTCAGCCAGTTCAGCGGTGAACGTGGCGAGTACAGCCAGCGGTTGAGGCGGTCGAACCACTCGAGCAGGGTGGCGGGAAATTCATTCTTGATGCCGCTGCTGGTGATCTGCCAGATGCGCGGCCCGGCCTTGCGGTGGCGGATCAGCACTTCGTAGACGAAGGAATAGTGCACATCGCCCGACAGCACCACGTAGTTACCCGGCGTGCGCGAGTGGCGGAAAATATTCAGGATCACCTGCGCCGCACCGCGATGGGCCATCCAGTTTTCCGCGTCCACCAGCAGTGGATAACCGCACCAGCTGAATACCCGCTGCACGGTTTCAATCAGCTTGACGCCGAAGATCGGCGCGGGCGAAACGATGATCGCACTCGGGTGGTCCAGCAGTTCCTGTTGCAGTTCGCTCAGGGCTTCCCAGTCGAGCAAACCGGAAGGCTGCTTGAGGTTCATCTCGCTGCGCCAGCGCCGGGTGCGGGTGTCGATTACCACGATGGCCGGGGTGGTCGGCAGCACGTAATGCCAGTGCTGAAACTTCAGCAGATCACCGATCAAATCATCCTGAACGATGCGGTCGAGGTGACGCTGGTGTGTGCTGGCGCTCAACGCACCGGCCTTTTCCAGCAGGGCGGCGAACGCATCCGGATGGTTGCCCCAGCCCTGGCACAACATGTAGGCCAGCAGCGCGTTGCCGATGATGCGCCGGGAGAACGGATGGCCGTAGGCCGTTTCCTCCCACTGCGCGCTAAGGTTCCAGTCATCGGTGATGTCGTGGTCGTCGAAAATCATCAGCGTCGGCAGATGCGCCAGCGCCCGCGCGACGTTGCCAAGGCCTGCCTTGAAGGCATCGATGCGCGTCTGTTCAAGGGCGTAGCGCTTGAGCCGTTCCGGCGTCAGCGACGGTGCCTGGGGCGCGATCAGGGTCCAGGGCACTGGCGACCAGACCAGCAAGTACATGGCCATGACTTCGGCGAAGGTCACCAGGTGGTTGTCGGCACTGCTGCTGGTGAAAATCGGCTTGCGCGCGCCACCGAAAAACCGCTCGCGCAGGGTTTCATTGCTTTGCAGCGCCGGCAGCAGATCGGCGCGGTGGTAGTAACTGGCCGGATGCTCGTAGAGCCTGGCGCTGTCGCTGACTACGGCGCCTTCGAGGTGTTCCCCGAACAGACCCAGGCGCTCGATCAAGGCGTGAATCGCCCGCAACATCGGCCCCGCGACATCGTCGGCGTAGACCTGATCGCCGGTCATCATCAGCAGTGCCGGGCGGTCCTTTGCCGCATGTTCCTGCGCCAGCAACCGGTCGACGCACAGCAAGCCATCTGTCGCCGGGTGATGAGGCTTGCGGCAAGAGCCATGCAGCAATTGATCGACCCGTGCGCGCAGGACGAAGTTCGGGCAACGGGCATCGCCGTACAGCAGGTGCGGCGCCCAGTCGGCGATGCCTTGTTCTGTACCATCGATCAGCAGGTCATAGTCGATCGACTCGTCCCAGGGCAGGGCGCAATCGAGGTGTACATCGATCAAGTGCACAAAGGCATGGGCCCCCACTGCAATCACCGTGCATTGCCCGGCATCCAGGCGGATATCGCCGACGCCCTGCAGGCGCAAGGTCAGCGCCAGCGCCCGGGAACCCACCAGCCACAGCGCCAGCCGCGTGGGCTCCAGACGCCGCAACAGCGGACCCGCCAGGACCGGCGGCAGGGCATGATCATCAGGCAGTGGCAGCGTTTCGGACATCCGGCTTCGAGACTCTTGGGCGTGGAAGCGGGCGATGATAGCGCAGGTGGCGACGGGACCGGCTAGACGATCCCGTTTCTGCCTGTCACCAAATGAAAAGCCATTGTCGTCTGATGAGAAGCGTCCCGACAGGCCTCGTCCTACAGTCCAATCAGCGCAATTCGATGCAACACGCCCACATTGCAGATTGGAGAATAAGAAAAATGGCCAAAGCCGTACGCTTTTACGAAACCGGTGGTCCCGAAGTTCTACGTTATGAGGACGTCGAAGTCGGCGAACCCGGTCCCGGCCAGGTTCGGCTTCGTCATGTGGCAGTCGGCCTGAACTATGCCGACACCTATTTCCGCAACGGCACCTACCCGATTCCGATGCCCAACGGCATGGGCGTCGAGGCCTCTGGCGTCGTCCAGGCCATTGGTGAAGGGGTCACCAACGTCGAGGTCGGTGATCGTGTCACCTACACCGGTTTCCTCAACACCCTCGGTGCCTACAGCACCGAGCGCCTGATCCCGGCCGCGCCGCTGATCAAGCTGCCGGAAACCATCAGCTTCGAGACCGCTGCCGCGATGACCATGCGTGGTTTGACGTCCTCGTACCTGATGCGCCGCATCTACGACTTCAAACCGGGCGACAGCATCCTGTTGCATGCCGCCGCCGGCGGGGTCGGTCTGATCGTTTCGCAGTGGGCCAAGTTACTGGGCCTGAACGTGATCGGCACGGTGTCGACCGAGCAAAAGGCGGAAATCGCCCGGGCTCACGGTTGCGACCATACGATCAACTACAGCCATGAAGACGTCGCCGCTCGCGTTCGCGAATTGACCGACGGTGTGGGCGTCAACGTGGTGTTTGACAGCGTTGGCAAGAACACCTTCATGGGTTCGCTGGATTCGTTGAAACCTCGTGGCCTGATGGTCTGCGTGGGTACCGCGTCCGGCCCGATCCCGGCGTTCGACCCGGTGATGCTGGCGATGAAAGGCTCGCTATACCTGACCCGTCCGGCCCTGGCCAACTACATCAGCGACCCAGCTGAAAAAGCCGAGCTGGCCGGTGAGTTGTTCGACCATGTCGGCAGCGGCCGGATCAAGATCGAGATCAACCAGCACTACGCCTTGCAGGACGCGGTGCAGGCCCATCGCGACCTTGAATCGCGCAAGACTACCGGCTCATCGATTTTCGTCGTTTAAGGAGCGGCCAGCCATGAAAGTCGAACAATTGACCTGCACCATCGGCGCCGAACTGATCGGCGTCAACCTGGCCGACGCGGTACATGACGACGGTCTGTTTGCCGAAATCCGCGCCCAGTTGCTCAAGCATCGCGTGGTGTTCCTGCGTGACCAGGACATCACCCGCGCCGAACACGTGGCCTTCGCCCGGCGCTTCGGCGAGTTGGAGGATCACCCGGTGGCCGGCAGCGATCCGGAGCATCCGGGTCTGGTGCAAATCTACAAGCGTCCGGACCAGCCGGCGGACCGCTACGAAAACTCCTGGCACAGCGACGCCACCTGGCGCGAAGCCCCGCCGATGGGCTGCGTACTGCGTTGCCTGGAGTGCCCGCCGGTGGGCGGCGACACCATGTGGGCCAACATGGTCGAGGCATACGCGCGCTTGCCCGAAGATGTGAAGGTGAAGATCGCCGACCTGCGCGCCCGTCACAGCATCGAAGCCAGCTTCGGTGCGGCCATGCCGATCGAAAAACGCCTGGCGCTCAGGGAGAGATTTCCGGATGCCGAGCACCCGGTGGTGCGCACACATCCGGAAACCGGCGAGAAGGTGCTGTTCGTCAACGCCTTCGCCACGCACTTCAGCAACTACCACACCCCGGCGCGGGTGCGGTTCGGCCAGGACGCCAACCCCGGCGCCAGTGAGCTGCTGCGCTACCTGATCAGCCAGGCGTACATCCCTGAGTATCAAGTGCGCTGGCGCTGGAAGCCCAACAGCATCGCTATCTGGGACAACCGCAGTACCCAGCACTACGCCGTCATGGATTACCCGCCGTGCCATCGCAAGATGGATCGCGCCGGGATCATCGGCGACAAGACGTTCTGATCGAACGCCACCTGCAATCGCACTCGCAGCATTCGTATTCGTAAAAATGTCTGCCCGGCACGACCCCGGGTGGACGGAACAATCATAAGAACTGAAATAAGAACTGGAGCAGCCATGCAATTCTTCGACGATTCCCTGCACCCCGAAAACATGGAAAAGGTAGTCATCACCGTGGCCCCGTACGGCCCGGAGTGGATGCCGGAAGATTTCCCGGAAGACATCCCGCTGACCATGGACGAGCAAGTCCAGAAAGCGGTCGAATGCTATGAAGCCGGCGCCACCGTGCTGCACCTGCATGTGCGCGAACTGGACGGCAAGGGCTCCAAGCGCCTGTCGAAGTTCAACGAGCTGATCGCCGGTGTGCGTGAAGCCGTGCCAGACATGATCATCCAGGTCGGCGGCTCGATTTCCTTTGCTCCGGAAAGCGACGGCGAAGCGGCCAAGTGGCTGTCTGACGACACCCGTCACATGCTGGCCGAACTGACCCCTAAGCCGGATCAGGTCACCGTGGCGATCAACACCACCCAGATGAACATCATGGAGCTGTTGTATCCGGAATACCTGGAAGGCACCTCCCTGGCCAACCCGTTGTACCAGGCTGCCTACAGCGAAATGACCGTACCGGCAGGCCCGGCCTGGGTTGCGGAGCACCTCAAGCGCCTGATGGACAACGGCATCCAGCCACACTTCCAGCTGACCGGCATGCACGCCATGGAAAGCCTGGAGCGCCTGGTGCGCAAGGGCATCTACAAAGGTCCGCTTAACCTGACCTGGATCGGTATCGGCGGCGGTTTCGATGGCCCGAACCCGTTCAACTTCTTCAACTTCATCCACCGCGCGCCGGACGGTTGCACCCTGACCTCCGAGTCGCTGCTGAAAAACGTCATGCCGTTCAACACCATGTCGATGGCCATGGGCATGCACCCGCGTGTGGGCAACGAAGACACTATCATTGACCACAAGGGCGACCGTTTCGGCTCGGTTGCCCAGATCCAGCAAACCGTGCGCATTGCCCATGAACTGGGCCGTGAAATCGCCACCGGCAAAGAAGCCCGCGAGATCTACCGCATCGGCGTGCAGTACGAAACCATCGAAGAAACCCTGTTGGCCAACGGCATGGCCCCCAACCGCAAGGCTGGGCAGAAAGGTACTCCGCAACGCGGCTGACCGAGGGTCGGGACGAGAGGCCGTGACCTCTCGTCCGCCCGACCGTTACACGCTTGATAACAAAAATAAAACAAAGCTCTTGAGGAGGCTGCATGGCCTTTCACCCAATAGCCGCTGACGATGACGACTCCTGCGGAGTCGGCGTTGCGCGCCAATATGCCTGGATCGTCTTTGCCTTGACGTTCGGCCTGTTGATTTCCGATTACATGTCGCGTCAGGTGCTGAACGCGGTATTCCCGCTGCTCAAGACTGAGTGGGCGTTGAGTGACGGACAGCTCGGTCTGCTCAGCGGCATCGTTGCCCTGATGGTCGGCCTGCTGACGTTTCCCCTGTCGTTGATGGCCGACCGTTTCGGCCGGGTCAAGAGCCTGGCGCTGATGGCGTTCCTGTGGAGCGTCGCAACCCTGGGTTGCGCGCTGGCCCAGGACTACCAGCAAATGTTCATCGCACGGTTCATGGTCGGCGTCGGCGAAGCCGCCTACGGCAGCGTGGGCATCGCGGTGGTGATTTCGGTGTTCCCCAAACACATGCGGGCCACCCTGGCCAGTGCCTTCATGGCCGGCGGGATGTTCGGTTCGGTGTTGGGCATGGCTTTGGGCGGTGCGATTGCCGCCAAGCTGGGCTGGCGCTGGTCGTTCGCCGGCATGTCGCTGTTTGGCCTGTTTCTGGCGGTGCTTTACCCGCTGATCGTCAAGGAAGCGCGCATTGCGCCACAACGTGCCGCGCAGATTGCGAACAAGACGGCCGCGGCGGTCAAGCGTCCGCTGCGCACGCTGTGGTCCAGCCGTTCGGTGGTGTCGACCTACATCGCCAGCGGTTTGCAGTTGTTCGTCGGCGGTACGGTGATGGTGTGGATTCCCAGCTACCTCAACCGCTACTACGACATGCCCACCGACAAGGCCGGTGGCATGGCGGCGATCATCGTGTTGTGCAGCGGCGCGGGGATGATCCTGTGCGGCATGCTCAGCGACCGCCTGTGTCGCAACTCGCCGGAGCGCAAGGTCAGCCTGGCCATTGGTTTTTGCCTGGGCAGTTGCCTGCTGCTGTCGGCGGCCTTTGCCTTGCACGCAGGGCCGGTGCAACTGGCGCTGATCTGCCTGGGCATGGCGATTGCCACCGGCACCACCGGCCCCGCCGGCGCGATGGTTGCCAACCTGACCCATTACTCCGTCCACGGTACGGCGTTCGCCACGCTGACCCTGGCCAATAACCTGCTGGGGCTGGCACCCGGGCCGTTCCTGACCGGCCGTGTGTCCGACCTCATCGGCCTGCATGCCGCTTTCCAATTAGTGCCGCTGGTCAGCCTCGCGGCGGCAGCGGTGTTCTTCTATGCCAAGTGTCATTACCACAAAGATATCGCCCGGCTTGAGGGTCAGAGCGTGCCTGAGCCCGTCAGTGCCGCCGGGATAGAGGTGAAGTTGTGAGTCGTCGTTTACGTATTGATGTGTTTTTCGATTTTATCTGCCCCTGGTGCCTGATCGGCAAACGCCAACTGGAGCATGCGCAGGTGCAGTTTCGCAGTCGCCATCCGGACGTGCAGATCACCACGGTGTGGCATGGCGTGCAGTTGCTGCCGCAGATACCGGTAGAAGGTGAACCTTTCGCCGATTTCTATCGCAAGCGCCTGGGCAATGCCGACGCGATGACCATGCGCCAGACCCAGGTACAACAGGCTGCCAGTGCAGTCGGACTGGCCATCGACCTCAGCCGTATCGAGACGATGCCCAACACCGCGGACGCCCATCGTTTGTTCGAGCGTGCCAGCGCACTGGGCAACGCCAGTCAGCGTGAAATGTTGCTTGAACGGCTGTTCGCCGCTTATTTCTTCAGGCGCGAAAACCTCGCTTGCCGTGAGACCTTGCTCGCCATTGCCCGCTCCTGCGGCATCGCCCCGGACGGGGTGCTCGATTGCCTGACGGGCGATGCCACGCCGTTTGAAGGATCCCCCGGCGCGACCAGTGGCGTGCCGAGCTTCAAGTTCGACAACCGCATGACGGTGATCGGCGCACAACCAGCCCAGGCGCTGCTCGGGGCCATGAACGAAGCCCTCAAGGAAAGTGATCGCGAGCGGCAGCCAGCATGACCCGGCGCATTCCCGTGCCGGCCGGCAAGCACCCGCCGGCCGGCGGCCGGGCGCTGTTCGAGTTCGAAGACAAAAGCCTGGCGCTGTTCAACGTCGACGGGCAGCTGTTTGCCATTGACGACAGCTGCCCGCACCAGGGTTCCTCGTTATGCGCAGGGCGTCTTGAGGGGCGGGTGATTCAATGCCTCGCCCATGGTTTGCGCTTCGATTTGCACAGCGGCTACCTGCTCAATTCCAGGCAGGTCAAAGTCACCAACTACCCGGTCGAGATCATCGACGGCCAGGCGTTTATCGTCATCGTTACCGAGGAGTCCGCGCCATGAGCGCCATTGCTCTTACCCGTATCCACAGTCGCACGCGCGAACTGGCACCGGGGTTTATCGTCAGTCTGATTGTCGCGGCCGCCGCGTCGTTCCTGTCCGAGCACTACGGTGCGCCGGTCATGCTGTTTGCCTTGTTGCTGGGCATGGCCCTGAATTTTCTTGCCGATGACGGTCCCTGCAAGGCCGGCATCGAGTTCACCGCCCGCACCGTGCTGCGCATTGGCGTGGCGTTGCTGGGCATGCGCATCACCCTGGAGCAAATGGCCGCGCTGGGCTGGAAGCCTATAGCGCTGGTGGTGATCCTGGTGGTGGTGACCATCAGCGTGTCGGTGATCGCCGCCAAGGCCCTGGGCTTCCAGCGTCTGTTCGGTATGCTCACCGGCGGCGCGACGGCCATCTGCGGCGCCTCGGCGGCCCTGGCCCTGGCAGCGGCGCTGCCGAACCATCCGCAGAAAGAACGCGCCACACTGTTCACGGTCATTGGCGTGTCGGCGTTGTCGACGTTGGCAATGATCGTCTACCCGATGATCGCCAACTGGCTGGAGTTGTCGCCGCAGGTGGCGGGCGTGTTTCTCGGCGCCACGATCCACGACGTGGCCCAGGTGGTCGGCGCCGGCTACAGCATGTCGACCGAGACCGGTGACACCGCCACTGTGGTCAAGCTGATGCGTGTTGCGATGCTGCTGCCGGTGATCGTCACCGCCGCGATGATCACCCGCATGCAAGGCGCCGACCCGACCGGCAAGCGTCCACCGCTGTTGCCGTGGTTCGCCGTCGGCTTTCTGATTCTGGCCTGTATCAACAGCACTGGCTGGATAGCGCCTGCGGTGCAAGGATCGGTCAACGAACTGTCGCGCTGGTGCCTGGTGATTTCCATCAGTGCCCTGGGCATGAAGACCCGGCTCAGGGAGCTGGCGGCGGTCGGGATCAAGCCGATTCTGCTGATGGTCGGGGAGACGGTGTTCCTGGTGGTGCTGGTGCTGTTGTTGCTGCGCTGGGGGCTCTGAACATCGGCCAGGATTAAAACCTGTAGGCGCGAGCCTGCTCGCGAAAAACCCAAGAGCACCGCGGGGCATCTGTTTTTACGCGTAATCGTTCACGACCATCGCGAGCAGGCTCGCTCCTACAAGGATTGCAGTTCCAATCTCGCGCTTTCGCGGCGACTGTGCCAGCAGTCGCCGTTTTTTTTTCCGGGCTGTCAGGACGACTTCGTCCCAGCCTGTTTCTGCGCCCGCCACGTCGCTGGCGGCATGCCGAACTGGCTGATGAACCAACGGGTAAACGAACTCGCCATGGAGTAGCCCAGCATGTCGGCAATTCGACTCAACGAGTAGTTGGGGTTGTCCAGGTAACGAAGCACCAGGTCGCGGCGCACGTCGTTGATCACGTCGTTGAAGGCGCAGTTGTCGTCCTTGAGGCGGCGTTGCAGGGTGCGTACGTTCATGCCCTGGCTCTGCGCCACCTGTTCGATGGTGGCGCGCCCCATGGGCAGCAGCAGGTAGATGGCCTTGCGCACCTCGAACAGCATCGAGGTGCCTTCGTGGTTCTGCAGCGAGTCGAGGTAGCTCTGGGCGTAGCGGGCCATGGCCGGGTCGGCATTGGGGTTGGTCATGTCCAGGCTGATGTCGGGGCAGACGATGCCGTTGAACTCGCTGCCGAACTCCAGGTTGCAGCCGAACAGGCGGCGGTGCAGGTGCAGGTTGTCCGGTGGCTGGTGCATGAAGTTGACGCTGTAGGGATGCCAGTGTGAGCCCAGCAGGGCCGAGCACAGCCGGAACATCACGCCGATGGCCAGCTCCGTGGCCTGGCGGCTGGGCATCGGCGATTCGGTGACGACCTCTTCGCGGATGATCACCATCTTGCCGGCCTCCTCAATGAAGATGGCCAGCGAGTCATTCATCAGGTGCCGGTAATCCACCACGACCTGCAAGGCATCGCGCAGGGTGCGCTGGTGGCTGAGCAGCAGGCTGACCACGCCGAAGTCCGAGAGCTGGCGCGACTCGGCCATGCTCAGGCCGAAGGTCTGGCAGCCGCTGGCGGTGGCCGAGTCTTCCAGCAAGCGCACGGCGGCATCGATCTGGATACGGTGTTCAGGGGCTTGCAGTTGGGCCCTGCTCAGGCCGACAGCGGCCAGCACGTCGCGCGGGTTGAAACCCAGGTATTGGGTGACCTCCAGGTAGTTGGTCAAGACAGCGGCGCGAACAAGCTTGGTCATGCAAAAGTCTTCCCTGGGCCGATGGCGGTTGGCGTGAGCGTGGCGACTATATCCAGCGTATCAACAGTTGAACAGTTGTCATGTCGTTGATGGATTTCATGCTGTCCGGTCACCCATCTTCTACGCTGCATGGAACCACCGGCGCTCATCCGTTGATTACAGTGACCTTGCGCCAACCTGCGGGGTTTTTAGACCGGTGGTCGCACTGTCCAAGTGTCCGACAATTTGTCATCAAAAGAAAAGTGCCTGACGTCCAATGTAAAGCGCTTCGGGTGGGCGCTCTTTAATGTCGACACTACAAAAAGCCCCTGGCGAAAACAGCCAGTCGAGTTATCGAGAAAGCGAAGGTGTTGACCGTGGACAAACTGCAAACTGCCGCCACCGTTCTGATCGTTCCGGGTCTGCGCGAGCACGTGGCCGAGCATTGGCAAACATTGCTTGCCGCCAGGCTGAGCAACGTGCGCAGTGTGGCGCCGCTAACAACCGACAAACTCGATTGCATGGCCCGTGTGCGGGCGATTCAACACGAACTCGAACAAATCGACGGCCCCGTGATTCTGGTGGCCCACAGTGCCGGCGTGCTGATGGTCGCGCACTGGGCGGCGCACTACAGCCGTCCGATCAAGGGCGCTTTGCTGGCCGCGCCACCGGACCTCGATGCGGTCTGGCCGTCAAACTATCCATCGTCCGAAACCCTGCGTAGCCAGGGCTGGAATCCTCTGCCAAATAGCCCGCTGCCGTTTCGCAGCATCGTGGCCGGCAGCACCAACGATCACCTGGCCAGTCTTGCCGCGGTCACCCGCATGGCGCAAGGCTGGGGCGCCGAACTGCTCAATCTGGGCGAAGTCGGTCATCTCAATCCGGCCGCAGGATTTGGCCACTGGCAGCAAGCTGAAGCACTCATCCTGGAGCTGGATCGCTAGTACAAGGAGCTGGACTGGCAGTACGCCAACCGGCATTTGCCCTCATTCCTTAAACGCAAACCCGAAGAGGTTTGTGCGAGGGCGGCTGCGCTTAAAACAAAGACAAAAAGGCGGAGACAACGCAATGCACAACAATAAGAGTCACGGCTTCACCGCTCCACGCTGCACCTTGCTGGCCTCGGCCATTCTCGCGGCAAGCGTACCGGCGGCCCATGCGGTCGAGATCGAGACGGGGAATCCGGACTGGAACGTACGCGTGGATAACACCATCAAGTACAACTACGGCGTGCGCACCGAAAGTGCCGACAAGCGCATGTTGGGAACGCCGAACAACAACGACGGCGACTACAACTTCCGCAAGGCCGGTACCAACATCACCAACCGTATCGACCTGTTGACCGAAATGGACGTGGTCTACAAGAACGCCATGGGTTTTCGCGTCAGCGCCGCCAGCTGGTACGACAAGGCCTATGACAACACTGGCTCCAATTCCAACCCGTTCGTCAACGGCAACGATGCGCGTTCGGGCCTGATCGCCAACGACCCGCGCCTTGCCGGGGTCAACCGTGACAACGTCGGCAACGGCAGCCCGCACCTGAGCAACTATGCCCAGCGCTACTACAGCGGTCCTTCGGGCGAAATCCTCGATGCCTTCGTGTTCTACAGCACCGAAGTGGGCGAGGAGTCGATGTTCAGCGCCAAGGCCGGTCAGCACAACGTGTTCTGGGGCGAGACCATTCTCAATCCGGTGCACTCGGTCAGCTATGGCCAGTCCGGCCTCGACCTGGCCAAGCTCGCCGCGTCGCCGGGTACCGAAGCCAAGGAACTGTTCGTTCCGCGTAACCAGCTGTCGATGTCGTTCACCATCAATCCCGAGCTGACCGTGGGTGCCCAGTATTTCCTGAATTGGGATGCCGCGCGTCTTCCGGAAGCGGGCACCTATTACGGTGGTTCCGACCTGGTCGGCTTCGGCGCGCAATCGTTCCTGTTGGGCAACACCAACGGCGTGGTACCGGGCAGTCCGCTGGGTTGTGGCCTGGCGCCGTGCAACGCCTTGACCAATGTGCGTCGTGGCAAGGACCTGACGCCGCATGACAGCGGCGACTGGGGCGTCATGGCCAAATGGTCGCCGGCCTGGCTGGATGGCACCCTCGGCGTTTACTACCGCGAAACCTCGGAAATCCTGCCGCAAGCCTGGCTGGACGCCCGGGGCATCAGCTCGGCCAACCCGAACGGCACCCGTCCGGCGGGGCAGGTGCCTGCGGTGATCAACACCCTCAATTCTCTGAACACCGCCACCTATCAACTGGCCTATGCCGACAACATCAAGATCCTCGGCCTGAGCCTGTCCAAGGACGTGGGCGGGATCAGTGTCGGTTCGGACCTGAACATCCGTCACAACATGCCGCTGGCCAGTATCCCGGCGATCGTCAGTACCCGCAGCCCGCTGGGCCTGGGTCAAGGGCTTGGCCTGCTGCCTGCACGTACGGACGCTACCGGTGTGGTCTATGACACCCCGAGCCGTGGCGACAGCATGAGCGCCACCGGCGATACCCTGCACTGGACGCTCAACGGTCTGATGACCCTGCCTAAAACACCGGTGTTCGACCAGGCCACTGTGCTTGCCGAGCTGTACTACAGCAACCTGCTCAAGCTCGATAGCGAGAACGAAGCGCTCTACAAAGGCAAGAGCAGCTATCGCGGTATCGACGCGCCGACCCGTGACAACTGGGGCTTGGCAGTCAACTTCACACCGACCTGGTACCAGGTATTCCCGGGTGTGGATCTCAACGCGCCGATGTCCGTCAACGTCGGTCTCGACGGTGTGTCGCCGGTCTCCGGTGGCGGTGCCAAGGACACCGGCAACTATGCCGTGGGCGTGGGCGCCATTGTGTACAACAAATACTTTGTCGACCTGAAGTACGTGGACTCTTTCGGTGAAACCGAGAAGTGCAACAACAGCGGTGTGAGTACCGGTTCCAAGGCCGGTGACGGCTCCACCCCGAACGCCTTTAGCGGCAACGAAAACTACGCCTGTTATGCCGGCGGCTACTCGTCCTTCTCCGGAGGTGGTGCCACGACTGAGGACCGTGGCGCCGTGTACCTGACGATGAAAACTACATTCTGATTCACCACTGATTTGCTCAATGCAAGCAGGAGAATAACAAGATGAAATTCGTAAAAACCGTGTTGGCCGCGTCCTTGGCCATGGTCTTCGCCGCTCAGGCACAGGCTGCCGTTTCAACTCAGGAAGCTGCCAAACTGGGCACCAGCCTGACCATGGCAGGGGCTGAAAAAGCCGGGAACGCTGATGGTTCCATTCCTGCCTACAACGGTGGCTTGACCACGCCGCCGGCCAGCTTCAAGGCCGGCGACAGCATGCGCCCGGACCCGTTTGCCAGTGAAAAACCGATACTGGTGATCGACGGCAAGAACGTCGATCAGTACAAGGGCATGCTCACGGCGACCACGGTAGAACTGGCCAAGCGTTTCCCGACCTTCCGTGTCGACGTGTTCCCGACGCACCGCACCGTGTCGCTGCCCCAGGCGATTCTGGATAACGGCGTGAAGAACGCCAGCGGCGCCAAGTCCCTGGAAGGTGGCCTGGCCATCGACAACGTGCTGCCGGGCATTCCATTCCCGATTCCGCAGTCGGGCAACGAAGCGATGTGGAACTTCCTGTTGCGCTACCAAGGCGTCAGCATCAGCTCCAAGTACGACTCCTGGAACGTCGACTCCGCCGGTGTGCCAAGCCTGGCAACCACCGGGCAAGCGAACATCTCCTACCCGATCTACGAAAACCTCTCGCAGCCGATCAGCAGCGCCGACGTGTACTACCAGATGAAGCTGGCGTACACCGGCCCTGCGCGCCGCGCCGGTGAGGCAATCATGCTCAAGGACGCCGCCAACCCGTTGCAGCAACCGCGTCGCGCCTGGCAGTACTTGCCGGGGCAGCGTCGGGTCAAGCTGGCTCCGAGCCTGGCCTACGACACGCCAAACCCGGGTACCGCTGGCGCGGGCACTTACGATGACGTGTTCGTGTTCAACGGTGCGCTGGATCGCTACGACTGGAAGCTTACGGGCAAGCAGGAAATGATCGTGCCGTACAACACCTACAAGCTGACCTACGTGCAGGATCCGAAGTCGCTGACCACCGCCAATCACCTGTCACCGGACTTCGTGCGTTGGGAAAAACACCGCGTCTGGGTCGTCGAAGGCAACCTCAAGTCCGGTGCTCGTCACATCTACGCCAAGCGCCGCTTCTACCTCGACGAAGACAGCTGGACCGCTTTGGCCTCGGATCAATATGACGCCCGTGGTCAGCTCTATCGCGGTTCCTTCGCCTTCCTGAGCCAGAGCTACGACAAGCAGGTTCCGGACTCCACGCCGTTCATGATCTACGACCTGGTCGGCGGTTCCTACAACATCAACGGTGTAGTCGGCCCGTACGGCGGCATCAAGTACATCGAGCCGCTCTCCAAGGCCCAGTGGTCTTCGGAATCCCTGGCCGGCGCCGGTATTCGCTAAGCCAACCGCACGATCCCCTGTAGGAGCGAGCCTGCTCGCGATGGTCGTGAACGATGAAGCGGGGAATCTGGTTCCCCGCGGTGTTTTTGAGTCCATCGCGAGCAGGCTCGCTCCCACAGGATCTGCACGGCGCCAGGTTTTCCGAAGAGGACGCAGTATGTGTTCGTATAAAAATAATATTTTGCAGCTGGCGTTTGGCGTGGTGCTCGGCCTGTCGCAGGGCGTCACCCAGGCGGCCGAGTACGTCGATGTACTGGACCTGCCGGCGAGGGTCAGTGCCTTGGCCGTCAACAGCCCGTTGTCGGGTATGACTCGCGCCGGCGGGCGAGTGATTACCGTCGGCCAGCGTGGCCATATTCTGTTTTCCGATGATTCCGGCAAGCACTGGCAACAGGCCGCCGTACCGGCCAGTGCCGACCTCACTGCGGTGAGTTTTCCGACCGCCACCCAAGGCTGGGCGGTGGGCAATGACGGCGTGGTGCTGCACAGCAGCGACGCCGGCGCGACCTGGCAAAAGCAGCTCGATGGTCGTCAGATCGGCGCCTTGCTGGTCAAGCATTACACGGCGCTGGCCAGCGCCGAACCGGGCAATGAGCAATGGCCGCTGCTGGTCGCCGAGGGCCAAAGGTTGGCCGATCAGGGCGCCGACAAACCGCTGCTCGACGTCTGGTTCGCCAACGACAAGACCGGCTATGTGGTCGGCGTGTTCAACCTGATCCTGCGCACCGACGACGGTGGTCAGACCTGGACCCCGTTTCAGGACCGCACCGACAACCCCCAGGGTTTCCACCTCAACGCCATCGCCTCTACCGGCGACAGCGTGTACATCGCTGGCGAGCAAGGCCTGTTGCTCAAGTGGGATGACAGCACCCAACGCTTCAGTGCCGTGCCGACGCCTTATCAAGGCAGCTTCTTCGGCGTGCTCGGCAAGCCTGGCGAAGTACTGATCTATGGTCTGCGCGGCAACGTGTTGCGCAGCACCGACGGCGGCCAGCGCTGGACTGCACTGGACAGCGGCCTGCACGTCAGCATCACCGCGGGCCTGATCGATGCCCGTGGCAATTATCGCTTGTTCACCCAGGGCGGGCAGATGCTGGTCAGCCAAGGGACGGGCGCGCAGTTGCGTCTGAAGCAGCAACCGGCACCGACCCCGGTCGCCGGCGCCACCCAGTCCGCCGATGGCGCATTGGTGCTGGCCGGCAGCCGTGGTGCCCGGACGCTGTCCGCCGATCCAGCCCTCGAACCCTAAGAGCGAGAACCCAGACATGGGCAATATCAAACAAGACGCCATGCCGGTGATTCGCGATCTGCGTGATTTCGATCGTCGCTCCGGCAACCTCCTCGAGCGGCTGGTGTTCAACTACCGTCCGCTGTTCATGCTGCTGATGGCGCTCGCCACCGTGGTGCTGGGCTTCATGGCCGTGACTCGCCTGGAGTTGCGCCCCAGCTTCGAAAAAATGATTCCCCAGAGCCAGCCCTACATCCAGAACTTCCTGGAAAACCGCGCTTCGCTGCGCGGGTTGGGCAACTCAGTGCGCGTCGTGGTCGAGAACACCCAGGGTGATATTTTCGATCCCGAGTACCTCGACGTGCTCAAGCAGGTCAACGACCAGCTGTTCCTCACCGAAGGCGTCGACCGTGCGTGGATGAAGTCGCTGTGGAGCCCGGCCGTGCGCTGGACCGAAGTCACCGAGGACGGTTTCCAGGGTGGCCCGGTGATGCCCGACCGTTATCAGGGCTCGCCTTCCGACATTGAGCAGTTGCGCCAGAACATCTCCCGCGCCGGTCTGGTGGGCAGCCTGGTGGCCAGCGACTTCAAGTCGACCATGCTGATCGTGCCGCTGATGGACAAAGCCGCCGCCGGTGGCCAGCGCATCAACTACCACGCCTTCTCGCAGATGCTCGAAGAGCAGTTGCGCGACAAGATCGAATACGCCGGCGACAGCGCGGCGCGTCAATCCGGGGTCGAAGGCACCGGCCATTACAAGGTGCGGGTGATCGGCTTCGCCAAGCTCATGGGCGACCTGATCGACGGCCTGATCCAGGTGATGATGTTCTTCGGCCTGGCCGTGGTCACGTCGCTGATCATCATCTACGCCTACACCCGTTGCGTGCGCAGCACCTTGCTGGTGGTCGGCTGCTCGCTGATCGCGGTGGTCTGGCAACTGGGCATCGTCGCCTGGCTCGGCTACGCCATCGATCCGTACTCGGTGCTGGTGCCGTTCCTGATCTTCGCCATCGGCGTGTCCCACGCGGCGCAGAAGATGAACGGGATCATGCAGGACATCGCCCGTGGCACCCACAAACTGATCGCTGCGCGCTACACCTTCCGCCGTCTGTTCATCGCCGGTGTCACCGCGCTGCTGGCCGACGCCGTGGGCTTCGCCGTGTTGATGCTGATCGACATCCCGGTGATCCAGGACCTGGCGATCACCGCCAGCATCGGTGTCGCGGTGCTGATCTTCACCTCGCTGTTGCTGATGCCGGTGGCCCTGTCCTACGTTGGTGTGGGCGCGAAAGCCGCCGAGCGCGCGCTGAAGATCGACAACCGCGCCGAGAAGCACAAAGGCTTCGGCAAACTGTGGGACGCGCTCGATCGCTTCACCACGGCCAAGTGGGCTACCGGTGCCGTGCTGGTCGCCATCTTGATGGGCATCGGCGGTTACCTGGTCAGCCTCAACCTGAAGATCGGCGACCTCGACAGCGGGGCGCCGGAGCTGCGCGCCGACTCGCGCTACAACCGCGACAACGCCTACATCACCCAGCATTACGCGCTGTCCAGCGACCTGTTCGCGGTGATGATCAAGACCGCGCCGGAAGGCTGCCTGAACTACAAGACCCTGGTCCTCGCCGACCGCCTGGCCTGGGAGCTGCAGCAGTATCCGGGCGTGCAAGCGACGGCCTCTCTGGTCAACGCGGTACGCCAGATCACCGCTGGCACCTACGAAGGCAACCCCAAGCTCAACAGCATCCAGCGCAACCAGGACGTGCTCAACTACGCCGCCCAGCAAGCCTCGGTCAACTCGCCGGAGCTGTTCAACACCGACTGCTCGCTGATGCCGGTGATCACCTTCCTCAAGGATCACAAGGCCGAGACCCTCGATGCCGTGGTGGCGATTGCCGACAAGTTCGCCAAGGACAACAGCACCGCGGATCGCCAGTTCCTGCTCGCCGCCGGTACTGCCGGGATCGAGGCCGCGACCAACATCGTGGTGCGCGAAGCCAACCGCACCATGCTGCTGTACGTGTATGCGGCGGTGACGCTGTTCTGCCTGATCACCTTCCGCAGCTGGCGCGCCACGCTGGTGGCGCTGTTGCCGCTGGTGCTGACCTCGATCCTCTGCGAAGCCTTGATGGTGGCCATGGGCATCGGCGTGAAAGTCGCGACCCTGCCGGTGATCGCCCTCGGTGTGGGCATCGGCGTGGACTACGCCTTGTACCTGCTCAGCGTGCAGTTGCACTTCCAGCGCCAGGGCCTGCCGCTGTCTCAGGCTTACCGCAACGCCGTGTCGTTCACCGGCCGTGTGGTCGGGCTGGTGGGCATCACCCTCGCTGCTGGCGTGGTGTGCTGGGTCTGGTCACCGATCAAGTTCCAGGCCGACATGGGCATCCTGCTGACCTTCATGTTCCTGTGGAACATGCTCGGCGCGCTGATCCTGATTCCGGCCCTGTCCTACTTCTTGCTGCGCGAACGGGCCCCCCAGCCCGGTGCTGTCGCGGTAACCGAAACCACTGAATCCACTGAACGTCCCGGCATGCCGCATGCCGTGACCACTTCCGAGTAAGCCAAGATGTCTGATTACAACGCTCCCCTGCGCGACATGCGCTTCGTCCTCAACGAGGTTTTCCAGGTGTCCCGGCTCTGGGCCCAATTGCCCGGCCTGGCCGAGGTGATCGATGAAGAGACCGCCGCCGCCATCCTCGAAGAGGCCGGCAAGATCAGCGGCGAAGTGATTGCGCCACTGAACCGCGCCAGCGACGAACAGGGCTGCACCTGGCACGACGGCGCGGTCAGCGCCCCGGACGGTTTTGCCCAGGCCTACCAAGCCTTCGCCGAAGGCGGTTGGGTGGGTGTCGGCGGTGATCCGCAGTACGGCGGCATGGGCATGCCCAAGGCGATTTCGGCGCAGGTCGAAGAGATGGTCAACTCGGCCAGCCTGTCGTTCGGCCTGTACCCGATGCTGACCGCCGGCGCCTGCCTGTCGATCAAGGCCCATGCCAGTGAAGAACTGAAAGCCACCTATTTGCCGAACATGTACGCCGGCACCTGGACCGGTTCGATGTGCCTGACCGAAGCCCATTCCGGTACCGACCTGGGCCTGATCCGCACCAAGGCTGAACCCCAGGCTGACGGCAGTTACAAGGTCAGCGGCAGCAAGATTTTCATCACCGGCGGCGAGCACGACCTGACCGAGAACATCATCCATCTGGTGCTGGCGCGTCTGCCCGATGCACCGGCCGGGCCGAAAGGCATCTCGCTGTTCCTGGTGCCGAAAGTGCTGGTCAACGCCGACGGCTCGCTGGGTGAAAACAACGCGCTGTCCTGCGGCTCCATCGAACACAAGATGGGCATCAAGGCCTCCGCCACCTGCGTGATGAACTTCGACGGGGCCACCGGCTGGATCGTCGACGCCCCGAACAAAGGCCTGGCGGCCATGTTCACTATGATGAACTACGAGCGTCTGGGCGTGGGCATTCAGGGCCTGGCCCAGGGCGAGCGTTCGTACCAGAACGCCGTCGCCTACGCCCGCGACCGCCTGCAAAGCCGCGCACCGACCGGCGCGCAGCACAAGGACAAGGCGGCCGACCCGATCATCGTGCACCCGGACGTGCGCCGCATGCTGCTGACCATGAAAGCCCTGAACGAAGGCGGCCGTGCGTTCTCCAGCTACGTGGCCCTGCAACTGGACATCGCCAAGTACAGCGACGACGCCCCGACGCGCCAGCGCGCGCAGGACCTGGTCTCGCTGCTGACCCCGGTGGCCAAGGCCTTTCTCACCGACATGGGCCTGGAAACCACGATCCACGGCCAGCAGGTCTTCGGCGGCCACGGCTACATCCGCGAATGGGGCCAGGAACAACTGGTGCGCGACGTGCGCATCACCCAGATCTACGAAGGCACCAACGGCATCCAGTCCCTGGACCTGGCCGGGCGCAAGATCGTCGGCAGCGGCGGGGCGCTGTACCGCTTGTTCGCTTCGGAAATCCGCGAATTCACCGCCAGCGCTGGCGCGGATCTCGGCGAGTTCACCCAGCCGTTGAACGCCGCCGTCGACACCCTCGACGACCTGACCGCGTGGCTGCTGGACCGGGCCCAAAACAACCCGAACGAAATCGGCGCGGCCTCGGTCGAGTACCTGCACGTGTTCGGCTACACCGCGTACGCCTACCTGTGGGCGCGCATGGCCAAGGCCGTGATGAGCGGCGATGGCGAAGACGATTTCTACACCAGCAAACTGGCTACCGCGCGTTTCTACTTCGCCCGGTTGCTGCCACGTATCCACTCGTTGAGCGCATCGGCCAAGGCCGGCAGCGACTGCCTCTACGAGCTGCAAGCCGATCAGTTCTGATCGAAAGGACAAGGAACCTTAATCATGATGGCGACAAAAATAATTCCGCCCGCCGACGGCGCTTATGCCTATCCCTTGCTGATCAAGCAATTGCTGCTGTCCGGCGTGCGCTACGAGCCAGGCCGGGAAATCGTCTACGCCGACAAGCTGCGCTACAGCTACCAGACCCTCAACAAGCGTATCCGCCGCCTGGCCAATGCACTGACGGCGGCCGGGGTCAAGGCCGGTGACACCGTGGCCCTGCTCGACTGGGACAGCCACCGCTACCTGGAATGCTTCTTCGCCGTGCCGATGATCGGCGCGGTGCTGCACACGGTGAACATTCGCCTGTCGCCGGAGCAGGTGCTGTTCACCATGAACCACGCCGAGGATGACCTGGTGCTGGTGCATGATGATTTCCTGCCCCTGGTCGAGCAGATCCACGGTCGGCTGGAAACCGTTAAAGGCTACCTGCAGCTCACCGATGACGAGGCGACCACGACCTCGCTGCCGGTGCTGGGCGAGTACGAACACCTGCTGTCCCTGGCCCCGGACCAGTACGACTTCCCCGATTTCGACGAGAACTCGGTCGCCACGCTGTTCTACACCACAGGCACTACCGGCGACCCGAAAGGCGTGTACTTCACCCACCGGCAGTTGGTGCTGCACACCCTGAATGCCGTCGGCACCCTGGGCGCCTATCAGGGCCAGCCGCTGCTGCGTTCCGACGACGTGTACATGCCGATCACGCCGATGTTCCACGTGCATGCGTGGGGCGTGCCGTATGTCGCGACGCTGATGGGCATCAAGCAGGTCTACCCCGGCCGCTACGAGCCCAACAGCCTGGTCAGGCTGTACCGCGAAGAGAAGGTGACCTTCTCCCACTGCGTGCCGACCATTTTGCAGATGATCCTCCATTGTGAGGAAGGCAAGGCGACCCGCTTCGACGGCTGGAAAATGCTCCTGGGCGGCAGCGCGCTGACCCTGGGCGTGGCCAGCGAAGCCAGTGCCAAAGGCATGGTGGTGCACGCCGGTTACGGCATGTCCGAAACCTGCCCGTTGCTGTGCCTGACCTACCTGCGCGATGAAGACCTGCAGCTGTCCACCGAAGCGCAACTGCCGATCCGCATCAAGACCGGTACGCCGGTGCCGTTGGTCGACCTGAAGATCATCGACGCCGAGGGCAATGACGTGGCCCATGACGGCGAGTCCCTGGGCGAGATCGTGGTGCGCGCGCCATGGCTGACCCAGGGCTATCTGAAAGCCCCGGACAAAGGCGCGCAGCTGTGGCTCAACGGCTGGCTGCACACCGGCGACATGGCCTCGATCGACCCACTGGGCGGCGTGGAAATCAAGGACCGCATCAAGGACGTGATCAAGACCGGCGGCGAGTGGATCAGCTCCCTGGAACTGGAAAGCCTGATCAGCGAACACCCGGGCGTGATGTCCGTGGCCGTGGTGGGCATTGCCGACGAACAATGGGGTGAACGCCCGATGGCCATGGTCGTGTGCGAACCGGGGCAATACCTGGACCGCAAGATTCTGGAGGTGCATTTGCAAGTCTTCGTCGACGGCGGGCGCATCAACAAATGGGCGATCCCCAAGCAGTTCAAGTTCGTCACCGAAATCCCCAAGACCAGCGTCGGCAAGATCAACAAGAAGCTGATTCGGGAAACGGAAGCGAACTGAGGGATAAACCTGCCACCGTCCCCGATGGTCGCAACTTAACTGTAGGAGCGAGCTTGCTCGCGATGGACTTGAGAACGCCGGGGGCTATCAGGTTTACAGCGTTATCGTTAACGACCATCACGAGCTCGCTCCTACAGAAATCCACCGGTGCCAGGCGGTTTCTGGATAGTTTGCGGGGCGTCATCCTTGTCATAGTTCGCGCCAAAGATAACGCCCCGTCGGTCGCGGTTTTCAGCGCTTGTGCCAAGCTGAACGGGGTATTGAACCGCTGCGCATTCGATTGCCGGCCAATCAAACCCCAGGAAGCCCATGCCATGAGCCTCGCCCATGCATCAAACGTTCGCCACGAGTTCTACAAAGCCGTCTGGTTCTACTTCAAAGTGGTGTGGCCGATCTTCTCGATTCTGCTGTTAGTGATCGTTGCGATTGGCCTCATCATCGCCCGGCTGGAAGGGTGGAGCCCTGATGAAGGTGTCTACTTTGCCTTCGTGACCGGGCTGACCATCGGCTATGGAGAACTGGTACCAAAACTGGGAGTGTCGCGAGTGCTGGCGATCCTGCTGGGTTTCAACGGCGTGCTGATGACCGCGACATTCGCGGCGATCAGTGTCCGGGCGATTGAAGTGACCGTGACGGCGACGAGGAAGGGGGACGTGGAGTAGGGCGGTGATGGCTACGGCCGGTTTAAATGGCCGCAGCCTCCGGGGCTCAGTGCGAGTGCCGGTGATGGATGTCGGGAAAGTGCGGGTGACTGTGGACGATCGGTGAGTGTTGGTGCACATGGCTATGGGGTTGCACACCGTCCCACTCAAAGGCATGTTCATGCTGATGATGCTCATCGTGGACATGCTTGTGGTCGTGGATTTGCGGTTCGTGCTGATGCTCGTGTGAGTGACTCTCGGTCAGATGAATCCAGACCCCCAGCCCCATCAGGCCGGCAGCGATCCAAAACACCCACGTCACGGCTTCACCGAAAAACAGGATCGCTATCGCGGCTCCCAGGAACGGCGCCGTGGAAAAGTACGCCCCGGTCCGCGCCGTACCAAGCCCCCGCAACGCCAGGACGAACAGCACCAGACTGACGCCATACCCCAAAAAGCCCACCAGCAGGGTTGGCCCAAGAAGCGACCACTCTGGCAGGTGCATACCCAACGCGATCCCCAGCGCGCAATTGACGGCTCCTGCCACCAGCCCTTTGGTGCCGGCAATAAACAACGCATCCGACGCAGACACCTTGCGGGTGAGGTTGTTATCAATGGCCCAACAAAAACACGCCACCGCCACCGCGACAGGCCCCAACCAGCCTTGAACCTCTGCCGAAGTGCGAGGCCACGCCAACAACACGCCCCCGGCAACAATGGCCACCATCCCCGCAACAATGCGCCGGTCAGCGTTCTCCCTGAAGACCACCCACGCCATCAGTGCGGTCAACACGGCTTCCAGGTTCAGCAACAGTGATGCGGTGGTGCCAGAGGTGAGGGTGAGTCCAAACATCAATGAAACCGGACCCAGCACGCCACCGAACACAATGGCCCCGATGAACCACGGCCATTCAGGGGCTGTCAGGCCTGTCGGCCGCCAGCCACGATCACGGATCAGTCGGGTTAGCGTCAGCCCGACGCCGCTGCCCAGATAAAGCAGGCCGGCGAGGAGGATGGGGGACACGTTCAAGCCTAGCCACTTGGCCAAGGGCGTGCTGGCGCCGAACAAGGCAGCAGCGCCCAAGGCGTAGAGAATGCTTTTGGTCATTGTGGTTCCGGGGCTCAGGGGAGGTGGTCGTGAACAGGATACGCTTAATGCCGCCAATGAGCGCCTCTGGCCTGCCCACACAACACACCCCCCCTGACACAACCCCCTGTGGGAGCCAGCAGGCTAAGCCTCCCAACCAGCCCCAGTCACCGCCGCCTGCACCAGCGGGTGCAAATCCGCCCCCTGATGCTCCGTCTGCCAGGCCAGCAACTCCCTGCGCATGCTCGGCGCCCAGTACATCTGCATATGATTGCGCACGCTGAGCACCGCTTGTTGCTGGTCCGGCTGGCTGGCAAAGTACTGGGCGATCTGGTTGGCCATCTTGATCAGGTTGTCCGTGCTCATCGGCGTACCTCGGCTTTGGTCCCACGTTCCTGGCGACGAGCGTCAAGCAGGCGCTGTTGTTCGTCGCTGAACGCCTGGAAGCGTTTTTGCCACTCCGAAGGGTGATAAACGCGGCTGACTTCCACGGCGGTGACCTTGTACTCCGGACAGTTGGTGGCCCAGTCGGAGTTGTCGGTGGTGATCACGTTGGCCCCCGATTCCGGGAAGTGGAACGTGGTGTACACCACACCCGGGGCAACCCGTTCGGTGATCCGCGCACGCAGCACAGTCTGCCCGGCGCGGCTGCCGATGCCGACCCAGTCACCTTCGTTGATGCCACGGCTCTCGGCATCGGTCGGGTGGATTTCCAGGCGGTCTTCGTCGTGCCAGGCAACGTTGTCGGTACGCCGGGTCTGGGCGCCGACGTTGTACTGGCTGAGGATGCGCCCGGTGGTCAGCAGCAGCGGATAGCGAGCGTTGACCTTTTCCTCGGTCGGCACGTAACCGGTGAGCATGAAGCGCCCCTTGCCGCGCACAAACTCTTCGATGTGCATGGTCGGCGTGCCATCCGGTGCTTCGGCGTTGCACGGCCATTGCAGGCTGCCGTGGCGCTCAAGTTCCGCGTAGCTGACGTTGGTGAAGGTCGGCGTGAGGCTGGCGATTTCATCCATGATTTCTGACGGATGCCTGTAGTTCATCGGGTAACCGAGGGCATTGGCCAGGGCCACCGTGCCTTCCCAGTCGGCCTTGCCGCCCAGCGGATCCATGACCTTGCGCACCCGGGAGATGCGTCGCTCGGCGTTGGTGAAAGTGCCGTCTTTTTCCAGGAACGAGCAGCCCGGCAGGAACACATGGGCGAACTTGGCGGTTTCGTTGAGGAAAATGTCCTGTACCACTATGCATTCCATCGCCGACAAAGCCGCGGTGACGTGCTGGGTATTCGGATCGCTCTGGGCGATGTCTTCGCCCTGGCAATACAGGCCCTTGAAACTGCCGGCCAGGGCCGACTCGAACATGTTGGGGATGCGCAGGCCCGGGTCGGGTTGCAGGGTGACGTTCCAGGCTTGCTCAAACTGCGCCCGCACAACTTCGTTGGAAATATGCCGGTAACCGGGCAGCTCGTGGGGGAAAGAGCCCATGTCGCAGGAACCCTGCACGTTGTTCTGCCCACGCAACGGGTTCACGCCTACGCCTTCGCGACCGATGTTGCCGGTGGCCATGGCCAGGTTGGCGATGCCCATCACCGAGGTGCTGCCCTGACTGTGTTCGGTAACGCCCAGGCCGTAGTAGATCGCCGCATTACCACCGGTGGCATACAGGCGCGCAGCGGCACGGATGTCGGCAGCGGGTACACCGCAGACAGGGCCAAGGGCTTCCGGCGAGTTTTCCGCACGGCTGACGAACTCACTCCAGATCGCGAAATCGCTGCCCTCGCAACGGGCGTCGATAAAGGCCTGGTTGAGCAGTCCTTCAGTGACAATCACATGAGCCAAGGCGTTGAGCATGGCGACGTTGGTACCGGGGCGCAGGGCCAGGTGATACTCGGCGCGGGCATGCACCGTATCCACCAGATCAATGCGTCGTGGGTCGATGACGATCAGCCGCGCGCCTTCACGCAGGCGGCGTTTGAGTTGGGAAGCGAACACCGGGTGGGCGTCGCTGGGGTTGGCGCCCATCACCAGGATCACGTCGGCCTGCATCACCGAGTCGAAACTCTGGGTGCCGGCGGACTCGCCAAGGGTTTGCTTCAGGCCATAACCGGTCGGCGAGTGGCAGACCCGCGCACAGGTGTCGACGTTGTTGTTGCCGAAGGCCGCGCGCACCAGTTTTTGCACCAGGTAGGTTTCTTCGTTGGTGCAACGGCTGGAGGTGATGCCACCAATGGAATCGCGGCCATATTTTTGCTGCAGCCGACGGAATTCGCTGGCGGCGTAGGT
Organism: Pseudomonas sp. IT-P74; assembly: GCF_949768175.1. Lineage (NCBI taxonomy): Bacteria > Pseudomonadati > Pseudomonadota > Gammaproteobacteria > Pseudomonadales > Pseudomonadaceae > Pseudomonas > Pseudomonas sp. IT-P74. The sequence continues at coordinate 20,696 of NZ_CATKQD010000093.1, read as the reverse complement.
CACCGCTTCATCCCAGCTGACTTCCTGCCAAGGGTCGCTGATGTGTTTGCGGATCATCGGCTTGGTGATGCGATCCGGGTGGGTCGCATAGCCCCAGGCAAAGCGCCCCTTGACGCAAGAGTGGCCGTGGTTGGCCTGGCCGTTCTTGTCCGGCACCATGCGCACCAACTGGTCGCCTTTCATCTCGGCACGGAACGAACAGCCCACCCCGCAATAGGCGCAAGTGGTGATCACGCTGCGTTCAGGCTGACCCAGTTCGACCACGCTTTTTTCCATCAGGGTCGCGGTGGGGCAGGCTTGCACACAGGCGCCGCAGGACACGCATTCGGAGTCGAGGAAGTTATCGCCACCAGCGGCCGCGACACGTGATTCAAAACCGCGCCCGGTAATGGTCAGGGCGAAAGTACCCTGGGTTTCTTCACAGGCTCGCACGCAGCGGTTGCAGACGATGCACTTGCTCGGGTCGTAGTCGAAGTAAGGGTTGGAGGTGTCTTTCACGTCCTCCAGATGGTTCTCGCCTTCATAGCCATAACGCACTTCCCGCAGGCCGACCTGACCGGCCACGGTTTGCAACTCGCAGTTGCCGTTGGCCGAGCAGGTCAGGCAGTCCAGCGGGTGATCGGAGATGTACAACTCCATGACGTTGCGGCGCAGCGTCGCGAGCTTGGGCGTCTGGGTGTGCACACTCATGCCTTCGCTGACCGGCGTGGTGCAGGACGCCGGATAACCGCGCATGCCGTCGATCTCCACCAGGCACATGCGGCAGGAGCCGAAGGCTTCCAGGCTGTCGGTGGCACAGAGTTTGGGAATGGTGGTGCCCATCAGCGCAGCGGCACGCATCACCGAAGTACCTTCGGGCACGCTGATGCTGCGGCCGTCGATGTTCAGGGTGACTTGCACCTGACTGTCGCGGGCCGGTGTACCCAGGTCGATATCGGTTTTCGGGTCGAAGAGAGTGATCATTGTTCGGCCTCCGAGGCTTGCAGACCGAAGTCAGCGGGGAAGTGCTTGAGGGCGCTGGCCACGGGATAAGACGTCATGCCGCCCAACGCGCACAGCGAACCGTATTGCAGGGTGTCGCACAGGTCCTTGAGGATGATCACCTGCGCATCGCGACTGCTCTGGTCGGGCGCGGCCAGCAGACGATCGATCACCTCGACGCCACGGGTCGAGCCGATGCGACACGGCGTGCATTTGCCGCAGGATTCCTCGGCGCAGAACTGCATGGCGAAGCGCGCCATGCGGGCCATGTCCAGGGTGTCGTCAGCCACCACCACGCCCCCGTGACCGAGCATCGCACCGATGGCCATAAAGGCTTCGTAATCCAGCGGCGTGTCGAATTGCGAAGGCGGCACCCAGGCGCCAAGCGGGCCACCCACCTGCGCAGCCTTCAGCGGCCGACCACTGGCGGTACCGCCGCCGTAGTCTTCCACCAGCTCCCGCAAGGTCAGGCCAAAGGCCCGTTCCACCAGACCGCCGCGACGCACATTGCCCGCCAGCTGGAAGGGCATGGTGCCCAAAGAACGGCCCATGCCGTAATCGCGGTAGAACTGCGCACCCTTGGCCAGAATCAGCGGCACCGAGGCCAGGGTCAGCACGTTGTGCACCAGCGTCGGCAGGCCGAACAACCCCTGCAACGCCGGAATCGGCGGCTTGGCGCGGACGATCCCGCGCTTGCCTTCGAGGGAGTCCAGCAGCGCGGTTTCTTCACCGCAGATATAAGCACCGGCACCGACGCGCACTTCCATATCGAAGGCCAGGCCACTGCCGCCGACATTGGCACCGAGGTAACCGGCATCTCGGGCGATGTTCAACGCTGCACGCATAGTGGCCACGGCATCCGGATATTCCGAACGCACATAGATGTAGCCGAAGGTGGCGCCGACGGTAATGCCAGCAATCGCCATGCCTTCGATCAGCAGGAAGGGGTCGCCTTCCATCAGCATGCGGTCGGCAAAGGTGCCGGAGTCGCCTTCGTCGGCGTTGCATACAATGTATTTCTGCGCAGCCTGAGTGCCGCGCACCGTGCGCCATTTGATCCCGGCGGGGAAGGCCGCGCCGCCACGGCCACGCAGGCCCGAATCGAACACCGCTGTCGCGGTCTGCTCGCCGCCAATGGCGATGGCCTGGGTTAAACCTTCGAAACCGCCGTGGGCCCGGTAATCCTCCAGGGACAGCGGCCGGGTGATGCCGGCGCGGGCGAACAGCAGGCGTTGTTGAGACTTCAGATAAGGCAATTCTTCCACCAGGCCCAAGGCCAGTGGATGAGCGGACGGCTCGCCTTGCAGGGCTTCAAGCACCGACGGCACATCAGCCGCAGTCAGCGGGCCGAAGCCGATACGACCTTGCGGGCTGTCCACTTCCAGTAGCGGTTCCAGCCAATACAAACCGCGAGAACTGGTGCGCTGCAATTCCAGCGGCAAATTACGTTCCCGGGCCTGAGTGATCAGCGCCACCGCCACCTCATCGGCACCCACGGCACGGGCAAGGGAATCACAAGGCAGGTAAAGAGTCGGCATCACGCGTCCTCCCGACAAGCATCGAGCAATGCATCCAGCCGCTCGGCACTGAGCCGCGCGTGCACCTGGCCATCCAGCTCCAGCGCCGGCGAACAGGCACAAGCACCCAGGCAATAAACCGGACGCAAACTGATGCTGCCATCGGCACTGCTGCCGTGATCGTCCAGTTGCAGACGCTCGCGCAACTGCGCCGCAAGCTGCTCGGCGCCACGACTCTGGCACGACTCGGCCCGGCACAGCCGCAGGATATGCCGCGCGGGCGGCGCGGTACGGAAATCATGGTAAAAACTGATCACCCCACGAACCTCGGCCTGGCTCAGGTTGAGGGCATGGGCAATCTCGGGGACGGCGACATCGGGGATGTAACCGATGCGCTCCTGAATATCATGAAGAATGGGCAACAGCGCACCCGGGGTGCCCTTATGGCGCTCCAGCAGACTGTTGACCACAGGCAGGTGCAACATCTCATCAGGCATTCAGCAATCCTCACGGTCACGGACAAACCTGGCGGTTGTCGGTTGTCCGAAAGTGTCGGCTGCGGCATTCACACCACGTCACGGTATCGTGGCATCTACAGACCGTCGGCCAGGGCACCCTGAGCGGGCATCTTGTTGCGCCCGGCACGGTCTTCGCCGCACCTCAATAGGGGCATAAAAGCCAGATTGCCACGCGGCCCTTGAATCGGCCGCACCAGAGCGACGTGTTCGGTTCTGTCTACGACTATCCATTAAGTCTAGATGAGCGCCGCAAGGGGTGTTCACACACCGGCGTAGTGCCCGAAGGGCTTGTCGATGGATGATGTATAGCAACCACCCAAATGCCAGTCACCACAACTAACCCCTGTGGGAGCCAGCCTGCTGGCGATAGCGCCCGCCCACCCCTCATCCATATCGAAGATGCGCCCCAAACCCACCCACACGCGTGGCCCAAACAAGACAGCTTGTTGCACCCACTGTGGGAGCGGGCTTGCTCGCGAAAGCGGCAGTCTAGAAAGCCCCTGTGCTGAATCGGTCGCAGGCGTGAGTCCACTCAACGACGCTACCTGGATGAACGCACTATTCTTATGTTTTTATGCAACTCAGAGGGGGAGTGGAACGCCCATCACAGCCCCGACGATAGCCATCAAACATAAGCGGAACAATGATCATGGAATACGACGACAAACTCATTCAAGACGCCGTGCTTGCCCTGTTGGCAGCCTTTAGTTCCGACAGCGGCAACACCTGGAAAGGGTTCGACTTCGAAATCATGAGCCGATTGCATGAACAGGGTTTCATCAGCGATCCGGTGAACAGGAACAAGTCAGTTTGGTTAACGCAGGAAGGGTTGGAGCGCGGTCGGCAGATAGCCGACCGGTTGTTCGGCGTGAAAACTCAAGGCGAGCTTGAGTCCAGCTCTGATACCTGACCTCAGACTGCGGGCACGATGGTTGGATTGATCTCGAAAATAAATCCATAAACTACTCGACCCCCATTTCTTGCACTGTAGGAGCGAGCCTGCTCGCGAAATCGCCAGCCCAACCACCATCAATGCTGAAGATGCACCGCAATCACAACCCAGTCACCCAGTCGGGCCAGAACAATGCCCGTCAGCCCACCGCAATCCATGTAGGAGCGAGCCTGCTCGCGATAGCGCCAGCCCAGCCAACATAAATGCTGAATCAGCTACCACCATCGCGGTCACCCCCGCCCCACAGGCCTCAAACACTAAGGTTCAGCCTTCGCTCCCGCCCGCTTGGATGATACCTGTGCGCAAACCCGATCCCGCGTCAGCACCTTCACCGCATCATCCACCAACGCCTTGCTCATCGAAGTCAGATAATGCGCAGCCCAAGCATGACGGTCAGTGTCTCTGGCATAAGCAGCATCTTCAGTGAGCGTTTTAGCCAGGAACAGAAAATCAGAGGCCATGGACAACGCATCGCCAAGAGGAACCCCGCGAGTGACATGAAAAAGCGCTTGATCCGCGCAGTAGATCGCAGGTGTCAGGCCAATGGTTTTGAGTTCAGGTTGTTCAGTCATTGGCCACCTCCGAGGATGGGGAGGCAATGGGGGAGGGGGTTACGCGATTGGAAATTGTGTGGAAGGAAAAGCCAAATTTCGTACACATTGACTTGGTCATTTGGCTGCGGCAGCATTGATGTCAATCGCGCCCGATCCTCTGGTGCTGGCTCAGTCCGGCATTACGTTCGGGCCTTCTTGTTTCTGGAGCATGGAAGTTGACTGCCCCAGCTTCTCATACACCGTTGCGTATATATCTGATTTGGTTGAACTGCTGACCAGCAGGGGAATGAAAATCCATGACCTGTCTCGACGGCGAGGGTCGTAGTATTGATAGTGGGATGAACGACGTCTATTCCCTCTTTCTCTAAGAGTGGGTGCCAAGAACAAGTTTTGCATTAAGTGTGTCAAGCAGGTCGAATGCGCTTATATAAGGAACACTGAACTGCTGGCAAATATTTGGGATTTTGATTTTCTGACTTGTCGGAGGTACCAATACCTCGTGGGTCACGATTGTTTGTCCAGTTGCGCTTGCTTTTGCAATCAACCAAGGGTCTGCACCGTCAAGAAAGCGTATTTTTTCTGTTTGTTTAGGGAGTGGCAGGTCCATGACATACGTAGCAATCTGCGCAAAGGTTGTCTGTGTTCTGGCGTCATCGACAGACAGGAAGTGGTTTGGCCTTTCTCTCGCCCATCTGGATAGTTCGTCGCCGTAATCAACCAGCTCCTTGTATACAAGAGATACGCTGGAAATTTTACCGGCATCATATGCGCTGTCTAACCAGTCCCAGAAACCAGGACAAAAGCCCATCCGGTAATGAGTATTTTTCGCCTGTATGTAGGAGTTCGCATCTAGCAGATAACTCAAAATCCAAGTTCCTTTTTCGAATAGTCAGATAGCTTATGCGGCTTCACGCCAATCAGACGTGCTGCATCTCGATAAAGCATTCTTCCACTTAATGCTTCACTTGCTACTGCTGCAGCCAGCGTTTTGCTGACTCGCCCTGTCTGCAGTCTGTTGTATGGCGGCGTGCCATTCTTGCTGCGAGCTTTGTGCTCAGCGATCTTTCTGGCAATAAATACACCATATTCGGATGGTGTTATGAGGTTGAAAGTCAGGGCGCGCCTGGCTATCACCCAGCTACTAATATGGAAAAATTTTGTTAAGGGTGGGATATTTTCTTGCCACTCAATATCAGGGTCCCAAGATGCGATGAATTCGCGCTCGGGCGTTAATAGCTCTGCCGCTACCGCATTACACAAGATTTCTTCAGATCTATGATTGGCAGGGTCACCGTCAGAAACGCCAGAACGACCTATCCAAATATGCGACAGTTCATGAGCTAACGTGAACAGTCTTGCCTCAGGACAATCGGCTGTATTGATAAAAATGACCGGCGCTAACTTGTCGCTGATTGCAAAGCCTCGGAACTCTTCTACAAACAATGGCCTGCTCGTATTGTTGTTAACAATACTGTTACGCATTACAAGGATGCCCGCTATTTCAATTTTGCTTATCAGATCCTTGAAGTAGTCATCAAAATCGCCGCGGTTTGGTTTGTTGGGTATGCCCAAGGTCGCTCGGATGTCTGCAACGATCACTGCCACGCTGTCGCTTACCGAAAACCTTCCGACAATTCTATTTTCAGTGACGCCTTGGCTGATCAGGTAGTCGCGATACCATTCTTGTCTTTCCATGGCCCACCTGATGGTATCCATGAGGGCGAGACTGTATCCGTGGTCACGTTTTCCATTGATTGTTCTGAGATCCGGCAGTGGAAGGCTTTCCACTGGTGGCTGAGACAGGTAAAGGTACCCAAACGGGATGTACGTCTGTCGGGCGTAATTCATGGCTTGGTTGAAGGAGGGCTTTTTCTTGCCTTGCTCCCAGGCCAGCACGTTGTCTTCCTGCGTACCAAGACTTTTGGCCAGGGTGCTCGCGCTCAGGGATGCTCGCTCACGCGCCCATCGCAGAACGTCCGGATTAATCAGCGCTTCCATGTGTGATTCCGTTTTGGTGTCATAACCATTCCAGCAAAATGCCTCTACACAGCTAATTCAAACGATAGCCGTATCTGACTACAAGGGAGGGGGGGCGTCACGTGTTTTTTGGTCGCCGAGCGCTGCATATTTGTAAGCCCCGAATAACTCGGGGCTCATCGGTCCTCAGGCGTTATCCTTCGGATTTCGCCGTCGGCTGCTTAGGTGTCGTTGCAGAAGTACGATCCCGCGTCAGCACCTTCACCACATCATCCACCACCGCCTTCCCCATCGCCGTCAAATAATGCGCTGCCCAGGCGTGATAGTCCGTGTCCCTGGCATAAGCCGCATCCTTACTCAGCGCCTTGGCCAGAAACAGAAAATCAGAAGCCATCGCCAACGCATCCCCGAGGGGAACATCACGAGTGACATGGAACAGTGCTTGGTCCGCACAGTAGATGGCCGGCGTCAGGCCAATGGTTTTGAGTTCGGGTTGTTCGGTCATTGGCCACCTCCGAGGATGGAGAGGCAATTGGGAAGGATGTCACGCGATTGGGAATTGCGTAGAGGGGTGAGCCAAATTTCAAACGGATTGATACTGCGCATTATCCAACTCCTTGATATGAGGAGCTGCCACGTTCGTTTCCACACGAATGGGTGACAGCTGTGCGCAGGGTGGAAAACCGGGAATCAAGGAAACCGGCACGTCCGAAGACGTCCCACGCACAGCCGCCATAACTCACGCCGCAGGCATAAAAAAGGCGCCGGCAGACGTGATGGGGGCGCTGTTGCGCCTTGAGTTACACGGGTTTCCACACCCGGTCGCTGAATTGGCAGCGACGGCGAAGAGGGTATCGTGCTGATCTCTTTGCTGCAACCTTCGACAGAGTCCAATGCAAGCTCTTCGCCTGAGAGTGGCAGGCTTAAGCTGCAAAGAAAATGCCCCGACCGGAATTTCTGAGGCGATTAGCATTCCTGCAGCAGTTTCACTGGGAAGTTCTTATGGAGTCACCTTCGTCGGGGAGCGAAGGTGTGTAGCTAACTTTCTTGCGGGCACAAAAAAGGCCTTGTTAAGTGGAATCCTTTCAAGTTTTAGTGCCGAGGGAGACTCGACTGCACCATATAATCTGTGGTCTTCAGAGCATTTGTCGGTAAAGGGATACATGCAGGGATACAGCGCTAGTCCTGCTGACGATCAGCTATCAGTAACAATGAGCCATTCAACTTCTCTCGATCCTCCGAGAAGTGTGCATCTCTATGGCAATTTGGGCAAAGGGCAACGCAATTAAAAACGCGATCACTGACCTCGACACCCAAGATGTGGTGCACATCGAGAAAGCCAGCATAAGAACGGCTCGCTCCACATCCAGGACGCTCACAGCGTCCATTGCAACGCTCAATCACCGCTTTTCGGACGTTTGGATCTCTAGCTACTCTAGATACCGTCGATTGAAAACGTGACGCTTCGTCACGACCCAGGAGCGATAAATCAAGGCCAGGCAGATCACTGAAGGTGTCGTCAATAACACCAACGAGATCGTTGGAAAGCGGTCGCTTAGCTAGATCCTCCACCCCTTCCCACTGCCATAGGACATCGGCAATTTTGTGTGCCTCCTCAAAGCGGCTATCCATTAGCCACATCGTCGGGCTGTCACCGTTGACCGCATGATTTTTTTTTAGACGCCCTAGTCTCCCAGCAGCTAAGAGTTCAGCGCTCACTTTTTTCTGCTCGTTGATGATGCCGGTCATGGCCGTCACGGGAATCAGGGCAGCGAACTTGATATCACTTTTGTAGCGTTGCACTAGAAGCGCATGTGTAATCCCTTGTGGTGCTTCGCGATCAACGATCTCAGCGATTGTTCTATCCCAGTCTCCGTGGCTTAACTGTGCGCGTAACTGGGCCGCGGAGTATTTCTCTGGATGATCCTCCCAGCGCCAGCACAATCGAACTCGAGCACTGAATGTAGCGCCTTCAGGGCTGTTCGCAGAAAGCAATTGAGAGTGCCCTTTACGGACGTCATTAACTCCGGTGAATCCTCTGCCCTCCAGAAAAGGTTTGAGCATTCCCCGCGTTTCCTTTTCGGCTTGGATACTTTCAGGAGTGCGGAAGGCGCGTTTCTGGCTTGAGGATTCCATTCGTGTATACCGGTCAGCAGTGGGCGGCTAGGCAGGAGTCAATGTCTATATCCAGAAGAGTAGTGCAACGAAGCTTGAGATCTGAGGCAATCTGCGTTTTTTATGCCGGGGCCCCTGAGGTTTTTTCTTCAAGCGGGGGCGGAAATCCGCGACATCGCTGGTAGCGACAGTTTCCTGTCAACCAACGTAGAAACGCCAACGGTTAACAAGATCCTGCGGGCTCTATGCCCGTATCCATCTGAAATGCTCTGGAGCTCCCGCGACATGCCAAGGGGTTGGGCGAATGCACGGGTGAACCGCATTTACGTAGTTGTGTACTTTTCCGCTAACAAAAACCACGCGGGCATCCGCCCCGTGTCGTGCCGAAAGCCTCAGGATCACCGCCGGATTTTGAAGAAGAATTAATCCGAGTTAACCGTTAGCCGGGGGTGGGGGGTGGGGGGTGGGGGGGGCAAGGGCAAGGGCAAGGGCAACAGGTGATGCGGGCAACTCTCTCTGCTAAGGCTAGGGGATTCTGGTGCTATAGGCGCATCATCGCTCTAGTTTTCTCTTGATGGCAAAACCATGTCACGCCCATAATCTCGCCATCAGGCATCTTTGCCGCGTCTGGAAAATGGGCGAAAAAACTGACTTTTGAAATATAGCCGAGAAGGAGCTTGAATCATGCAGGATGAATACAGTAGCGGTGTAGTAATCTCATATGATGATAAAGCGGGTTACGGCTATATAAGCCCTGATGATGGCGATATTCAAGGTGAAAAATTACTAGTGCACAGGAAGTCCATTAGAGACTCTGGAAGTCTTTTATCTTCGGGTGATCGGGTTGTATTTAAAGTGTCGTCGGTGCCTCGTGGGCTTCTTGCAATAGATGTACATGATGAGCTTAAGGAAGTGCTCTTAGATACCGGATTGTCTTCAGGGAGGATTGTCGCTCTAAAGCAGGATCGAAAATTTGGATTTATTGAAGATAGTGTCGATGGCAGGATTTTTTTTCATTTCTCTCAGATTATTGATACGTCGAAGCCTTTAGTGGTTGGTGGTCAAGTTAATTTCCAAAAGCAGGTGACCGAACGTGGTCTCCAGGCCTTTCAAATCACGCTTGAGTCCAACGTCAATACTTCGAAGCTATCAGCCGAGATGACTAAGCTTGATTATCTCGCGCAGGCTATTCTCGCAAGGGATAGTAAGCGTTTTGACGACGCTGTTAAGCTCTATGAGCGAGGGATGATTAATTCACCTTCGGTGCAATTGGTCACAAGCTATGCCGCAATGGAGAAGAATAGGAACCGGCGTGCAGAGGCGTTAAAAGTTTATGAGGCGGGGCTGAAAGCCTTTCCTTTTAATATTAAACTGCTCGAAGATATTGGGCTGTTATATTCGGCGGCAGGGAACTTTAAAAGTGCAATTGGCTTCTTGCGTAAAGGGCTGGAATTGAGCAAGGAAACTGGCCAAGGAAGCGACCGTCGCTTTTTACTTGGAATAGCTAGAATTTATATAAAGCGGGATAGTAATCGAGACGACCTAATAGAGGCGCTCAGATACTATGAGATGGCCCGAGTAGCTTTTGAGTCAAGTATACATGGCAAGACTGCATTTCCTCGGGATGATCTATTATCGATGGGGCTTGCCAAGATACGATTGCAGCATCATAGAGGTGAGTTAGCATACGACTTTATAAATAATGCAGGTTTCCGAATTGTTAGGGCATCGTTGTTCGAGCAAAAAACCGTTGGCTCGGATTTTGTTATAGAACCCTTGGCTCCTGAAATACTTGAAGGCTATGGGATATCCGGAAATCTACTCCTGAGATGTATGTTCAAGTCGGAAATCAGTCGATCGGATATTGAAAGTATAGATGAGGTAATCCGAGAGTGGGGCACAGGAGGCTTGATTGATGAGCAAGTTGTGCTGTTGTTAGTATCTTCTTTGCCGGAACACGTAGAGCGCCTACTGTATCAGCGTTTAGAAGATCGGAAGCGCACAGTGCCGGCGATCGTTCCTATCACTCAGTCTCAAATTGAGCGAGCAAAAGATAAAAGTACAGCTCTGAGAGAGGTGCTAGATCGGTGGTTATTCAGACGCGATTTGTTTGCTCAAAATTTCCCCGTTTCTGGGCGTCGATTTTTTGGACGAGAGAAACCACTTTCTGAAATTCGCGATGCTATATCAAATGGGATTGCCGCAGGTATATTTGGCTTGCGTAAGGTTGGAAAGACATCACTGCTTAAAGAGATTGAGCGCCGTGCCCATGAAGGAGGGGATATAGTCGTTTATATGGATCTTCTGCGAGTTCCATCTGATATAAATGATACTCGTTGGCTTTATTGGAAGCTAGGCAGTGAGCTATATAAGCGAGCGAATAGATCTGAGTTTAAAGGAGTTCAATGGAGACTTGGAGGGCATTATTCTGACTATCTTGATATTCCGCCTGATTTCCCCGTTGCTACTGCCTTTGACTCTGATTTAAGCAAAATACTAGATGTTATAAGAAAATCTCAGCTTAATCCCCGCCCTAAAGTCGTGGTTATGTTAGATGAAATTGAGCGAATAATCCCAAACTCTTCAGGTAAAGAAGGATTTGATGGTTTTTTTAACTTTTTTAGCTATATAAGAGGTGTTGCTCAAGAGTCTGGTGATTTTGTGCCAATTGTTACTGGAGCTAACGCTGCAATTGCAGAAGCAGCTCAGTTTGCAGGAAAAGATAATCCAGTATTTAATTTTTTCAAAGAGATTTATCTTCCTTTGCTGAGGTATCAAGAGTCATTCCAGATGATAAACACTCTAGGGAGGGGGATGGGGGTTAGATTCTCAAGCGATGTGGTCGAAAGAATTCATGCATTAACCGGTGGACATCCTTTCTTTAGTCGTCAATTTTGCAGCTTCATATGTGAGAGACACTCTAATAGGCCGTTGAGTGTTTCTATTGAAATGATAGATGAGTTAATAAATCCATATTTAGATAGTGCTGGGCGTGACTTTAGAGAGATTGTAGAGCGTTTCTCCCGAGATTATCCGGAAGAGCTAAATGTCTGTATGGAGGTTGCAAAGGCAGGTGGAGAAATAAATCTGTCTGAGTTGCAGCACGATACTGCTAAGGCTTTGAGTATTAGGCATTTGGTAGGCTACCAAATAGTGTCGGTGACCGATAATACAATCTCGCTAACCATGGAGTTTATGTTGCGTTGGCTAAGAAATGGAGAGATGAGCCGTGGATAAGGATAAAGTGAATATTATTCCAGGCTCCATTTTTTTTGTAGGTCGCGAAGAGTTTTGCCATACGCTTATCGACGCAACCCAGAGAACGAACGCAGTACTACTTTTTGGCGGTAGACAGGCGGGAAAAACGACGGCATTAATGCGGATGCGGGACATTCTTTCAGAAAGAAAAGTCGATGCTGGGCAGTTGAGTGCTGTCGATGTGCCCATATATGTTGATCTTAATCTTTTAAAGTATGATGCCACCCCTAAGGATTTTTTCCAGCTCTTGTTAAAAAAAGCTGTGAGTAGTTGTGGCAAGCAGATATCTGGGACTGTATTTCAAGATGTTGAGCGCAACACTGGTAGTGTTGATGATTTTATATGCGGTTTGAAGGATGTTAAGAGTCAGTGTGGAGAGGTTGAGCCAAAGTTTATTTTCTTGTTGGATGAATCAAAGCGAGTATTAGGTGACAGATTTCCCCGGGGCTTTCAGGATAATTTATTTTCACTTCTTTATGGGGAGGAGTCAGGCAGTGAATATAATATTGTTATGGTGTTTGCGGGCGCGCAGCATTTGTACGCATTTTCTCAGGATGATACATCTCCTATAGGAAGTCGCGCGGCATCATTGTATTTAACTAATTTAACTGCTGATGCAATTCGCTTACTTGTCCTGATGGTTTTTCCTGCAGTTGTGGCCGGGGTTTCTCAATCCCTGGCTGATAATATTTATGAGGTGACGGGAGGTCATGCGGGTTTAACTGTCAGGATTTTAGAGGCGCTTTATAGATCGGGAGCTACCGATGTGCATCTGCAGTTGGCACAAGATATTATGATGCCTGCCCATCGCGGACTATTGGAGAATTGGAGTTTGTCTCTGAGTCCTGAAACCAAAGTATTTGCTCGTCATTTCGCTCTTAGAGATAGCGCTAGTATCGCCTACATAGCTAGTGTGTTAAGTAGTAGCGGGCTAGAAGCGCACTTGGCGCATCGGGTTATGGAAGAAATTCAGTACATGGGGTTGGGGGTGTATATTCCCAAAGAAATTTTTCGTAGGAATAATTTATTCTGGAGCTACTATAGCGAACTGGAGACGTCTACACCTGCTGATATTACCTCTAATCAAGTGTGGTTGCTCATAGAGTCAACCGAATTGGTGTTAAGGGAGTTAATACGTATAAAGTATGAAGCAAATCTTGGTGAGAAATACCAAGATGGGATGCGTAAAGTACTTGGGGTTGCAGTCTGGGATGGGCTTGTTGATATGGTGGCGCGATCAGATAAACGTTATAGATACTCAGAGTCTAGTGAGCGAGATATAATGTCTTGCATGTATTTTGGGCACCTCAAAGATCTGATGATCTCTGGTCAAAGTTGGGCTTATTTCAAAAGTATGTTTAGAGATAAACGTGAACTTGAGGATAAGGTTTCGGCGATCATACCAGTTCGGAATGATAATGCCCATTTTACACCCACTCCGCCGAAGGAGCTTGATCGTTGTAGGATTGCATGTGACGACTTGCTGGTCATTGCAGAGCGTGAATTGGCGATCTTGAATTGAATATTGTTGTTATAAATATGGGCTGAAGTTTTCTTTCATGTGTCGCGGGTTTCTGTTTTTTAGATCACCGCCATTTATCCTGCGAGGCCGCTGTCTTAAGGCAGTGGCCTCGCAGAAGGTTGGAGTAAGTCTTTCAGGACTTTACTTGCAATATTGTTTATTTTTTCACTTGCCTTTTTTCCTCCATCCAAGGAGAGCCATGCGGACTATGTTATGGATGGTGTGCGGACTGATCGGTAGATCCTTGGCCCTCCAAGCGCCACTGTAAGAACTAGCAGCTAAAGCGCTTGTGCCGATCACCGGGTATCCAACTGTGTTGTCATGGTGTCCTGTAGCAAAGTGTAGAAAAGCTGGCATGCAGAAAAGCGGACAGATTTATTATTGGTCAAGACGTGGCGACCAAGGTATTCGGCCGTCTAAGCAGCCATCACTGGATAGCTTTCAAGTAATCCCTGAGTGCGATGAGCGGGGTATCAAGCTGCGCTATTGTCTGCGCAGTACTGAAGTCGGCCGACAATCCTTGCAGTTCGCGGCCCAAGACCGTATCAACTCCGCCAATGGCGTTCAATGCCAACCCCATGCACTCATCTACCTTCAGCTTAATCGTCTCAACATCCCCCCGACGCACCAGCAGCTCAAACACATCCCGCTGGTAATCCCCCATCACCAGATCGTCACGTAAAATCGGGCTTGAGTCTTCCGATTCATAAGCCAGCTTGAGGGAGAAGAGGGCAACGGTTTCCAGGTGCAATTCCATGGGGGGAATCCTTGTGAAATGTTCTTCCGGCGAGAGGGGCAGAAGAGAAGCAGGATCAAAAGATCGCAGCCTTCGGCAGCTCCTACAGGTCGGCGCGTTGTCAGCAGAGTGTTAGCGGGTGCTTTTCTGCGGACGAAAAAAAAGGCCTTGCAAAGCAAGGCCTTTCTTAATTTTGGTGCCCCGAGGGAGACTCGAACTCCCACTCCTTTCGAAAACGGATTTTGAATCCGCCGCGTCTACCAATTCCGCCATCAGGGCTCAATGGCGGCGAAGTATAGAGATGAGATAACCGCTGGTCAATCAGGTACATGGAGAATTTTTGATATTTCCGCTAGACTTCCCGGCCCTGCTAGACGACACCCCATCATGCGCGTTGCTGACTTTACCTTCGAGCTCCCTGATTCGCTGATCGCCCGCCATCCGCTGGCCGAGCGGCGCAATAGTCGCCTGTTGACCCTGGATGGGGTCAGCGGCGCCCTGGCACACCGTCAATTCACTGATTTGCTGGAGCATTTGCGCCCCGGCGACTTGATGGTGTTCAACAATACCCGGGTGATTCCGGCGCGGCTGTTTGGCCAGAAGGCTTCCGGCGGCAAGCTGGAAATCCTGGTGGAGCGGGTGCTGGACAGTCATCGCGTGCTGGCCCATGTGCGTTCCAGCAAGTCGCCTAAGCCTGGGTCGAAGATCCTTATCGACGGCGGTGGTGAGGCCGAGATGCTGGCGCGGCACGATGCGTTGTTCGAGCTGGGGTTTGCCGAGGAGGTGTTGCCGCTGCTCGACCGCGTCGGGCACATGCCGTTGCCTCCTTATATAGACCGTCCGGATGAAGGCGCCGACCGCGAGCGTTATCAGACCGTCTACGCCGAGCGTTTGGGCGCGGTGGCGGCGCCGACGGCGGGGCTGCATTTCGATCAGGTGTTGATGGAGGCGATTGCCGCCAAGGGCGTCGAGACGGCGTTCGTGACCTTGCACGTCGGCGCCGGCACTTTCCAGCCGGTGCGGGTGGAGAAGCTTGAAGACCACCACATGCACAGCGAATGGCTGGAAGTCGGCCAGGACGTGGTGGATGCCGTGGCTGCCTGCCGCGCTCGCGGTGGTCGCGTGGTGGCGGTGGGGACTACTAGTGTGCGTTCCCTGGAAAGCGCCGCCCGCGATGGGGTGCTCAAGCCGTTCAGTGGCGATACCGATATCTTCATCTACCCGGGCCGGCCGTTTCATGTGGTCGATGCCCTGGTCACCAACTTCCATTTGCCCGAATCCACGCTGTTGATGCTGGTTTCGGCGTTCGCCGGTTATCCCGAGACCATGGCCGCCTATAAAGCCGCCGTCGACAACGAATACCGCTTTTTCAGCTACGGTGATGCGATGTTTATCACCCGTAATCCCGCACCACGTGGCCCCGAGGAAACAGAATGAGTCGCCAATGTCGTATGTCCTTTGAGCTGCTTGCCACAGACGGCAAGGCTCGTCGCGGTCGTTTGACCTTCCCGCGCGGTACCGTCGAGACCCCGGCCTTCATGCCGGTGGGCACCTACGGTACGGTCAAGGGCATGCTGCCACGGGATATCGAGGCGACTGGCGCTGAAATCATTCTGGGCAACACTTTCCACCTGTGGCTGCGCCCGGGCACGGAAGTGATCAAGAAGCACGGCGACCTGCACGATTTCATGCAGTGGAAAGGCCCGATCCTGACCGACTCCGGCGGTTTCCAGGTGTTCAGCCTGGGCGCCATGCGCAAGATCAAGGAGGAGGGCGTGACCTTTGCCTCCCCGGTCGATGGCGCCAAGGTGTTCATGGGGCCGGAAGAGTCGATGCAGGTCCAGCGTGACCTGGGCTCCGACATCGTGATGATTTTCGACGAATGCACCCCGTACCCGGCCGACGAAGATGTCGCCCGCGTATCCATGGAGTTGTCCCTGCGCTGGGCCAAGCGTTCGAAAGAGGCCCATGGCGACAACACGGCGGCGCTGTTCGGCATCGTTCAGGGTGGCATGCACCAGGACCTGCGCATGCGCTCCCTGGAAGGCCTCGACAAGATCGGCTTCGACGGCCTGGCCATCGGCGGTCTGTCGGTGGGCGAGCCCAAGCACGAAATGATCAAGGTGCTGGATTATCTGCCGGGCATGATGCCGGCTGACAAACCTCGTTACCTTATGGGCGTTGGCAAACCGGAAGACTTGGTTGAGGGTGTGCGCCGCGGTGTGGACATGTTCGATTGCGTGATGCCAACCCGTAATGCCCGCAACGGGCATCTGTTCATCGATACCGGCGTGCTGAAGATCCGTAACGCGTTCCATCGCCATGATGATTCGCCGCTCGATCCTACCTGCGATTGCTATACCTGCCAGAACTTCTCCCGCGCTTATCTGCATCACCTGGACAAGTGCGGCGAAATGCTGGGAAGCATGCTCAATACCATCCATAACTTGCGCCATTATCAAGTGCTTATGGCTGGTTTGCGCGAGGCTATTCAACAGGGTACATTGGCCGCCTTTGTCGATGCCTTCTACGCCAAACGCGGGTTACCTGTTCCGCCTTTGGACTGAGTTTTCTGACCCCAAGATTCAACATTTGCAACTGGAGTGCTAAATGAGCTTTTTTATCTCTAATGCCATGGCTGACGCCGCTGCACCTGCTGCCGGCCCAATGGGCGGCGGTTTCGAGTGGATTTTCCTGGTCGGTTTCCTGGTCATCTTCTACCTGATGATCTGGCGTCCACAGGCCAAGCGCGCCAAAGAGCAGAAAAACCTGCTGAGCAGCCTGCAAAAAGGCGACGAAGTCGTGACCACCGGCGGCATCGCCGGCAAGATCACTAAAGTGGCCGACGATTTCGTCGTTCTGGAAGTTTCCGACACCGTCGAAATGAAGTTCCAGAAAGGCGCCATCGCCGCCACGCTGCCAAAAGGCACGCTCAAAGCGATCTAAGTTTCAACTTCATATTCAATCGACGGGGCGCGCAAGGCGCCCCGCGTCATAAACGGGCGGCGTGATGCTGAACAAATATCCTCTGTGGAAATACATTCTGATCCTGGCGGTGCTGGCGGTCGGTCTGATTTATTCCGCTCCCAATCTTTATCCTGATGACCCGGCCATTCAGGTCAGCGGTGCAAGCACTGCACTGCAAGTCAATCAGGCTGATCTGGATCGCGTGAGCGCTGCGCTCAAGGAATCCGGGATCAACGTCAAGGCTGCCACCCTGGCCGCCAACGGCAAGGGCGGCCTGATTCGCCTGACCAAGGCTGAAGACCAGCTGCCGGCCAAGGACGTTGTACGCAAGGCGTTGGGTGATGACTACGTCGTTGCATTGAACCTGGCACAAACCACCCCGCAATGGCTGCGCAGCCTCGCCGCGCACCCGATGAAGCTGGGTCTGGACTTGTCCGGTGGTGTGCACTTCCTGCTGGAAGTGGACATGGACAAAGCCCTCGATGCACGCCTGAAAGTCTACGAAGGCGACGTCAAGAGCCTGCTGCGTAAAGAAAAACTGCGTTATCGCAGCCTGCCGCAACTCGATGGTGCCATTCAGCTGGGCTTCTCTGATGAAGCGACCCGCGAACAGGCCCGTTCGATCATTCGCAAGAACTTCAACGATTTCGACATTGTTCCGGCCGACCTCAATGGTCAACCGGTGCTGCGTCTGGCGATGACCCCGGCCAAGCTGGCGGAAATCCGTGAATACTCCATCAAGCAGAACTTGACCACGGTACGTAACCGCGTCAACGAGCTGGGTGTTGCCGAACCGATCGTCCAGCGTCAGGGCGCCAACCGCATCGTGGTTGAGCTGCCGGGCGTGCAGGACACCGCCGAAGCCAAGCGTATCCTCGGCAAGACGGCCAACCTCGAGTTCCGTCTGGCCGCTGAGCCTGGCGCTTCGAAAGCCACTTCCGAATCCTTCGAGTTCCGTGAGGGCAACCGTCCTCCGGCACTGATCGAGCGTGGCCTGATCATCACCGGTGACCAGGTAACCGACGCCAAGGCAGGTTTTGGCGAGCACGGTACTCCGGAAGTGAACATCCGTCTGGACGGTCACGGCGGCGAGCTGATGAGCCGTGCGACCCGTTCGAACGTCGGTCGCAGCATGGCGGTGATCTTCATCGAGCAGCGTCCGGTGACCACCTACACCAAGCAGATGGTCAACGGTGTCGAGAAAGACGTGCCGGTCCAGACCTTCAAGGAAGAGAAGAAGATCATCAGCCTGGCGACCATTCAGTCGCCGCTGGGTGCTCAGTTCCGCATCACTGGCCTGAACGGCCAGGGCGAGTCGTCCGAGCTGGCGCTGCTGCTGCGTGCCGGTGGCCTGGCTGCACCGATGTACTTTGCTGAAGAGCGCACCATCGGTCCAAGCCTGGGTGCCGACAACATCACCAAGGGTATCGATGCTTCGCTGTGGGGCATGCTGTTCGTCTCGCTGTTCATCATGGCCATCTACCGCTTTTTCGGCCTCATCGCCACCGTCGCGCTGGCGGTGAACATGGTGATGCTGCTGGCCCTGATGTCGCTGCTGGGTGCAACGCTGACCCTGCCGGGTATCGCCGGTATCGTGTTGACCATGGGTATGGCGGTCGACGCCAACGTGCTGATCTTCTCGCGGATCCGTGAAGAGATCGCCGCCGGCATGACCGTGCAGCGCGCAATCAACGAAGGCTTCGGCCGGGCATTCACCGCGATTCTCGACGCCAACCTGACAACACTGTTGGTCGGCGGCATCCTCTTTGCCATGGGCACAGGTCCCGTCAAGGGCTTCGCAGTGACCATGTCCCTCGGGATCTTTACCTCGATGTTCACGGCCATCATGGTGACCCGCGCGATGGTCAACCTGATCTTCGGCGGTCGTGACTTCAAGAAGTTGTGGATTTAAGGGGCTGCCATGTTACGTACAATCAACTTCATGGGCGTTCGCAACTTCGCGTTCGGCGTCACATTGTTCCTTACCGCACTGGCAATCTTCAGTGTTTTCCATAAGGGCATGAACTGGGGCCTGGACTTCACCGGCGGTACGCTCATCGAGCTGACCTACGAGCGTCCGGCCGACGTCACCAAGGTGCGTGAGCAGTTGGTGACCGCGGGTTATCACGAAGCCATCGTGCAGAACTTCGGTGCGACCACCGACCTGCTGGTGCGCATGCCTGGCGAAGACCCGCAACTGGGTCACCAGGTCGCCGAAGCCTTGCAGAAGGTCGGCGGCGAGAACCCGGCGACGGTCAAGCGCGTCGAGTTCGTCGGCCCGCAGGTGGGTGAAGAACTGCGCGACCAGGGCGGCCTCGGCATGCTGATGGCGCTGGGCGGCATCCTGATCTACCTGGCTTTCCGCTTTCAGTGGAAGTTTGCGGTCGGTGCAATCGTGTCCCTGATCCACGACGTGATCGTGACCATCGGTATCCTGTCGTTCTTCCAGATCACCTTCGATCTGACGGTGCTGGCGGCGGTACTGGCGATCATCGGTTACTCGCTCAACGACACCATCGTGGTATTCGACCGAGTTCGCGAGAACTTCCGTGTACTGCGCAAGGCCAGCCTGATCGAGAACATCAACATCTCGACCACGCAAACCCTGCTGCGGACCATGGCGACTTCGATCTCCACTTTGCTGGCGATCGCGGCCCTGTTGTTCTTTGGTGGCGACAACCTGTTCGGCTTCTCCATCGCCCTGTTCATCGGTGTTCTGGCGGGTACTTACTCGTCGATCTACATCGCGAACGTGGTGCTGATCTGGCTGAACCTGAGCACGGAAGACCTGATTCCTCCGGTCAATACCGAGAAGGAAGTCGACGACCGTCCTTGAAGGCAAAGTCTTTAAGCGATGTAGTCCAAAAAAGGCGCGAGTTGAACTCGCGCCTTTTTTTGTGCTCCAAGGCAGGGAGAAGCGCGGACATGTTCCGCATGTGATGGTCCAGGAGGTTCATGTGAACAAGTCGATGCTGGTTGGTGCTGTACTGGGTGCTGTCGGTGTAACTGCCGGGGGTGCTGTGGCCACCTACAGCCTGGTTAAACAAAGCGGTCCTGAGTTTGCTCAGGTTCTAGCCGTTGAGCCGGTCAAGACACAAATCAAGACTCCACGTGAAGTGTGCAAGGATGTAGCGGTCACCCGGCAGGCACCGGTGAAAGATCAACACCAGATCGCCGGTACGGTGGTCGGTGCATTGGCAGGTGGTCTGCTGGGCAACCAGATCGGTGGCGGCACCGGCAAGAAGATCGCCACGGTCGCGGGTGCTGTCGGTGGTGGTTACGCCGGCAACAAGGTGCAGGAAGGCATGCAAGAGCGTGACACCTACACCACGACCCAGACCCGCTGCAACACGGTCAACGATATCAGTGACAAGGTTGTAGGTTACGACGTGCGGTATTCGCTGGACGGCAAGGAAGGCAAAGTGCGCATGGATCGTGATCCAGGCAACCAGATTCCGGTGGATAAGGAAGGCAAGTTGATCCTGTCTGAGAATCAGGCGGCTCAGTGATCTGCTGATGCTGGATAAAAAAGAAGCACCCTGCGGGGTGCTTTTTTTGTGCTCGTGATTTATGCACCACCACAACCCCACTGTAGGAGC